>JBDHHZ010000008.1:0-26736 GCA_039589115.1 Gemmatimonadota bacterium | reverse complement strand
TCGGCGTGGTGGAGACACCGCCCAGGTTCAGGATCTTTCAGGTCGGCTCGGACTTCGTGCTCGGACGCTGGCTCGACGACCTCGACGTCCAGCACGTCCGGATATACGAGCTACTAAAGGAGCGCGACGCGACCTAGTCGGCCGACCACCGGCTACCGGCCACCGGCTACTCCTCCTCCGCCTGCGGGACGACGAGCGTCGCGCGGTGCCCGTGACGCAACACGTGAATCGAAGTGCTCCCCAGCAGCAGCCTGTTGAAGAACCCGAACCCGTGTGTGCCCATCACGATCAGATCGGCATCCCAATCCTGCGCCTCGTGGAGTATCTCGTCGCCCGCATGTCCCTCACGGATCTCGGGGCTCATCATCAACTCTGACGGTAGGCTGACCTCGGAGAGCGCTTGCTCGAACTGGTTGCGTGCATGATCACGATGCTCTCGCTCGTCGAATAGCGCCGCCTCCATCAGCATCGGTGTCAGACGATCCTGCACGTAGAGCGTCTTGATCGCCGCCTGGTCTGCCAGCGCGATGGCCGCCGCCATCTCGAGCACCCGGCGCGACTGACCGGACAGGTCGACCGTGGCGAGGATGCGCCGGAAGGGTTCGCGTCGTTTCTCGGTCGCCACCAGCACCGATGAGTGCGAGAGGCGGATGACCCGCTCGGCCGTGGAGCCCACCAGGAAGCGGGCCACCGCCGGACGCGGGTGCGCGCCCACCACGATGAGATCGGCCTCCAGCTCATCCGCCATTTCGATGATGACCGGCGCCGCGTGGCCCTTTCGAATGTGAACCGGCGCAGCCGTCGCATCGGCCTCTTCCGCATGCGCCTCCACCCTGGCACGCAGATCGGCCTCCACGACAGTGTGATACTCCGCGCCCTCGGCGCTCATCGGGAGCAGGACGATATCGACGACGCTGATCAGCTCGAGGTTGGCACCCGTCCGGCCGGCACAGCCTGCGCCGGTCACTACCGCACAAAGGCCGTGCTCGCTCCCGTCCGTGGCTGCGAGCACCCGCTGCAGCTCAATCATGATCCCCCCTGCGATAGCGGGGGCTAATCGCCAGATTCCGCTGTCGGCACTACAAGCGTCGACCGTTGTCCGTGCCTCAGCACGTAGAGCGGCGTGCTGCCCAGCAACAGCCTGTCGAAGAAGCCGAACCCGTGGGTACCCACCACCACGAGGTCGGCGTCCCAGTCTTGGGCCTCCTCCAATATCTCGTGCCCGGCCCCCCCTTCACGCATCCGTGCATGCACGGCCTCTTCCTCGAGAAGACCAGCCTCGTCCAGGACCTTCTCCATCTGCTCGCGCCCGTGCCGCAGACGTTCTTCCTCGGTGTAGCTCACCGTCTCGGCCAGCATCATCGGCAACGGCTCGAGAGCGTAGAGCACCCTCAACTCAGCCTTATCCGTGCCGGCGATGGCCCAGGCGGTCTCCAGCACGCGCCCCGAACCCGCGGAGAGATCGACTGCAGCCAGTATGCGATGGAACGGCTCGCGCCGCTGCTCGGCAGCCACCAGAACCGGCTTGCGGGCCAGATAGAGGATGCGTCTCCCAGTCGAGCCCACCAGGCTGCGTGCGATAACGGGCTGCGGGTGAGCGCCCACTACGATGAGGCCGGCGTCCGACTCGTCCGCTATCCTGTTGACGAGTCGCGGGGCCAGACCGGCGCGCACGTGCAGCTTCGCATCGGCGGCGCCGGCCTCTCGTGCCTGGGCCTCCGCCTTCTCGCGCGCCTCCTTGACGAATGCCGGCTCGTAGTCGGCGGCGTCGACGCCCGGCGGCGCGTAGGCAGGCGGCAAGAGCAGTACCTCGATGATAGTAGCGACCTCGAAGCTCGCGCCGGCCCGGTCGGCCCACGCTGCCCCGGTCACCACAGCGTTCATGCCATGCTCACTGCCGTCCGTCGCGGCGAGTACCTTTTTGAATTCGGCCATCTTCTATCCTTTCAACACACCGAGCGGCTTCAGCTGCGCCACCATCTTCCCGATGCCCGCACTGTGAACCACTTGAACCACTTTCCTGACATCCTTGTAGGCTTCCGAGATCTCCTCGTCCACCGTCGCACGAGATGCGGCGCGCACCAGGATCCCCGCGTCCTCCATCTCGCGTACTATGGCGCGGCCTTTCGCCGTGCGCTTCGCTTGCTTGCGACTCATCATCCGCCCCGCACCGTGGCAAGTCGAGCCGAAAGTCTCCTTGTAGGCACCCTCGGTCCCCACCAGCACAAAGCTGTAGCGCCCCATGTCGCCGGGGATGAAGATCGGCTGGCCAACCTTGCGGTACAGCTCCGGCACTTCAGGATGGCCCGGCGGGAAAGCGCGCGTGGCGCCTTTGCGGTGCACGCAGACTTCCTTCTCGCGACCGTTCACCTCGTGCGTTTCGATCTTGGCGATGTTGTGTGCCACATCGTAGACCAGTCGGAGGCCAAGCCGCTCGGCGCTCTGTCCCAACGTCTCCTCGAACGTGTCGCGCACCCGGTGAGCCATCATCTGGCGATTACAGAACGCGTAGTTCGCAGCGCCGCGCATCGCGCCGAGGTACTGCTTCGCTTCATCAGAGCCGAGCGGAGCCGAACAAAGCTGACGGTCCTGCAGCACGATCCCGTATCTCTGCGAGGCGCGCAGCATGGTCTTCAGGTAATCATCGCATACTTGATACCCCAGCCCGCGTGAGCCGGAGTGGATGAATGCGGTCACCGTGCCGGGCCACAATGCCAGCGCAGCCGCCGCAGCCTCGTCGTAGACCTCACCGACGTATCCTATCTCTATGAAGTGATTGCCCGAGCCGAGCGTGCCGACCTGGGCACGGCCGCGTTCCAACGCGCGCTGCGAGACATGATCGGGATCGGCACCATCTAACCGGCCGCCCGCTTCGATGTGTTCCAGGTCTTGGGCCCATCCGTAACCGTTCTCCACCGCCCAGGCGGCGCCCTTGGTCAGCACTTGGGCCACCTGATTCGTGGACAGCTTCAAATCGGCGTGTGACCCGCCGACGCCCGAAGGCACGTACTGATACAACCGGTCCATCAGCGACGCGAGGCGCGGCCGCAGTTCATCGACTGTGATGTCGGAGCGCAGCAAGCGCACCCCGCAGTTGATGTCGTAGCCGACGCCGCCCGGCGAGATGACGCCTTCGTCCAGGTCGAAGGCGGCGACGCCGCCGATCGGGAAACCGTAGCCCCAATGGATGTCGGGCATCGCGATGGACGGGCCCTGGATGCCGGGCAGGCAGGCGACGTTGGCGACTTGCTGCAGGCTCTTGTCGCCCTGGATGTGCGGCATCAACTCATCGTCGGCGAATACCAGACCATCGGTGACCATCGGGCCGGTCCGCGGAATACGCCAACGATAGTCGTCGATCCGCTCCAACCTGTAACCTTCGACCGCCATCATGACCTCAGACGTGCCGCCTCATAGATCGAACACAACCCGTGCGAACCACCCGTCGCCGCGCCGGCTGACCTCGAGATCGTGGTAGGTGACACCCTTGAGCTCTCGCTCCACCAGCGAGGCCTTCGCCGGCGGTGCGAAACCAACCCGGGCCACGAGCCTGATCTCCCCGAGCTCGCCGATCTCAGCCGCGCTGAACAGGAGACCTTCGGAGATCTGGATGTAGAGGAGCTCGCGCAGCCAGTCGACGAAGAGTGCTTCCCGGTCACCCGCCTCGAGGGCCAGCTCGCGCCACTGCGTCGGCGTTTCCGCCTCACAGTCGGCGCCTCCCTCCTCGACACCGAGCAGCACACCGCTCATCCCGCGAGCGCCCGCCACGAAGAGTCCCTCGAGCGACGGCGCCTCGACCTCCAGACCCAGGTCGGCGGTGTGCTCGATGGTCCGCCATTTGGCGTCCGGCACGGCCCCTCCCCTATGCTGTGTCCCTCTACATATAAAGTTAATACTCGGACCCCGGTTCAGCAGTAACCGACTCCGATCATCGGCCTCCTGGCACCGGCTACCGGCTACCGGCCACCGACTACCGGCCACCGGCTACCGGCCACCGGCTACCGGCCACCGACTGCCGGCCACGGTCACTGGTTACCGGTCACCAGCGACCGTAGTTTAACCGCGAGCCGCCAACGCATCTTACTGGCCATACCCGGTCTCCAGCCGGCCACAAAGGGGGGCACACATGCCGCTCTATGAGTATCAATGCAAGGACTGCAAGAAGACGTTCAGCCTTCGTCTTCACATCACGGAGCACGAGAAGGCGCGACCGAAGTGCCCGCACTGCGGCAGCCGCAAGCTGACGCAGCAGTACAGCTCGTTCTTCGCGAAGACGGCCAAGAAGAGTTGATCGCGAATGGGGTTCCATATCGCAACGCCTGACCAGATCTGGGAGGACGAGGTCCAGTGAGCCACGGCAGTACGCCACAGGAGATTGTCGACTTCTTTCTCGATCCCGCTAGCTACGAGCACGAGGTAGATGAAGTCGAGCATCGCCAGACCCACGTCTCCCACCTCTTCTTCGCCGGCGACTACGTCTACAAGGTGAAGAAGCCCGTGGACATGGGGTTCCTGGACTTCTCGACGCTCGAGAAGCGCCGCGCCGCGGCGATCGCCGAGATCGAGCTCAACCGCCGGACGGCACCTGACATCTATCTCGACCTGGCAGCCGTGCGTCGCCACCAGGGTGGCGGCTTCAGCTTCGCCGGGCCTGCCCTGGTCGAGGAGGTCGCCGTCGTCATGAAGCGGCTGCCGGAGGAGCAGCGGCTCTCGAAGCTGATAGAGTCGGGCCAGGCATCGCCGGAAATGATGCGCGACCTCGGCCGGCTCGTCGCCGATTTCCACAAGCGCGCTGCGACATCGCCCGAGATCGAGAAGTTCGGCGCCCTGGAGACGGTCAGGCAGAACTGGGACGAGAACTTCGAACAGACCGAGCCGTTCATCGGCCGCACGCTCACCCGTGAGACCTGGTCGACTTGCAGGGAAGAGATCGAACGCTACATGCGGGTCTACGCCGACCTGTTCGAGGAGCGCGTCGCCGGCGGCTGGGTGAAGGACTGTCACGGCGATCTGCAGACGGACGACACCTTCATCGACCCGGAGACCGGAGCCGCGCACGTGCTCGATTGCATCGAGTTCAACGAGCGCTTCCGTTACTCCGACACGCTGGCCGATACCGCGTTCTTGTCGATGGATCTCCGGGCCCGCGGGGCCGAGGACCTGGCCGAGGCGTTTCTCGACGCCTACTACGAGAATGCGTACGACCAGCGCATCCCGTCGCTGCTCCGCTTCTACGAGTCGTACCGTGCTTACGTCCGCGGAAAAGTCCGCTCCTTCGTGATCGACCAGCCGGGACCCAGCAGCCTCGAGAAAGAGGCGGCGGTGGCGGAGGCCAGTCGTTTCTTCGACCTGTCGCTGGCCGACGCGCTGCGCCTGCGGCCACGACTGGTGCTGGTGTCCGGCTTGATGGGGAGTGGCAAGACCAGACAGGCGCAGGAACTTTCGCGCAGATCGGGCGCCCGGGTGCTGCACAGCGACGTAGTGCGTAAGCAGCTGGCCGGAATCGATCCGCATGATGAACAGAAGGTCGATTTCGGGACCGGCATCTACTCGCCGGAGTGGACCGACCGTACCTACCGTGCCCTGGTGTTCGAGGCGCGTCGGGAGCTGACGCGAGGAAACTCCATCATCCTCGACGCCTCCTGGTCGAAGGCAGAGCATCGCGAGCAGGCGCACGCGACGGCGGCGGAGCGAGAGGCGTTGTTCGCTATCGTCGAGTGCACAGCACCCGAAGACGTTCTCACAAGACGACTGTCGAAGACGACCCGATCGGTGACCGACGGCCGGATCGAGTTGCTATCAGACCAGCGGGCGGCGTACGAGGCGCCGACCGCCGAGGAGGCAGAGCGTTTCGTGCAGATCGACACGTCCGGCGACTTCCGGTCGGCGGCATCTAGAGCTCATCATGATCTGTTCGCCTGAATCCGCACCTCGCGAGCCTGCGTAGGGGATGATGCAACACGGTCGGCCTTCCTTCGCGACCCGGCTCTTCTTCGTCCTGTTCTTGCTGTCAGCGATCCCGTCTGTCGCGCTGCTCGGACTGGCGGCTTGGGGACTGAGGACCCAGGTCGAGCTGACTGGTGGAGCAGGTGCGTGGAGGCGCGTCGGCGATACGGGGAACGAGCTGCTGGAAGCGCTGGAGGCCGCAGGCACCGACTCGCTGGTGCAGGCCGCCTCCGAGGACCACGAGGCCGAGCTCTCTAGATCCGTCGGCCTGGCACGGCGCTGGGACCTGATAGCCGAGCGTCTCGCCACTGCGCTGCCTTGGATGGCTCTCGTCCTGGGGCTCTCGCTGGCGGTCGTCGCGGCCCTCGCTGCACGGCAGCTGGCCCAGTTGCTTAGCCGACCGGTGAACGAGGTCGTCGACTGGGCCGACAGGCTGGCCAGCGGGCAGCCGCTGCCAACGCGCAGCGTCGGTGAGGGGCACGGTCCGCCGGAATTCGCGGTCATGAGGGAAGCGTTCCGAGACATGGCGAGCAGTCTGGCGGAGGGCCGGCAACAGGCACTGGAGACGGAGCGGCTGCGTGGCTTCACCGAGATGGCCCGGCGCGTCGCTCATGAGTTGAAGAACCCGCTCACCCCACTGATGCTGGCGCTGCGACAGGCGCGCCAACTCGCAGCGCACGGCGAGGCGGATGCGCTACAGGAATCGTTGGGCGTCATCTCGCAGGAGGCGGAGCGGCTGGACGAGATGGCGAGGAGCTTCTCCCAGCTCGGCCGGCTGCCTGAAGGTCCGACAAGCGAGATCGATCTGGCGGAGATGCTTAGCGAGCTTCTGAAGAGCGATCTTCCTGAAACGGTGAGCAGAACGCTGAGGGCGGAGGAGGCGGTGCCGCTGGTGCAGGGTCACCTGGCAGCTTTGACTCGCGTTTTCAGAAACCTGCTGGGCAACGCGGTGGAGGCGCTGAGCGTGCGGCGCGGTGGACATGTAGAAGTGACCGTCAGACGGGTGGCGGACGCGGTGGAAGTCGCCATTGCGGATAACGGGCCGGGCGTCCCGGATGAAGATCGCGCGCGTATCTGGGATCCCGACTACACGACCAAGAAGCGAGGCACCGGGCTCGGCTTGGCGCTGGTGCGCCAGACCGTGCGCGCCCATGGCGGCGAGGTCGCATTGAAGAGCAGCGAGGAAGGAGCCTGTTTCATCGTGCGTTTGCCTTTGACTCCGGTAAGCTCGGAATGAAGCGTGCCCTGGCCTTCTCTTTGATCGCCGTCGCGGCGTTGGGCTGCCGAGATGCCGGCGAGCGGGAGGCGGCCCCTCGGGACGAGCAGCTGCCGGTGTGGGACCCCGACGCACGTAGTGCGTCACGGCCGCGGGGGACGGAACGACCCCCAGCGACGCCCGTGGTCCCCGAGTTCCGCCTGCGCCTCGATCCGTCCCGGAATACAGTCGACGCCAGCATCGAGCTCGACGTCTCGCGGCCCGACACGATCCACCTTCTGTTCCGAAGCGAGTGGGAGGGATATCCCGATCTGGCGATGCGGCTCCGCAACCTCGAGGCCTGGGGATCCGGCGGCGCACTCGACGTCGCGCTGGACGTCGGCTACCTCGGTGCCGGGCATCACCTCGTCGCAGCCCCGCGAGCGGAGCGCATCACCATACGCTTTACGATGGATTTGACGCCGGCCCGCGAGTCCATGCTCTATCATCGCGCCTCCCAACTCGACGTCGACGGCGGGCATCTCATCGGCGGCGATCTGCTCCCTCGCGTATGGGTCGGTATCCCGCAGAGCGGCGAGGTGGTGGCCAGAGTCTGGTTCACCGGCATGCCGGGCAGCTGGCGGGTCGCGACGCTGGAAGAGCGGGACGGAACCGGCTATCAAATAGAGGACATCATCCAATCGGTTTTCGTGGTAGGCCCGCTGCGCACCAAGCGGTTGAACGTGGGACCGAGATCTCTGACGGCCGCCATCCACGGCCGCTGGCCCGTCTCCGACGACCGTGTCTTCGACGCCATAGAACGCATCGCCGGGAACTTGCACCGGATCGCCGGCGACGGGTGGGCCGCGGGCGATCACCTGCTGGGCGCCGGCCGAGTCCCTCTACAGGTGCCGGGCCTGAGCACGGGCGGCCAGGTCATCGGCCGATCCGGTATCGTCTATGTCGGTGGCTCGGGACCTGCAGAGATCGAGTTTCGCCAGTGGATGCACACGACGTCCCACGAGCTGATGCACTGGTACATCCCCATCGGCTTCTCGTTCGAGGAAGAGCCGCCGCGCTGGTTCGCTGAAGGATTCACCGATTACATGGCGCTGAAGATCCTGCTGGTCGGCGGCCTGATCGAGCCGCAGGCTTTCCTCGACGCGGTCGGCGAGCGACTGAGCCGCTACTTGTCCAGCCCACTCTACGGGGTGCAGTCGGTGGCCGAGGCGGAGAGTGATTTCTGGAAGAACGACACTTACCGCTACATCTACGACGGTGGCGCCGCCGCCGCCTTCCTGCTCGACCTGGGATTCCAGGACCGCCGCGGCTCTCTCGAGCGAGCGTTGACGGAGATCCGCCGCAACTCGCCGGTCAGCCAAACGGCTTTGATGAACGCGCTGGCCGCGGTACAGGAGAACGAATGGATACGGGACTGGCTCGCCGGTACCGCTAACCCCGACTGGGAAGCCCGGTTCAACGATTACGGGTTGGCCTGGAGAAACCAGACTTTGGTGAGCACCGATGATTGGGCGACGAATGCACTCAGTTCGATCCGGCCGTAACGGCCCTCGCACGTACATGAAGATCGCGATACCAAGATTATCGATAGTACTCCTCGTCCTGCTGCTGACTCCCTACGGCGAAGCGAGCGGTCAGGACATCGTGGAGCTGGGACGCCGACGTCACGCCAGCGGTGACAGCGCGCTTCAGGACTACAAGTCACGGCTCAACACCCTGGTCAGCGTCGGCTTCATCTCCGATCCGCAGGCGCCGCCCAAGCTCCTGGTGGCCAGCGAGCTCGCCGCGGGAGTGGCCTGGGACCGCGCGGACGGGTTGCAGATCAAGATGCTGGGGCAACGTTACGTGACGTCCTTCGGTCGAGATGTCGAGGCGGGCCTCGACTTCAGCGAGCCCTGGTTCGTCGCCACCGCGCCCGGCGATAGCCTGCGGCTGTTCGGCAGCATCGACCTGCCGAACCGCGCGGCCGTCCACCCGTTCGCCGCCGGCGCCGAGGAATTCTACGAGTACGAACTGGGCGATACGGTCACGCTTCTGACGCCAGGCCGGCAGGTCGACCTCATAGAGGTGAGGGTCACGCCGACCACCGGGGACGAGGCCCTCGTGGTCGGCTCGATCTGGGTCGACGAGGCGACCGGTGACGTGGGAGCCATGCAGATCCGCTTCGTCGGCAAGCCGCTCTGGGCCGACAACGGCGACCCAGA
Organism: Gemmatimonadota bacterium; assembly: GCA_039589115.1. Lineage (GTDB taxonomy): Bacteria > Gemmatimonadota > Gemmatimonadetes > Palauibacterales > KS3-K002. The sequence goes on along the minus strand of JBDHHZ010000008.1, from coordinate 17,370 downwards.
AGGCTCGGATTGGGCCAACCGGATCCTCTCGGTCTCGGCCACCATGCAACAGGGGCTATGGGAGACACGTTATTGGCTGCCGCACCGCCAGGAGCTCGAGCTGATGGTGCGGATTCCCTTCATCGGCAACTTCGCGATCCCCGTCATCTTTCGGAATGAGTTCGGTCGCTACGACATCAACACCGGCGAGCCCATCGCCTGGGTGTCCCCCGACTCGCTACGTCAGTCGAGAGACCGGGATGACGAGGATTGGCACGGCGCGACGTTGTGGCTGGGGCCCGGCCGGAAGGTCGAGCCGGTCGAGGCGGATACTACCGAACGAGAGGATGAGCACGGCCGTCGGGATGATGAATACCCGCGTCGCGATGCTACGCAGGTCCGGGCCGGCGCCGGCCACGGGAGCTGGGAGATCATCAGGCCACCGACCGATTCACTCGTCGCCTTTGATGAGTGGGACAGTCCGATGGAGACGCCGGCATCGGAGCTGACGCTGCCGTCCGGCGAGGAGCTGGAGCGCCGCGCCCGCCAGCTCTCGAACGACATCGTCGGGCGCAAACTGTTCGCCATCCAGTACGACCGGCTTCCAGATTTCATTCGCTACAACCGCGTCGAGTCGCTGGCGCTCGGTATCGCAGCACGATACGACCTCCCACGTCGGGCTTTCTGGTCGCTGGGCGGCGGCTTCAGCTTCGGTTTCGCCGACCTGAGGCCGAAAGGGAGGCTGGATGTTCGCCACGACGCACCCAGCATGCGCATCGACCTCGGCGGGTACAGCGAGCTGCACGTCGCCGGCTCATCGCTGAACGATCGCAAGCGCGCCTTCGGCAACTCGCTGCGCGCTTTCATACTCGGCCGCGACGACGCCGACTACTACCGGTCGAGCGGCGCCAAGTTCTCCTTCGACCGTCGCTGGGATTGGCTGCGCGGCCGTTTGGGCGTCGGCTGGGAGGATCAGCGGTCCGTCGAACGCAACACCCAGGTCGCCATCCCCGGTCTCTGGCAGGACTCCGTCTTCCAGGCGAACCCGCCGGCGGATGAGGGATCGTACTGGCGCGGCGACGTCGAGGCGATCGTCTACCTGGGCGATTGGACGCGGCCAACCAACCGGGCGCAGCTAACGCTAGGCCTCGAGGCGGGCAGCGACGCGGACTCCCTCGACTACTTGCAGCCGCGCGTCGGCCTGGAGGGCAAAGTCGACATAGGCAAGCTCGCCTCGCTGGCGCTGATCGCCCGCGGCGGCTGGACCAGCGGCGATGCGCCGCTGCAGCGCGAGTGGCGGCTGGGCGGCATCGAGACGGTGCGCGGTTTCCTGCACGGCACTCTGCGCGGCGACTCCTACTGGACGGGGCGAGTAGAGCTCGCCCACATTCGTCCTATCTGGCGACCGGTCATATTCGCCGACTTCGGCTGGGCGGGCGATGTGAAGGGTTGGCCCGGCGGCGGTGAATCCGGCGAGGCATTGTGGTCGGCCGGCGGCGGGGTAAGCTTCTTGAACGGGTTCTTCCGCACCGAGCTGGTTTTCCCGAAGTTCGAGGAGGTTTGGTTCGAGATGTACTTCGCGGCTGCTCTCTGATATGGCACGATGACACGTATCCTGATCGTTGACGACGAAGGCAACATCCGCCGGCTGATCGCCAGCCTGCTGGACGCCGAAGGATACACGACCTTCGAGGCGGAATCGGGCGAGCGGGGCCTCGAGAAGATGGCAACCGAAGAGCCGGACGCCGTGTTGCTCGATCTGGCGTTACCCGGCGCCAGCGGCCTCGAGGTACTCGAGCGGATCGCCGATGATTGGCCCGAGGTCCCCGTCGTGATGATGAGCGGGCAGGCGACCCTGGCCGACGCGGTTCGTGCGACGCGGCTGGGTGCCTTCCAGTTCCTGGAGAAGCCGCTGACGCCCGAGGCCGTGCTGATCACCCTGAAGTCGGCGTTGGAGCTGCGGCGCCAGCGCGACCTGAACCTGGCGCTGCGACAGGAGCTGGAGCCGGGCCAGGAGCTGGTCGGTACAAGCCCGTCCCTCGAGGAGGTGCGGGCACTGATCCGGCGCGTCGCCTCTACCGACTCCCGCGTGCTGGTGACGGGGGAGAGCGGCACCGGCAAAGAGCTGGTGGCGGTGGCTATCCACGCGCTCTCGGAGCGACGGCGCGGTCCGTTCGTACGCATCAACTGCGCAGCGATCCCTCGCGACCTGATCGAGAGTGAGATGTTCGGTCACGAGAAGGGCTCGTTCACCGGTGCGACCAGCCAGCGGCGTGGCAAGTTCGAGCTCGCCAGCGGAGGGACTCTGTTCCTCGATGAGGTGGGCGACCTCAGCCCGGAAGCGCAGGCCAAAGTGTTGCGCGCCATCGAGGCCGGCGAGATAGAGCGCGTGGGCGGCAGCGAGCTGATCCCGGTGGACGTGCGCATCATCGCGGCCACCAACCACGATATCGAGGCCGAGGTCCAGGAAGGCCGCTTCCGCGAGGATCTCTTCTTCCGCCTCCACGTCATGCCGATCCGGCTGCCGCCGCTCCGCGAGCGCCCGGAGGACACACCGCTGCTCGTCGCCCACTTCATCGAGCGCTACAGGACGCGCCACGGGCTCAGATCGCCGATCCTCACCGACTCGGCTATCGCCGCCTTGGTCGCCTACGACTGGCCGGGCAACGTGCGAGAGCTCGGCAACGCCGTCGAGCGCCTGATGATCCTCTACCCGGAGCGCGCCATCGGTGCCGCAGAGGTCGCCACCGTACTCCCACGTGCGCGCTTGGCCGGACAGGTGCCGGCGGCGGATGACTCCTCGCTCTCCGAGATGCTCGAGAGCTACGAGCGGCAGATCATACAGGGAGCGCTTGACTCGGCCGGTGGGAACATCGCCGAAGCCGCTCGCCGGCTGAGCACCGACCGGCCCAACCTCTACCGCCGGATGAAGCGGCTGGGGATCGAGCGGGAGGGGGCGACGGACGAGGCCTCCCAGGGGTAGGCGCTGTGCCTGACAGGCACGCCGGGCGTTTCCAACTGACACGATCTCGTAGCGCCGTCACACCCCAAAACGCTTAACGGACGCTATCTTTGACCCGGCATCGGGTTTGCTTCCTCACAGGCATGTGTAGCACTTTGCCTGTCTGGAGGACCTTAATGAGACGCAAGCACACAATCCTCAGGGCGGCGGTCCTGCTGCTCGCCCTACCGGCGAGCCTTGCAGCACAGGACACCATTCAGGTCGGTGTCCAGACCCCCGTGCCGCCCGGCGAAGACCTGCCGGCCCAGATCGCCCAGGAACTGGTCGACTTCTACAACCGCCCCACCACCGTCCGGTTCAGCGGGCGAACCCGCATCCCGGAAGGCCGAACCATCGACGGTGACGTCGCCGTGCTGGGCGGCCCGGTGGACCTGTCGGGCCGAATCTCCGGCGACGTGGTCGTGCTGAACGGTGACATCACGCTCAGAGAGGGTTCGCGAATCGATGGGGACCTGACCGTGGTGGGCGGCCTGGTCATCGGCCTCGACCGGGGAGACGTGGGCGGCCTGATCACCACCTACGCTACGGTCTTCCGCTATCGCCGGACCGAGGACGGCATCGAGTTCCTGGGCTCGGGCCGCGAGCGGGAAGCGGTACCCAGCGGCCACCGCATTGCACTGCCCAGCTGGGAGCTGGGCGAAAGCGAGATCTTCATCGAGGCCCGCGCCTATAACAGAGTCGAGGGCCTACCCATCGTTTTCGGCCCGCGCATCACCACCGGCGGTCGGAATCCCCTGCGGCTGGAAGCGTTCCTGATCTGGCGCACCGAGGGCGGTTTCGATCTGGAACGGAAGGACATCGGTTGGGAGTTGCGGCTGAGACAGTGGCTCGGCGGCCGTCATTCTTTCTACTTGGAAGGCGCCTACTGGTCGGTCAACAAGCCGATCGAGGACTGGAAACTGACCAACCTGGAGAACTCGCTCACCTTCTTCTTCTTCCGCCGCGACTACCGCGACTACTACGAACGCGAAGGCTGGTACGCCAGGGCCGGTTGGCAAACCTCGAGCCTCTTCGGCTGGCTCGAGTACCGCGACGAAACGAACGACAGCCTCTCGACCGGTAGCCCCTGGACTATCTTCTGGAATACCGGCGACCCGTACGCCCCGAACGCCGCCGCCGACCCGGGCGACTTGCGAAGCGTCGTGTTCAGGCTCGGCATCGACACGCGTAACGACAAGAAGATCCCCTGGTCGGGTTGGTACAACCAGCTGACGCTGGAGCGGGCGGTCGGCGGGCAGCTCGGCGGCGTCAAGCCCGACTTCACCCACATGTTCCTCGACCTCAGACGCTACAACCGCGTCAGCAAGAACTCCGTTCTGGCGTTGCGGTTGGCGGGCGGCGGCAGGCTCGGATCGAATCGCACGCCGGCACAACGCGAGCACGTGATCGGCGGTACGGGCTCCTTGCCCGGGTTCGACATGCTCGAGTTCGATTGCGGTGCCCGCGCCTCGGAGTCCTTCGGAACCGAGCCGGGCTACGGCTGTCAACGCTTCACGCTCTTTCAGGCCGAGTATCGCGCCGGATTGAACTCACCCCTCCGATGGGGCCATGACCAGATCCCCGATATCTCAGGCGACATCTTCAGTGTGCAGCTTCATCCGGCGATCGTCCTCTTCTACAACGCGGGAGCGGCCTGGGACGACGAGGATTTCTTCGACCATCTCGGCAAACGTGAAAGCTGGAAGGCCGACGTCGGCGGCGGCTTCGAACTCGGCGGCTTCGGCTTCTACCTCGCCTACCCACTCAGCGGAACGGGAGGTGCCAACTTCTTCGTACGATTGACCGCAAGGTTCTAATCGCGGCATCGCTCGTCGCGATCACGGCCCTCGCCACTCCGGCGGCGGCCCAAGGACCGCATCTGTCCCTATCACCCGGCAATACTGAGAACGGATGGCAGGCCGCTGTCCGTCCCGTCGACATGTTCTCCGATTCGGCGCTCATTCGCCCCCTGCTCTCCGGCCTGCCCCTCCGCTTCCACTTCCAGCTCGAGCTCTGGCACGACAAGTTCCTGGCCGATGGGATGGTCGAGCGAGCCGCATGGTCGATCATCCTCTACCAGGAACCGCTCTCCGGCGACTACAACCTGACACGTTCATGGGATATCAATCGCGATGAGTGGCATCCCGACCTCGAATCGGCGGCCCTGACCATCGAGAGCTGGTACATGTCACCGTTCACGGGACCGCAGCCCGGCAGCGGCAACTACTACTACGAGGCACGACTCGAGATCGAGATCCTGTCCCTGGGCGACCTGGACGAGCTGGAGGACTGGCTGCGCGGCGATGTGGTAGGAGAGCGAAGCGGCGTCGGTAGCGCCTTCACTCGCGGGGTGAAGCGGCTCTTCATCCGCCTGATCGGCCTTTCGGCCCGGAAGTTCGGCGCGCGAACCGAGATGTTCCGACCGTAGTCTCGGTATGCGGTGTGCGGTGGGTCGGTGGGTCAGTCGCTTCGGGGTTCTTCTTTGCTTTCGCCCTCCACGTACTCTAAGAGGTCGCCAGGTTGGCAGCGCAGTTCGCGGCAGAGCGCCTCTAGGGTCGAGAAGCGCACCGCCTTCGCTTTGTTGGTCTTGAACACCGACAGGTTCGCGATGGTAATCCCAACGCGTTCGGCCAGTTCGGTGAGCGTCATCTTTCGCTCGACCAGCAGGCGATCCAGGTGCACGACGATCCCCATCAGCATCATCCTATACCGTGAGCGCCTGCTCTTCTCGCATCTCGGTGCCCTGCCGGAATATCTCAGCGATCACCAGCAGCACGAACCCAACAAACAGTATCTCGGCCGTGAAGCGAAAGTCGATCTTCACGGTGAACCCGGTCGTCGTGACGTTGGCCCTCAGGTAAAGCGACACCAGTAGGCGAAGCAGCGTCATGAAGACCTCGACTGCGATGATCACCGTGCCGATGAAGCGCAGTCGCCAGACGTTGGCACGAACGAAAGGTGTCCCAGCCGCCAGAGTCTTGAATAACGCGCGAAGCTGGTAGATCACAGCCAGAATCGCCGCCAGCCACATGCCCCCCAGCATCAGCCACGCCAGCAGAAAACCCCGGCTCCCACTCAGCAGGCCTAGCTCCCCCGACATCTCCAGCAGCCGCCCACCTTCCACTCTCAACTGGTCCGACGCGATCTCGTAGCTGCCCCTGTCTAGCTCGATCGAGACCGGCCAGTCCAGCCTGACCTCAGCGGGGTCAGACACCAAACCCCTCAGCCCGGCGCCCGCCACGAGTATCACGCCTACTATCGACAGGTACCAGGCCACCTCCACGACCAGACCCAGCACCGACGCCAGCGATCCTCCGCCAATCACCTTCACGACTCTATCCTCCAAGCCCTCGGGAGCGGCCACACGAGCCGCCCGTAGTTATCGTAATACGATAAATCCATATTGTCAAGCGATAAATGCTTGCCGCAAAACAGTATGGCCGGCGCCCGACCTCGAACCAGTGCGTGGAGCGCGCAGCCATCGGCGGCTGAGCACGGTGAGAATTCTGGATGTAGAATGCTGAATTCCCAATTCCCAAGAAGACTTCAGAATTCAGAATTGGACATTCTACATTCAACATTCGGAACCCGAACAACCTATTTGTCTCCTTTTCATGGCCCTATGGAGCGACGATGGACAAGCGATACCACCACGTGGGCATCCCGACCGACCAGTCGCGGCCGGACGAGATCTACCTGGAGCAGTACGGCGTGTACGTGGCGGGCTTCGAGACGAGCCCGTTCGGTGTGGAGTGGATGCGGTTCGAGCCGGACAGCCCGCTGCCTGAGATCGTGAAGACCGTTCCACACGTGGCCTTCGAGGTGGACGATCTGGAGGCAGCGATCGCCGGCCACGAGCTGCTGATCGAGCCCAACTCGCCGTCGGAAGGCATCCGGGTCGCCTTCATACTGCACGACGGAGCGCCGATCGAGCTTCTCGAATACATCTGATCCGACGGGCCAAGCGGATTTCTTCCACCGTCAGCGGCCGGGCACGCGGAGAATGCTGGATGTAGAATGCTGAATTCCCAATTCCCAAGAAAACTTCAGAATTCAGAATTGGAAATCCTACATTCAACATTCGGAGCCCGAACGTCCCATCTGTCTCCTCTCGAGCCGTCAGGCCAACCGGAACCGCTAGCCGCATCTACCCGTTCACAGTGCATGCGACCCGTACGAGTGATCGTCACCGCGCTGATACTTCTAACTTTGTCAGCCGACCTGTACTCCCAGAAACCGCGCCGAGTGGAGAGCGCCGGCTTCGGCGATGACTGGAGCGAGCGCTGGCAGGAGGCGCAGCTCGCCAGCCGGTCCAACCGCTTCACCGTGGTCGAGGATGACGGTGGTCCCGTGCTCAGAGCGGAGAGCGAGAGATCGGCGTCAGCGCTGTGGTATCGATTGGAGATCCCCCCGGCGGACGGCAGCGCGGTGTCATGGCGCTGGAAGGTCGAGGCGATTCCGTCCAGCGATAGCGACGAGCGAGAGAAGCGGGGCGACGATTACGCCGCGCGGTTCTTCGTCATATTCGATGCCGAGCCGTTCAGCCGTGAGGCGCGCGCCGTCTGCTACGTATGGGCGGCCAGCGAACCCGTGGGCAGCACGTACCGCAATCCTTACTTCTCTGATGTCGTGACCGTCGTCCTGCAGAGCGGGGATGCGCGAGCGGGCGAGTGGGTGCTGGAGGAGCGTGACTTCGTGAGCGACTACCGCGAGGCGTTCGGCGAGTCGCCCGAATCGGTTTCCGCCGTGGCGGTGATGGTGGATACCGACAACACGCGAACCGCTGCGACGGCCTGGTTCGGCGATATTCGCGTTTGGATGGGAGGCACGCAGCCATGGTAGAACGACCTCACTATCCAATATCCGACACTCATCATCCAACACCCAAGTAAGACCCCAAGTATCCAGTATCGAGGTCCAATGGCCGATTTCCAGCACACTTGGATATGGGCCATTGTCACTCGGGATTTGGATATCGAGTTATCCTTGGGCTTTGGATATGGGGTGTCGGATATTGGATAGTGAATAGACTAATACTTTAGCCCGGTATCACACAGGACCGTCGCGACCATCGGGTCCGCGCCCAGACGCCCGCTCTCGATCAACTTGACCGCGGCGCATACGTTGGCGCCCGCCGAGAAGCCGACGTGGAGTCCCTCCTTATCGGCGAGTAGCCAGCGATAGCGCGCCACCTCTTCATCCGAGACGGCCAGGAAGACGTCTGCGAGCGTCGGCTCCCACTGGGGCGGCACGAGGCTGTAGCCGGTCCCCTGGATCATGTGGCACGGCTTCGTGACCTCCTTGCCCGCCAGCACCTCTGCTCCCAGCGGCTCGACGGCCGCACAGACGATACCCGGATTCTTTCGCTTTAGGAATCTGCTGACCCCGACGAACGTGCCACCCGTACCGACGGCGGCGACGAAAGCATCGAGCTCGTCCCCAGCCGCATCCCAGATCTCCGGGCCCGTGCCGTCTTCGTGAGCGCGGACGCAGGAGTGATTGTTGAACTGGTCGACGTAGAAGGCCTTCCTGTCTAGCGCGATCTCGATCGCCCGCTCGGTGGCCGCCTGGATGTCGGCACCGCTGACACAGCCCGGCGAGCCTTCGACTTGCGGGACGAGAATGACCTCCGCACCAAGCGCCTCCAGCATCCGGGCCCGGGCCGGGCTGTTGCCCTCCGACATGGTCACGATGAACGGGTGGCCGAGGACGTTGCAGACCACGGCGAGGCCGGCGCCCATGTTACCGCTGGTCATCTCGACCACCGGCTGGCCGGCGGCCAGCTTCCCCGACTCGCGGGCATCCTCGAGGATGGCCAGCGCGGCGCGGTCCTTCACGCTCCCGCCGGGCTGCGCGAATTCCGCTTTCGCCAGGATGGTACCGGGCCCGGGATGGATCCTACCGAGTGCCAGTGTCGGTGTGTTACCGATCAGATCGAGGGCGTTAGCCGAGATCTTGGTCATGAAACAGCTTTGGGATTTCAGGCGTCGATCGCAAGCCGTGGGATTGCCAGGCCGGAGAATGCCATGCAAGTTAGGCGGCCGGTCATCTTGGCCCATGGACATCAGGTCAGTGTATCACGACACGCGAAAGGTCCGGTTTATGGCTTCGATCTTGTTTTTCATGTTCACGCTCGCACTCGCGGCCACGTTCCAGGCGCAGACCGACGACTGGCCTCGTAGGGTCCTGCTCACCAACGACGACGGCATAGAGGCGAATGGCCTACTGGCCCTCGTCGATGCGTTCGCGCCGACCGCCGAGACGTACGTGATCGCTCCGCTGGGAAACCGCAGCGGCAGCACCAACTACGTCTCCGCGATCTCGAGGCGCGGCATAGAAGTCGAGCGGCGTTCCGTAGCAGAGGGCGTGACAGCGTATGGAGTCGACGGTTATCCGGCCGACGCGGTCGTCTTCGCGCTGCGTGGCCTGCTGGTCGATGACCCGCCCGACCTGGTGATCTCCGGTGTGAATACCGGTCCCAACTTGAGCGACGATTGGAACCTCTCCGGCACGGTCGGCGCCGCCCAGATCGCCGCCTTCTTCGGCGTCCCAGCCATCGCTGTCTCCGGCTACAGCGATGAGCACCCCGAGACCCTCGCCGCCGTCGCCCGCTGGATCGTGGAGTTCTCCCATAGCCCTCTGGTCCGCGAGCTAGAGCCGGGCCAGTACCTGACCGTCAGCGTCCCGCGTGTGCCGGTCGAGGAGATCGACGGCGTCGATATCGTGCAGCGCGCACCACGGTACTGGAGGATCGAGATGGAGCCGGGCGACGCCGAAACACCGGGACGGGAGCGCTGGAGCCTTCGTTTTACACAAATCGAGACCTCTCCCGCCCCCGGCACGGACCTGCACGCCTATCGCCAGAACCGGATCGCCGTCGTCCCGATGCGGGTCGACGAGCACGATTACAAGTCGATCGAGAGGCTGTTGGAGTCCGGCGCCCAGCTGACCGACTGGCCGCCGGCCGCGGTCCGCCGCTAGCAGGGCAGGCGAAACCGAACCCGCCGGCATCTCGTAGGAGAGGGAAGCAAGGGGGGCATAATGCTGAGGTTGTTGAGGCCAATACTACGAGTGGTCGTCAAGGTTCTGGAGTGGCTGGAACGGAAGATCTGAAGCCAGCCGCCAGCCCAAGACCCATCTATCCGCGCGCCCGCCCTCGAACCGGGGTCCTCCGGTTGGGGCGGGTAATTGTCTAGCGATCCTATCTAAGCCTGTCGAAACCGCCGTCAACTCAGACGGATGATATCGCTTTCGGCGAACAGATGTCCTAGCTCTATGCCGAGGCTCGGCTCGGCATAGAGCGAGGGCGGCACGCTGATATCCGCCAAGTAAAGCTCTCCCACATAATCCTCTGCCCCAGGCAGAGGTCGATCTGTTCGCCGCTCGACGCCGCGAACTCTTCCGCATCCACGACGGTCATTCCCATGCGCCGGAGTATCGCGAGTTGATGAGCGGGCACCGGCGCGAAGTTCTCATCGGGCCGCGTGAGGACGACGCGCAAATCGGCGCCCCAATTACTCAACCGTCGCGCGCAGACCAGCGCACCGCCGCCGTTACCTCCCGTGCCCGCCGCGACTACTACGCGCTTCCCCCGCGGATCGCCGTCCAGAAAGCGAACCCGCGCCAGGTGTGCCAGGCTACGGCCGGCGCTCTCCATCATCTGGATCAGCTCGATCCCGTACTCCTCCATCATCAGCCGGTCCACCTCCACCATCTGCGCGGTGTTGAGGTAGGGTACGTCCGCAGCGTGAACGGGGATGCTCATCGCTGACTCCAGATCAGGGGAACTCTGCCAAGCACGAGAGACCAGTATTCGCCATCGTCGCCCGGCGATCAAGGCCGTTCGCCGCGCTTGGCCGCCGGCGCGCTGGCAGGCTAGCTTGAGCCATGCACGAGACCCGCGAACCTGCCGCCGTGCGGGAATGGCTCGATGCTAACCCTGTGACGGGATCCGACCGATGAATCAACTTCATCCGCGCGTCACCATCGTCTGGAGGGTGACCGGTCTGCTCGCCGCGGCGATTTTGACGGCGCTCGCCGGCCTGCTCGAGGTCGCTGTGCTCCTACCGCAGGGGGAGGCGCTCATCTACCCCGGCCTTCTCGTCGGCCTGGTGGCGCTCGTCAGCATCGCACTCGCGATCCTCTGGCCGGGACTCCGCTACCGCTACTGGCGTTGGTTGGTCGAGCCCGACCGCGTCCTCATACAGAGAGGCGTCCTCTGGCGATCGCGATCGCTACTGCCACGAGTCCGTATACAGCACGTCGACACTCGCTCTTCGCCGCTGCAGCGCTGGCTCGGACTCGCCACACTGATCATCTACACGGCGGGCACCCGCGGCGCCGACGCCGAGATACCGGGCCTGGCCGCGGAGCAGGCCGAACGGCTGCGCGAGGAGCTCGCACAACTGGAAGAGCTGGATGACCGCGTCTGAGGCAAGAGACGGCTGGCAGCGGCTTCACCCGCTGACGCCGCTACTAAAGGCGACCCAGCTGCTCTACGCCGTCGTCGCCGGAGTGATCGCCGTATCGGTGGGCAGGGGCGCGACTGTGGCGGTGATACTCGTGCTGACGATCGTCGTCGCTGCCTGGATCATCCTCTCGTACCTGCGCTTCCGCTACAAGGTCACCGAAGACAGCTTGCTCATCACCCACGGCGTGCTATTCCGGCAGCGACGTGTCGTTCCGCGCTCGCGGATCCAGAACGTCGATCTGCGTGCCGGACTGCTGCAACAGCTGCTGCGGGTGACCACGGCCAGGATAGAGACCGCCGGCGGCAGGGGTACCGAAGCCGCGCTGCACGTCGTCAGTCGAAGCGAAGGCATGCGCCTGCGAGCCAAGCTGGTCGGCCTCGCCCAAGCCGCTCCGCCGATCGCGCCGGCTGCCGTCGACGCCGAGGTCGGCGAGACGGAGGCGGTGAGTGCTCCACCGGTGACGAAGGAAGCCGCCGTTCACCGTACGTCCATCCTGCAGCTCGCCGTCGCCGGAGCGACATCGCATCGGGCCGGCGTGTTGATTGGCGCGCTGCTGGGCGGTGATTACCTGTTCCAGTTCATGCCCACCGAGCGGATCCTCGGACGCTTCTTGCCGCCCGAGTACGTTGAGTCGGGGGACGCCGTGCGAAGCCTGGTCGAGACCGCACAGCAAGACATGAAAGCGTTCCTCACCGGTTTGTTCGTACTGGGACTCTTCTTCGCCGTGGCCGGGTGGGGCATATCCGTGCTCGGCAGCGTCATGCGCTACTTCGACTTCACGCTCAGGCAGTTCGGGCCCGAACTGCAGGTCAGTTACGGCCTCTTCACTCGTCACGAGAAGGGGTTCCGCCGCAGTCGAGTGCAGAACGTACAGATCGAAGAGCATATCTTGCGCCGCTGGTTGAAGCTGGCATCGCTGCGCGTGCAGACCGCCGGTTACGGCCCCGGGATGAAGGCGAGCGAAAGGGTCGAGACGCTCGCGCCGATCGTCCGCACGAGCGATCTGACCGAATACCTGAAGGCGGTCTATCCGGACCTTGACTGGGAGGCTGTGGAATGGCGACCCGCCCATCCGCGATCGCGGCGTCGCCTGTTCATCCGCCGGGCGTTCGTGGTCGTCGCAGCGACGATCGCACTGACCCTGCTGGTGGGTCTAGACGCCCTGGCCCTATCGCTGGCGCTGGTCCCCGCCTGGTTCTTGTCCAACGCCCACTACCGTCACCTGGGCCATTCACGCTCAGGTAACTTCGCGCTCGTTCGCGAGGGACTCTGGACCCGGCGCACCTACATCGTGCCCGTCCGCAGAGTCCAGGCGCTCCACTTCAAGCAGACGCCATTCCAACAACGGCTCGGCCTCGGCACGGTCCACATCGAGACCGCCGGCAACCCGTACGACTGGCACGCACCGCGTTCTATCGATCTTGGCGCGGCCTACGGGCTCGAGCTGATGGAGAGGCTGGGGTCCGAGGTAACGGCGACGGGTTTGACGTTCTGAGATTGCGGTGTGCGGTATGCGGTGTGCAGTGTGCAGTGAATTGGTAATTGTCCAATCTCACACTACCGCACACCGCATACTGCAGACCGCACACACTTTCACACTTGACCGCTAGATCCGATCACGCTTCCGCTACTTCATTCTGCATGTAAACAGTTCTGATAGGAAACGGAATGTCGATTCCTTCCGCATTGAACCGTTTATGTAGTTTCTTGATGAATTCGTGCTTGATCATGTACTGGTTCACGAACTCTTGGCCGCGCATGATCACGCTGAAGTCGATGCTGGAGTCACCGAACGTGTGATAGCGAATGAAGGGCTCGAAGTCCGAGACACCGCCCTCCACCTCGCGCATCACTTCGTTCGCCACATCGATGGTCACATCCTCGACGCGCTCCAGATCGCTGTCGTACGACACTCCCACCTGTACGCTCACGGACAGCGCCGTTTCCGGCAGGTGATAGTTGGTCGTGGTCGTGGAGGCGATCTGCGAATTTGGCACGATGATGATGTTGTTGGGCAGCTGGCGAATCGTCGTCTGCCGCCACGTCACATCTTCAACGTACCCCTCTTCGCCGGACGCCAGCTTCACATAGTCGCCGGGGCGAAGCTGGCGCGACGCCAGTATGTGGACGCCGGCGAACAGGTTCGCCAGCGTGTCCTGTAGCGCCAAGGCCACTGCCAGGCCGCCGACGCCCAGCGCCGTGATGATCGGCGTGATCGATATGCCTAGCGTCTGGAGGATGACCAGCACGCCGACGGCGACTACGGCCACGCGGGCCAGATTCGTGACCAGCGTCGCGCCGGGCAACGTCTCCGGTGCCCGTTTCGCCGTATTCTCGACCAGCGCCGCGACTATCTGTGCTACCGCCCAGGTGATCGAGAAGATCACCAGCACCACGAGGATCTGCTGGATCAGCGAGGTGATCCGCGGCGGTAGCGAGGTCACCTGGATCGCGGCGTAGAGGCCGGCGATCACGAACCAGAGGACCACCGGCCCACGAACGGCCGCCAGCACGACGTCGTCAACGATCGACCGCGATTCGGCCACCGCCACCCCGAGCCTCACTATGACGGTCCTGCGCACCAGCAGTCCCACGAGCAACCCCAGCATAGCGATCGCCGCCGGGATCGCGACCACCTGAACGTCACTCCACGTAAGGTTCATCTTCGGGCCCTCCAAAAGGCGAACAGCCGGCTGGATTGACGCCGCCGGCTGGGTCGATGAACGATTGTCACCGCTCGCTCCCTACTTTACATCCGTCGCCTACGCCTGACCACCCGCTACCGGCCACCGACCACCGATTACCGGCTACCGGCCACCGGCCACCGGCCCCGCCGGCACGCTGGCAACTTCAGCCCGTTATCCATACCATCAGGGCGCAAGCCGCGTAAGGGGAATGGGATGAAGTACGGATCTTAGTCGAAACGACGGACCAGCGAGGCACATGATGAAACCGAAGGCCCTTGCCCTAGTCGCTCTGGTATCGCTGCTGGCCGCGAGCCCGCTCAGCGCCCAGGATAAGCTGAAGGTCTACATCTCGGTCGACATGGAAGGAGTAGTGGGCGTCGTGACCGGCGATCACCTCGGACCGTCGGGCTTCGAGTACGGGAGGGCCCGCGAGTGGATGACCGCCGAGGTGAACGCGGCCATCGAGGGCGCCCGCGCCGCCGGCGCCACCGAGATCGTCATCAGCGATTCACACGGCAACGGCGAGAACTTGCTGATCGACAAGCTGCCGACCGACGTGACACTAATCCGCGCCTGGCCGCGCGCGCTGATGATGATGGAAGGGATCGATGAGAGTTTCGACGCGGTCATCTTCATCGGCTATCACGCGAGCACCAGCAATGCGGACGGCGTACGCGCCCATACCATGTCCAGCGGCCGCCTCGCCGACGTCAAGCTGAACGGTACCTCGGTACCGGAAGCCGCCATCAACGCCGCCATCGCCGGATACTTCGGCGTCCCGGTCATCATGATCTCCGGCGACGATGCCGCCATCGAGGAGGCCCGCGCGCTGCTGGGTGACATCGAGGGCGCGGTGGTCAAGTGGGCGATCAGCTTCCACTCGGCCAGGACCGTGATGCCCGAGGTCGCCTACGACCTCATCCGCGAGAAGGTGCGGACGGCGATGGAACGGATTGACGACTTCGAGCCGTACGTGCTCGACACGCCGATCACGCTGGATGTCCGCTTCAAGAACTACAGGCCTTCGGAAGTGCTGGCCTACCTGTCCATCGTCGAGCGCACCGACTCCCACAGCATCCGCTTCGTCGGCGAGGACATCATCGAGGTGTCCCGGTTCCTGGAGTTCATGCTCAACTACGATGGCTCCCTGTCGCCGTGACCCTGACCCGCATGCGTTGATCCTGCCGCGTTCACGTCCCATCTTGTAGCGTCCGCGCCCGCAGGTCCGCCTGCGGGCGTAGTGAACGACAGGCGCCAGGAGGCCGCCACTGGAAGGCTTTCTAGAGCTGTTTCGCAAGATCCACCGGCTATTCATCTGGCAAACGCTCGTTTTGTACGCGATCGGCGCCGGGGTCGCCTTCAAGGTGAGCGCCGCGCTGGTCGAGAACCGCCATCTGCCCGATTGGTTCATCATTGGGTCCATCATCCTGCTGATCGTGGGCCTGCTGATCGTGATCACCACCGTGCTGGTCCAGCGGGGAATCCCCGCTCTGGGACGGTCGGACCCGACCCTTCGCGTCGATGTCGAGGGGGACGACCCGGGGGAGGAGCGGGTCGTCTACAGACCTACCGGCGCGCAGCGGATCTTCACCTGGCGGAACGCGATCCTGGGTGGCGTCGCCGCCTTCACGCTATGGGCGATCATCGCCGCCGGCTGGCTGATCCTGATCGGCGACATCCTGGACAACATCCAGAATTCGGCGGTCCAGGATTCGGTGGTCCAGGAGCAGCCCGTGCAAGGGCGCGAGTGAGGGCCTTCACCGCCGGGAGGTGACGCGAACGACACGATGGCTTTATCCCACCTCTTTCTGCTAATCGCGATCCTGGGCGCGCAGGCGCCTCAGACCCCCGTCACCATCGAGGAGTACTTGAAGCTCAGACAGGTGCGCGCCGTACAGGTGTCACCGGACGGTGGGGAGGTGGCGTTCACGACGGCCGGCGCCGACCTCACGGCGAACCGCTACCGGAGCGAGCTCTTCATCTGGCGACCCGGCAGCGGGGCGCGCCCTGCAGCGGCCGGCTTCGATGACGCCCGCGCCCCGCGCTGGTCTCACGATGGAGCCTGGCTCTCCTTCTCGAGCGCCGGCCCGGGACTGGACGCGGAGCCGCAGCTCTGGATCCTGCCGGTGCTCGCCGACGATCCTCCGTTCCAGCTCAGCGAGCTGCCCGGCGGCGTTTACGACTACGGCTGGGCGCCGGACGGCACCGTATACGCGCTGACCGTCAACCAGGAAGGCGGTGGCCGCGAGATCTGGAGGATCCTCGTGCCCGGCGGGACCGCCGAATTGCTCTGGGGCGGCGACGCCGGTATCCGGGAGATCGCCGTCAGTCCCGACGGAGAATCCATCGTCTACAGCACCAACGGTACCGGTGCCGCGATGGACTTCCTGAACTACGACCTGCACGTGCTCGACATCGAGTCCCGCAGCACGCGCAGGCTGACCAGCCGGCCCGGCTCCGAGGTCGCGCCAGTCTGGTCGCCCGACGGCAGCATGATCGTCTTCCGCGCGCCGCAGACCCCGAGATACATGGGCTCGCAGGCCGAGCTGTTCAGCGTCAGCGCCGGCGGCAGCGCGCCGCTCAATCTCACCGACTCGTTCGATCGCGCGGTCATCGAGCATCGCTGGCCGGCCGGTGGCGACCTGATGTTCACAGCGGCCTTGGGAACGCACACGCACTTGTTCGTGGCGCGCGAGGACGGCTCTATCCAGGCGTTGACGCGAGGAGAGTTCAACTACGGTCCGTTCGGCACCTCTGCAGCGGGCACGACCATCTACGCCGTGCGGGAGTCAGGATCCGAGCCCAGCGAGCTGTGGCGCATCAGCGATTCGCGATTCGAGCAACTGACACAGCTCAACGGACACGCCGGGAACTGGAAGCTCGGCCGGCAGCAGGTGATCCAGTGGCAAGCGCCCGACGGCCTGGCGATCGAAGGGGTGCTGGTCTATCCCGCCGATTATCAGGAGGGCCGGCGATACCCGCTGTTGGTGAGCCCGACCGGCGGCCCGGCGAGCCGTTCACTCGACACGTTCAGCCAAAACGGCGGCTATCAACTGTTCGCCGCTCGCGGCTACGCCGTACTTGCTCCGAACGTCCGGGGCAGCACCGGCTACGGCGAAGACTTCGCCACAGCGAACCGCGACGACCTGGCGGGCGGCGACATCATCGACATGATGGCGGGTGTCGACGCCGTCATCGAGATGGGCGTCGCCGACGCAGACCGGCTGGCCAT
>JBDHHZ010000007.1:0-26984 GCA_039589115.1 Gemmatimonadota bacterium | reverse complement strand
ATGATCACCGCGGCGGTGGCCAGTGGTGTGGCGGTCGTCTCCTCTGAGACCTGCCCGACGATGGTGCCGGTGGTTTGGGCGTGGGCCGGAAGCGCGATTACGACGGCGATGACGATGACGATCTGCCATCAAGAGGTCTCCGGATGGGGCGACCTCCACGCGCCACTTTTCGGGCACCCAGGTCGTCGCGCTGTACTCTGCGATGACCGCGGGGCCGGCGAGTTGGTGGCCGGCGCGCAGCGAGTCGCGCTTGTAGAGCTGCACATCGCGCCATTCTCCGCTCGAGTAGACGCGGGTCGCTCGGGTCGCGGTCGGCGGTCCCGCGGCCTCCTCCAACTGGAAGGGGTGAGGGCGCGCCACCCGGGCGCGTGCCGTGACCCGGAGAGTGACGGCCTCGACGAGCGCATCACCCCGCTGGAAGCCGAACCGTTGCAGATGGACGGCGTGGAAGGATTCGAGCCAGTCCGCGCTGGCCGGCACGCCGAGCTCGTAGCTCTGGCCGCCGTAGCGTGCGTCGATGGCGCGCTCCACCGAGACGGCGTCGCCAGTGAATCCCTCCGCCGCCAGTTCGGCGCGGGCCTGTCCCTCGAGCTCGGCGAAGATGGGCTCCAGCGCCGATAGCTCTGCATCCTCCCCGCGACGCAGGACGCTACGCGAGCTGTCCTTCCGCACATCCGCCACCAGGATGCCGCGGGCCGACAGCGTGCCCGGGTCGGGCGGTACCAGAACGCTGGGTACGCCGAGTCGGCCGGCCAGCTCCGCCGCGTGGAGCGGGGCGGCGCCGCCGAACGCGACGAGGACGAGATCCGCCGGATCGTGCCCGCGCTCGACGCTGATCAAGCGAAGCGCGCCTTCCATCCGTGTGTTGGCTACCTCGAGTACGCCTTCCGCCGCGCGCTCCGGCGACTCTCCCAGTGCGTTCGCCAGATCCGACAGTGGGGCCTCGATCGCTTCCCGCTCGAGAACCTGCTGGCCGCCTAGAAACAGTTCCGGCGGTATGCGACCGAGCCAGACGTGTGCGTCGGTCACGGTGACCTCGCTGCCGCCACGCCCGTAACAGATCGGGCCCGGCACGGCCCCAGCGCTCTCCGGTCCCACCTTGAGCGCGCCGCCCGGGTCGCGCCGTGCGATGGAGCCGCCGCCCGCGCCAACCGTGTGGATGTCGATGACCGGGATGGCCACCGCCGAGCCGGAGATCTCGTACTCCTTCGTGTTGAGCGGCCGGCCGGGACAGAGCGAGACGTCGGTGGATGTGCCACCCATGTCGAACGACAAGACTCGCTCGGACCCGCAACGGCGCGCCGCCTCCAACGCCGCCACCACCCCGCCGGCCGGTCCCGAGAGTATCGTGTGGACCGGCTCGCGGGCCGCTCGCTCGATGGAGAACGCCCCACCGCCCGAGGCCATGATCCGCACCCGGGTCGCCCCGCTCTCGGCGCCCAGCGTTTCCAGGTAGCGGTGGACGAGCGGCGCCACGTAGGCGTTGACCAGCGCGGTAGAGAAGCGTTCGTACTCCCGGTATTCCGGTAGCAGGCGAGCGGAGCAGGTGATCGGTATGCCGAGCCCGGCGAGCAGGGCGGCAACGGCTTCTTCGTGGGCGGGATTCGCGTAGCTGTGGAGCAGGCCGATAGCCACCGATTCCGCGCTCGCCACCCGGCTGGCTAGGGCGTCCAACTCGTTCTGGGAGAGCGGGCTCTCTTCGGAACCGTCGTTCAGCATGCGGCCGTCGATGCCTATGCGGTCATCGGGCGCGACCAGCGGCGGCGGTCGCTCGGCTACGAGCGCGTAGAGCTGGGGCCGCGCCTGGCGTCCGATCTCGACCAGGTCCTCGAAGCCGGCGTTGGTGATCCAGGCGGTGCGGGCTCCGCGACGTTCGAGCAGCGCGTTGGTAGCGACCGTCGAGCCGTGAGCGAGGACGAAGGCCTCATGCGGCTCGATCAGCTCGCGCAGCCCCTCCAACACGGCCTGCGCCGGGTTCGCGGGGGTAGAGGCTCGTTTGTGCACCAAAGTCGCCTCGTCGCGAAGCACGACGAAGTCGGTGAAGGTGCCACCGGTATCGACGGCGACTACCGTGGGCTGATCAGTCATCGGTGTGACAAGCTACCGTCGTGGGAGTTGGGGAGCTAGGAGCGCTCACTCTACTAGCGCTCCCTCACTCTATCACCTACCCTGGTGGCCATGTCTTCTAAGGAGCATAGCCGGGTGATCCCGACGCGGGCGGAATTTGCCGAGCTGGCGAAAGACGCCGACCTGATCCCGGTCTACAGGGAGGTCCCGTTCGATCACGAGACGGCGGTCACGGCATACGCCAAGCTCGCCGAGCCGCCGTTTGGCTTCCTATTGGAGTCGGTGGTGGGCGGCGAGAAGTGGGCCCGCTATTCGTTCCTGGGTAGCGGAGCGGTAGGGGGCTGGCGACTGCTCGATGGGCGGCAGGAGACTTGGTCGCCGGGACAGGGCTGGACCGATGGGGGGGCGACGGACGATCCGCTGGCCGGCTTCCTGGATGCGATGCCGGGTGGTCGGGTGGCGGCGCTGCCCGGACTGCCGCGTTTCTGGGGCGGCGCCGTCGGCTACTTCGGGTACGACGTGGTTCGGTTTTTCGAGCGCCTGCCCGAGCCGCCGCCTCGAGTGGTCGATGTCCCGGATGCGCTGCTGATCTTCAGCGACGTCGTGCTCGCCGTGGACAAGTTGTTCGACCGGGCGCTGGTCATCGCCGCGGCCCGGGTCGAGGATGGGCGGGCGGGCGATGCCTACGACGACGCTGTGGCCCGAGTCGATGCCACGATCGCTCGGCTACGATCGCGGAGCGGCCCACCCCCTCTACAGCTCGACCCCGATGCGCCCCCAACTGACTGGACCTCACAATACGAACAGGCGGATTTCGAGCGCGATGTAGAGCGGATCCGAGAGTACATCCGCGCCGGCGACGCCTTCCAGGTTGTGCTCTCCCAGCGGCTCACCACCCGGCTGGGAGCGGAACCGTTCCAGGTCTACCGGGCACTGCGGGCACTCAACCCGTCTCCCTATCTCTTCTTCCTCGATTTGGACGGCTTCCAGCTCATCGGATCGTCGCCCGAGGTGATGGTTCGGGTGGAGAACGAGCGGGTCACGGTTCGCCCGATCGCCGGTACGCGACCCCGCGGGGATAGCGAAGACGAAGACCTCCGCCTCGAGGATGAGTTGCGGGCCGATGAGAAAGAGCGCGCCGAGCACCTCATGCTGGTCGACCTGGGTCGCAACGACGTCGGTCGCGTGGCGCGCTACGGGTCCGTCAACGTCTCCGAGTTCATGACCGTCGAGCGATACAGCCACGTCATGCATCTGGTCAGCCAGGTGGAAGGCGAACTGCGGGACGGCCTCACTGCCCTCGACGCCTTCCGCGCCGCCTTTCCCGCTCGCACCGTGAGCGGCGCCCCCAAGATCAGGGCGATGGAGATCATCGACGAGCTGGAATCCGTCCGCCGAGGGCCCTACGCAGGCGCGGCCGGCTACCTGTCCTACGACCGCAGGAACCTCGACACCGCCATCGCCATCCGCACTATCCTGGCGCGGTCGGGAGAGGCCCACGTCCAGGCGGGCGCCGGGATAGTCGCCGACTCGGTGCCGGAGCGCGAGTACCAGGAAACGCTTGGCAAAGCGCAGGCTTTGCTCCGAGCTCTGGCTGTCGCCTCACCCCATAGCCCACGTTGACTTTCGCGACGGGTTGTGGGTATAATCTGGCGGCCTTTTTGCCAAGTAGTAGCAATAACCGTTATCGGTAAAGCGCGGCGTAATTCACCCTCAACAATCCGAGCTGTCGCTGCTGGTCTGCCCGGGAGGTGCCAGCCAGCGATCGCAAATGCAGGTCTGAGGCGCGTTTTCGGCTCTAGGACCGGACCGGATTCAAGCACATCGGGCGTACCAGAGGTGTGTTCTGAAATACATCTTCGGCGAGTCCGGTCAGGGTGTTCAACGCTCGGGGCAGGTGGGTAATCAGGAGGAGCTTCATGGATTGGCTTCCCACAGCGGCGTCCTCGTATGCCGCCGACATGGACAGGATATTCTACATCATCCTGTGGATCACCGGGATCGTCCTGGTCGGCGTGCAGGTGACGCTGGTCTATTTCGTGATCAAGTACCGGGGTCGAGAGGGACGTAAAGCGGCGTTCATCGAGGGTAGCAAGAAGGCGGAGATCATCTGGACGGTGACGCCGGCGATCCTGATCGTGGGCATCGCGGTTGCGAGCCAGGACGTCTGGTCGAAGATCAAGAACCCGGACCGTTTTCCGACCGACGGTGTGGAGCTGCGAATCGAGGCCAGGCAGTTCGCGTGGGGTGTCACGTACGCAGGCAGCGATGGCGAGTTCGGGAGCGAGGACGACTTCACGCATTACAATCAGATCCACGTGCCGGTGGACCGGCCGGTCGTCTTCGACCTCACGTCGATCGACGTGGTCCACTCGTTCTTCGTGCCGGCGTTTCGAATCAAGCAGGACGCGGTACCGGGCCTGACCATGCGTGCCTGGTTCGAGGCGACCGAGGTCGGCGAATACGAGCTGGCTTGTGCCGAGCTGTGCGGTGTGGCGCACGGCTTGATGAAGGGCAAGATCATCGTGCTTGCGCAGGACGAGTTCGAGAGCTGGTTGGCGGAACAGAGCTAGATAGAGGATAGGCATGTCGACAGCTGAAGCCACGGCGCCGTCGGCGCATGGGCATCACGCAGAGATGAGCTTCGTACGCAAGTACATCTTCGCGACGGACCACAAGGTCATCGGTATCCAGTTTCTGTTCGCCAGTCTGGCGTTCCTGCTGTTGGGCGGGTTGCTGGCACTGATGGTCCGCTGGCAGCTCGGTTTCCCAGGCCAGCCGATCCCGGGTGGCGGGGTGGTATCGCCGAAGTTTTACAACGCGCTGGTGACGATGCACGGGACCTTCATGGTCTTCTTCGCCGTCATGCCGTTGCTTGTCGGTGTCTATGCCAACTACCTGATCCCACTGAAGATCGGCGCGCCGGACATGGCGTTCCCGACCCTCAACATGCTCTCCTTCTGGCTGTTCGTGGTCTCGGGAGTGATCATGACGGCGAGCCTGTTCGTGGAAGGCGGAGCTGCGGGCGCCGGTTGGACGGCTTACGCACCTTTGAGCGCTGTACCGCGCTACACGGGAGTGTCGCTGGGACAGCAGCTGTGGATTGTGAGCATACTCTTCTTCGGTGCTTCCTCACTGCTGGGCTCGGTCAACTACATAACGACTGTGATCAACATGCGGGCACCGGGGATGACGCTGTTCCGCATGCCGCTCTCGATTTGGTCGCTGTTCATCACGGCGATCATCGCCTTGCTGGCGATTCCGATCATAGCGGCGGCGGTCATCCTGTTGCTGTTCGATCAGACGATCGGAACGACTTTCTTCCTGCCGGCGGACGGTGGGCAACCGCTGCTCTGGCAGCACCTCTTCTGGTTCTTCGGCCATCCCGAGGTATACATCCTGATCCTGCCGGCGATGGGTATCATCTCCGATATCATCGCCAACGGTTCGCGCAAGCCGGTATTCGGCTACCACTCGATGGTACTGGCGATCATCGCGATCGCCTTCCTGGGTTGGATCACCTGGGGCCATCACATGTTCCAGAGCGGGATGAACCCGCTGTTGGGCACGTCGTTCATGATATCGACGATGGCGATCGCGATACCGTCGGCGATCAAGGTATTCAACTGGCTGGGCACGATGTGGCGCGGGAACATCTGGTTCCACACGCCGATGCTCTGGGCGATCGGCTTCGTGTCGCTGTTCACGGTCGGTGGCCTGAGCGGCATCTTCATGGCGTCGAACGCGGTCGATATCTTCATCCACGACACGTACTTCATCGTCGCTCACATCCACTACGTGCTGTTCGGCGGAAGCCTGATGGCCATCTTCGCCGCCATATACTTCTGGTTCCCGAAGATGTTCGGCCGGATGATGAGCGAGACCTGGGGCAAGATCCACTTTGCCCTGACGTTTCTCCTCTACAATCTGACGTTCTTTCCCATGCACATACTCGGCATGGGCGGCCACATGCGGCGGATTTACGATCCCACCCAGTACGAGTTCCTGCAGCCGTTCCAGCCGATGAACAGGTTCATAACGATCAGCGCGATCCTGCTGTTCGTCGTGCAGATCCCCTTTGTGGTGAACTTCTTCTGGAGCCTGTTCAAGGGTAAGAAGGCCGAGATCAATCCGTGGCGCGACAACGGACTGGAGTGGACGGTGCCGTCCCCGCCGCCGCACGGCAACTTCGAGACGACGCCGACGGTCTATCGGGGGCCGTACGAATTCAGCTCGCCGGAGGCGGCGCCGGAGGACTTTTTACCACAAACCACCCCTTAGTGGGTGTGCAAGTATTGGGTGTGCAGTATGCAGTATGCGGTATGCGGTAACTCACGAGTTAAGTTCTGACACCGCACACCGCACACCGCACACCGCATACCGGAACCAAGAACGCAGAGTAACGCCGAATGACCAAAGCGACGAGCGAAGCCATAACCCTACCGGGAGGGGTCACCGCCGAGCCCGGGATGGGCATCAACAACCAGAAGCTCGGGATGTGGGTGTTCCTCACGTCCGAGGTGATGTTCTTCACCGGGCTGATCGGGGCCTACATCGTCTTGCGCTTCGGGACCGCCGCTTGGGCGTTGCCCGGGGTACCGCTGGAAGAGGGTGGGACGCCGCTCAACATCAATCTCACTGCGGCGAACACGTTCATGCTGATCTGCAGCAGCGTGACGATGGTGAAAGCGTTCGCTTCGATCGAGCACGGCGACCAGAAGAAGCTTCAGCTGTATCTGCTGGCGACGGTGTTGTTGGGCGCGGCTTTCGTGGGGGTCCAGGTCTACGAGTACCTGCAGTTGGCGGGTGAGGGCTTCCTGCCCGCCTGCGGCGAGCACCTGGCGGCGGTCGTACCGAACTGCAACTTGTTCGCTTCGACGTTCTACACGATGACCGGCTTCCACGGCACGCACGTGTCGATCGGCGTCCTCTGCATGATCTGGGTGACCGTTAAGGCGTTTCGCGGTAGTTACACCAAGGAGAGCCATAGTGGAGTCGAGGTTGTCGGGCTCTACTGGCATTTCGTCGACCTCGTGTGGATCCTCTTGTTCACGATAGTCTACTTGATCTAGCGCCGCGCCCGCGCCCGCGATAACGATGAGATGGAGACGGAGATGGAGACGGAGACGGAGATCGACATCGACATCGGTAGCAAGATCTGAGGTGGTGTGATGGAGAGTGCCGAGAAGAAGCAGCCGAGCTATATGTTCATCTGGTTCGTGCTCCTCGTTTTGACCATTGTCGAGGTGGGGCTCGCCTACCTGAGCAGCATGCCGAGGAACGTACTGATCGTGGTGCTGGTCGGCCTGGCGATCTGGAAGGCGGCGCTGGTGGCGATGTACTACATGCACCTGCGGTTCGAGCGGCTGCGGGTGGTGTTGCTGGCGATGGCGCCGCTGCCGCTGGCGGTCATTCTGGTGCTGGTTATTCTGTTGGAATATGCGCAGTAAGACGGTGCTTGCCGACCTCTGGTCGCTGACGAAGCCGGGAATCACGCGCCTGGTCTTGATCACGGCGGGCGTGGGCTTCTATCTCGGCGCGTCGGGGTCGCTGGATTTGGAGCTGATGTTTCATGCGCTGCTTGGCACGGGCTTGCTGGCGGCGGGCACGAACGCGCTGAACCAGTACGCCGAGCGCCGGGTGGACGCGGAGATGAAGCGTACTATGGTGCGGCCGCTGCCTGCCGGGCGCCTGAAGCCGGCGACCGCGTTTCTGTTCTCGGCCGGGATCTCGGTGGTCGGGACGTTTTACCTGGCGGTGCTGGTCAACTTGCTGACGGCGGTCCTGGGAGCGGCGGCGCTGCTGATCTATATTTTCGTGTACACTCCACTGAAGCGAAGGACTTGGTGGTGCACGGTGGTGGGTGCGGTGCCGGGGGCGATACCGCCGATGATGGGGTGGGCTGCGGTGACGGGTCGGCTCGACGCCCTCGCCTGGGTGCTGTTCGGCATAGTCTTCCTCTGGCAGATGCCCCACTTCTTCGCTATCGGCTGGTTGTACAAGCAGGACTACGCCCGCGCAGGCTTTCCAATGCTTCCGGTGGTTGACGATGCGCGGACAGCGCGGCAGATCGTCCTCTATACGGTGGCGCTGCTGGCGGTCAGCCTGTTGACGACGGTTATGGGGCTGACGGGAGCGATCTACTTCGTCGGGGCGCTGACGTTAGGGCTCGCTTTCCTTGGACTCGGACTGGCACTGGCGATCACGCGGACCGGCCTGCAGGCGCGCCGCCTGTTCCTGGGCTCGGTGCTCTACCTGCCGGTCTTGCTCATTCTCATGGTAGTGGACAAGGTGTAAGACGATCCATGATCAGCTTTCACAAGGTCCTGATCTCGACGGCGATCCTGTTCACGCTCGCGTTCACGGTATGGTCCGGCTGGACGTACGTCGCGAACCGTGAGTTCTGGACACTCGCCTCGGCCGTGGGGTTTGGCATTGCCGCGGTTGTCTTGATGCTCTACCTGAAGAACCTGAAGAGTTTCTTGGGGGAGTGAATCGATCGGGACCGCTAAGCCCGGTCTGCCAGCTTGATCTCACTCACTGACCTTCCTGCGATCAACGCAACGTTGAACGGGACCAGCGCCGTTCTACTGGTCGCCGGGTACCTGGCGATTCGCCAATCCAGGAAATCGCTGCACCGGGCCTGTATGCTGGGTGCCTTGATCGTTTCGGTCACCTTCCTCGCTTCGTATTTGTTCTACCACTACCAGGCGGGCACGACGCGATTCACCGGGCAGGGCTGGTTGCGCCCGGTCTATTTCACGATCCTGGGCTCGCATACGATCTTGGCGACGGTCATCGTGCCGCTGGTGATCGTCACCCTCTACTTCGCGTTGCGCGGTAGCTTCGCGCGGCACCGGCGCATCGCCCGCTGGACGCTCCCGGTTTGGCTCTACGTCTCGGTCACCGGGATCCTGGTCTACCTGATGCTCTACCGGCTGTAGCCGTCCACTCCAGACTCAGCCCGAAGTCGCCGGCCGAACGGCGAGTGTCGCCCAGATCACCAGCACAGCCCAGAGCGCGACCCCCACGGCGAGGTGCAACACCCGCAGATCCGAAGGGAGTTGGCGGAGTATCAGGGTCGCTGCCACGACGACCTGTGTGGCCGTCAGGATCAGCGAGCCGAGCGCCCAACGCCTGATATTCTGCGGTGCTTTCTCGCGGTAGGTCTTATTCACTGAGACGGCCAGCAGGATGACCATGGCGTAGGCCAGGAGCCGGTGCGTCCAGTGCACGTGGACCAGGCCGCCGCCGTCGGGGAACAGCTGGCCGTTGCACAGGGGAAAGCCCTGGCACAGCGGGCCCGCCCCGGTGTTCGCCACCAGGCCTCCGAATAAGAGCAGCACGAAGCCCAAGGCCGCCGAGGCTACGGCCCAGCGAGGATAGCTCGCCCCCTGAGCGCCGCGTGGCAGCTCGGTGCTGGCTTCGGCGCGGGCCTGCAGGCCGGTGATCAACAGGGTGGCGAGCAGCGTCGAGGCGACGATCAGATGGAGCACCACGGTTCCGGTCGGTAGCTCCAACCAGACGGTGATGGCGCCGACGAGGACCTGAACGATCAGCAAAACGGCGGCGGCGACGGCGAGACCGTAGATCCCGCGACCGGCGGCGCCGGTCGTGCGGCGGAGGCGGATGGCGTAGAACAGCACCACAACCACGAGGACGCTGACCGCCAGCGCAGCCAGGCGGTGGCCGTACTCGATCATCGTCTCGAAGTTCATCGGCGGGATGAGCCTGCCGTTGCAGAGCGGCCAGTCGTCGCCGCAGCCCATTCCGGAGCCGGTGATCCTCACCAGGCCACCGAAGACGATGAGCGCGTAGGTGCAGACGGCGGTGATGAAGACGAGGACGGAGAAACGGCGCAGCGCTTGAGTTGCCGAGCTGGGCTGGTCTCGTTCGGGCGTATTCATGATGACGGTCTTCCACTGCTACGGTGTGCTGGTTGGGCACCGCAATATGACGGTTCGGCGGCTGCGGGCCAAGACAGGAGCGCTGCTGTCGCATACATTTGTTCCGGATGACTCAAGCAAAGACACGTAAGAAGCTGCGCGTACCCCCCATCCAGGTGCCCGTCTTCGTATTCAGGCGCCTGGGCCCGCGGATCTATCCCCACCGCTGGGCGCTGGCGGCGGCCACAGCCTTCCTGTTGGCCAGCGGCGGCATCGGCCTCGCTTTCCCCGTCGTCGTGCGGCATTTGATGGACGCGGCGTTTGTGGAGATGGACCGAGCGCTGCTCAATCGGATCGCCTTGATGCTGCTGGGGCTCTTCATCATCCAGGGCCTCTTCAGCTTCGTCCAGGTATACCTGTTGGGCGCGGCCGGCGAGCGGATCATCGCGGGCATCCGGGTTGACCTGTTCACGCACCTGCTGACGCTATCACCCGACTTCTTCACCGAGCGCACGACGGGCGAGCTGACCAGCCGGCTGACATCGGACGTGGTAAGGCTGCAGGGTGTCCTGAGCTATCAGCTCTCGGAGCTTCTACGCCAGGTGCTGTATCTGTTCGGCTCGCTGGTGCTGCTGACGTTGATGCACAGCCAGCTCACTATCACCACGCTGGCGGTGGCGCCGGCGATAGTCCTGTTCGGCGTCGTGTTCGGACGGCGGCTGCGGCGCTCCAGCACCGAAGTGCAGGATCAGGTCGCCGAGGCGAACACGGTAGCGGAGGAGTCGATCGTCCAGATCCGCACCGTGCAGAGTTTCGTGCGCGAGGCCACGGCGGCCTGGCGCTACCGCGAAGGAATCGATGCGGCGCTGCGGGCGGCGCTCAGGCGGGCACTGACCCGCGGCGTCTTCTTCGGGGTGATCACTGTGGTGACTTTCGGCGGTATAGTCGCCGTGCTTTGGCAGGGTGGGCGCTTGGTCCTGACCGGCGACATCAGCGGTGGCCAGCTCGTCTCCTTTCTGCTCTACGCGGTCATGGTCGCCGCTGCCATCACTTCGCTCGCATCGCTGTGGGGCGGGTATCAGGAAGCGCAGGGATCGGCGGAGCGCGTGTTCGAGTTGTTCGACCAGAAGCCCACGGTGGCGGATCCGCTGCAGCCACGGCGGCTGACGGGACGCAGTTGGCCGCTGCGGTTCGAGGACGTCTGGTTCAGATACGGCGATGAGCTTCCCTGGGCCCTGCAGGAAATAGAACTGGAGATACCGCCCGGCGAGGTGGTGGCGATCGTCGGACCCAGCGGCGCCGGAAAGTCGACGCTGGCCGGGCTGGTCTCTCGCTTCTGGGACCCGACACGCGGAGCTATCAGCCTGGAAGGGATCGACCTGCGCGAATTGAGCTTGGCCGACCTGAGATCGGCGGTCGGCATCGTGCCGCAGGAGCCGATGCTCTTCGGGACGACCGTTTGGGAGAACATCGCCTTCGGTCGCGAAGGCGCGACGCGGGAGGAGACCGAGGCGGTGGCGCAGGCCGCGCACGCGGCCGAGTTCATCGAGCGGATGCCCGAGGGCTACGAATCGCGGGTCGGGGAACGAGGCGTGAAGCTGTCCGTCGGACAGCGCCAGCGCATCTCGATCGCGCGGGTACTACTGAAGGACCCGGAGATCCTCGTCCTCGATGAGGCGACCAGCAGCCTCGATACGGAGAGCGAGAGATTCGTTGAAGAGGCGCTGGAAGAGTTGATGAAGGAGCGCACGACGCTGATCATCGCCCATCGCCTCAGCACCGTGCAGCGCGCCGATCGCGTGCTGGTGCTCGATCGCGGGCGCATCGTGGAGGCCGGCACACACGCAGAGCTGCTGGCGCTGGAGGGACTATACGCACGGCTCTATACGGGGCAATTTAGGGATGGAGCCTTGGTGCGGTGATCTGTTTCAATAATCAATATCCTACATTCAACACCCAGTGATCAAATGGGAGTCAACTAGCCGATGACCAATGACCGATCATCATTGACCAGTTACGAAGGCCAAGACGTGGGCGGTTGGCCGTTGGGCCCTGGTTATTGGATATCGTTCGTTGGGTCCGATTTGGCGTTTGGGTGTTGGATGACGGATATTGGATACTGAATACAAAACTCTAACATGACCGGCGGCATGCCTGAAGAGACGAAAGACCCGCAGCGCAAAGACGACCGTGGTCCCGGCGGACCGATCAACCGCCGCGCCTACATGTCGGCCCTCTACATCGTCATGGCGGTGTTGTTGCTCGTCGGTCTCAACTACTTGCTCTCAGATCGATCCGGCGAGGATATCAGCTATAGCGAGCTGAAGGAGAAGATCGCTGCCGGTCAGGTGGAGAAGCTGACGATCGGTGATAAGCGCATCGTCGCGGAGTCCACGGAGACGGCGCAGGCGGCCGGCGCTCCGGAGAGCTGGACGGCCATCAGGGTCGACGATCCCGGCTTGGTCGAGTTGGTGGAGCAGCAAGGCGTGGAGTACAACGGCGCGATCACCGACGGGCTAGGCTGGCTGCTCAACCTGCTGCTGCCGCTGAGCCTGCTGTTCATCGTGTACATCTACTTTCTGAGGCGAATGGGCGGGCCGGCCCAGGGCGTGATGACATTCGGCAAGTCGCAGGCACGATTGCAGGCGGAAGGGAATACGGGCGTCACCTTCAACGACGCGGCGGGCGTCGACGAGGCGGAGGAGGAGCTAAACGAGGTCGTCGAGTTCCTCAAGAAGCCCGACAAGTTCGCCCGGCTGGGCGCCAAGATACCGAAGGGCGTTTTGTTGGTCGGTCCGCCGGGCACTGGCAAGACGCTGCTGGCGCGAGCGGTGGCCGGCGAGGCCGGTGTGCCCTTCTTCAACCTCTCGGGCTCCGAGTTCGTCGAAATGTTCGTCGGCGTCGGAGCCGCGCGGGTTCGCGACCTGTTCGCACAGGCGAAGCAGAAGGCGCCCTGCATAATCTTCATCGACGAGTTAGACGCGCTTGCAAAGGCGCGGGGGATCGGCGGTCCCGTGGGCGGACACGATGAGCGGGAGCAGACGCTCAACCAGCTGCTGGTCGAGATGGACGGTTTCGATCCGCGGGCTGGCGTGATCATCATGGCCGCCACGAATCGGCCCGAGTTGCTCGACCCGGCCCTGTTGCGAGCCGGCCGCTTCGATCGCCACGTATTGGTTGATCGGCCCGACATGAACGGCCGCAAGGCGATCCTCGAGGTTCACGCCAAAGGGATCCGCCTCGCCGGTGATGTGGATCTCGAGGTGGTGGCGCGACGCACGCCGGGCTTCGTGGGCGCCGACCTGGCCAATCTGCTCAACGAGGGCGCGCTACTCGCCGCGCGTCGCGGCGGTGAAAGCGTCACGATGGACGATATTGACCGGGCCACCGACCGGATCGTTGCGGGCCTCGAGAAGAAGAACCGGCTGATCAACGAGGATGAGAAGCGGATCGTCGCCTTCCATGAAGCAGGACATGCGCTGGTGGCGCAATGCGTGGAGCATGCCGATCCGGTCCACAAGATCTCCATCGTACCGCGCGGCATTGGCGCGCTCGGGTACACGCAGCAGCTGCCCACCGAGGATCGCTACTTGCTGACGCGCGCCGAGCTGCTCGACCGGATCGCCGTGCTGTTGGGCGGCCGAGTGGCCGAGGAAGTCGTCTTCGGCGAGATCTCCACCGGCGCGCAAAACGACCTGAGCCGTGTTACCGAGCTATCCCGCAGCATGATCTTGGAATACGGGATGAGCGAGTCGCTGGGCCCGATCACCTATGAGACTCGCACGCGCAACATGCTGGGCATGCGGCAGATCGTCGATGTGGAGCAGAACCAGTACAGCGAGGAAACGCTGCAGGAAATCGACAGGGAAGTGCGTCGCATCGTCGATGAATCGCACGACCGGGTGCGCGATGTTTTGACGAGGGAGCGAAAGGCGCTCGACGCGGTCGCCGAGCGACTGTTGGAGAAGGAGGTAGTCGAAGGCGACGAGCTGGTCGAGATCCTCGAGCAACACGCGCCGAAACGCGGTCGCAAGAAGGGTCGTGACAAGACCGCGGCCCAGCCAGTCGAGGAGCGCAGCTAAGACGATGCGGGTCACCGAGATCTTTCTGTCGATACAAGGCGAGTCGAGCTGGACCGGATATCCGTGCGTGTTCGTACGCACCACCGGCTGCAACCTGCGCTGCGTCTGGTGCGATACCGAGTACTCATTCTACGGCGGCCGGGACATGCCGGTGGAGGAGATCGTCGACGAGGTGCAACGCATCAGTCGCGGCTGCAGGCTCGTCGAGCTGACCGGCGGCGAGCCGCTGCTCCAGAAAGACATCGTGCAGCTGGCCGAGCTGTTGCTCGAGGGTGGGTTCGAGGTTCTCTGCGAGACGAGCGGCAGCGTAGACATCGGGATGCTACCGGCCGAAGTCGTGAAGATCATGGACATCAAGTGCCCGGGCTCCGGAGAGGTGGAGAAGAACCTGTGGAGCAATCTCGAGAAGCTGGGCCCCGATGATGAAGTCAAGTTCGTGATCGGCGATCGGGCGGACTACGAGTGGGCGCTCGCCGTCATCGCCGAGCGCCGGCTCGGCGGCCGCAAGCTGCTGTTCGCTCCGGTTTGGGACGAACTGGATCTCAAGACGCTGGCCCACTGGATGATGGAGGACAACGCGCCGGCGCGACTACAGACGCAGCTCCACAAGCACATCTGGAGCCCCCACGAATCCGGGGTCTGACATGCGGGTCGAGCTCTGCCGCAAATACAACTTCGCCGCGGCGCATTTTCTGCCGAACGCGCCGGAGGGTCACAAGTGCCGGCGCCTCCACGGCCACTCCTATCAGCTGGAGGTCGCGGTGCGCGGCGAGGTTGAAAGGGAGACCGGATGGCTGATGGACTACGCTGACATCGACGGGGAGGTCAAGCCGGTGGTCGCGGAAATCGATCACCGCACCCTGAACGAAGTATCCGGCTTCCTGAACGCCACCAGCGAGGAGCTCTGCGGCTGGCTCTGGGAGCGGCTACAGGACCGCCTGCCCAGTCTCTACCGGGTCTCGATCGCCGAGACCTGCACCGCTGCCTGCCATTACTACGGCGACTAAGAGCGGTTCCTAGCCCGGCGGCCCGATGAGGCCGTGGCACATGTACCCAGCCAGCGCTGTAACGCTCAAGACGGTCAGGACCGCGGCAAGCCGGAGCAGATGGACATGATGGCCGCGCACCCAGCCGTAGGTGGTGAGCCAGATCCGGGGTAGCCTTACGGTTCCGAACACGCTTTGCCCTCCTTGTGCGATTCAATATCCAATATCCTACACTCGACACTCCAGGTTCAAGTACTTCTCGAGGATCAAGAACCAAGCGCCAAGCTTCAGCGAACAGGCTTATGTCGGATATTGGGTGTGGGATATTGGTTATTTGGGTCCCAACCAGCGCCGGCGCCGCCCTTCACCCCCCAGGGAACCTCCCGGGCCTGCCACCCGTTTTGGCTACGAAATGCACTGGATCGACCAGGACTCGTACGGCAGAAATGCCCGCCGCCCGTCGTCCGGCCCAGGAGGCCGCGACGGCCAGGTGGGCTTGTGCCTGGCGACGTCCGGAATGGCTTCCGCGGTTTCCTACACGACACACTGAGGAGGAAGGATGTTGAATGCCCCAACCAACGGGCGGCTGATTGCCGCCTCGATGTTCTTGCTGGCTGCCTGTAGCAGCGGCGAGCAGGGCAGCCAAGAGGCCGCATCGAATCCGTGCGCAGGCGCCAATCCTTGCGCCGCCGCCGCCAATCCTTGTGCTGCGATGAACCCCTGCGACGCCGGGCTGGCTGCGAAGATCAGCCAGGGCGACAGAGCGCTCTACACCGGTGGTCGGTCCAGCGAGGAACTGGTGGCGATGGGTGAGCAGCTGTGGGCCGACAAGTCGCTGAGCTCCGCCGGCACGACATCGTGCTCCACCTGCCACACGGGCGGCACCGGTATGATGGAGGCCAGCTTCGGCGAGCCGTATCCGCACGCAGTGAAGATGGCGAAAGAGCGCGCCGGGATGGAGACAGTCACGGCGGCGGAGATGGTGCAGCTCTGCATGGTCATACCGATGCAGAACGAGCCCCTCGATTGGAACTCGGTGGAGTTGGCGGCGCTTACCGAGTATGTTACGTCCTTACAGTCTGGATTCGACCCCTCGATGGCCGGCGACATGAATCCGTGCGCCGGTAAGAACGCGTGCAACCCGTGTGCGGGGGGCGGCGACTAAGCGATCGCTCGCTGACAGAGAGGTGCACCCTTGGCTGCGTCCGTGAGACGCGCGGTGTCATGGGCCCGGTCGCTGGCGGCTGGGCCCATTGTTGTGTCCGTGATACTGGTAGGGGCGCTGACCTCCTGCTCAGATTCCGATTCGCGAGCGGAGATCGATCCGGCGTCTTTGCCGTCGGAAGAGCGGGCCTTCAGAGGGCCGGATGATTTCCTGGGCGGCTATTGGCTTCGCCCGGTGCCGCTGCAGGGCGCGCCGCCGGAAGGCGTCTCTCCGTTGGAAGCGTCACTGGAGCCGGCGACGTGCGGCAGCTGCCACGCCCAGCAATACGAGGACTGGGGTGCCACGGTCCATGCCGGCGCCTTCTCGCCGGGCCTCTCCGGTCAGCTAGTCAACTGGGAGAGCCATGACTACGAGACCGTAAGGAACTGTCTCTCGTGTCATGCGCCGCTCTCCGAGCAGTCAGCGCAGGTCCCGGACACGACGGGCGCTCTGGTTGCCAATCCGCTGTTCGATGCATCGCTTCAACGGGCTGGCATGGTGTGCGCGGCCTGCCACGTGCGCGGCTGGCAGCGCTACGGTCCGCCGCGTCGCGACGGATCGCTGACCGCCGGGCCGGCGAGCGCGCCGCACGGCGGTGCGACGCGCACGTCATTCTTCGAGGACTCGCGATTCTGCGCCGGCTGCCACCAATTCGAGTTGCCGGCGCCGAGCGGGAAGTCGCTGCAGAACACCTACGCGGAGTGGAAGGCGAGCCGTTATGCCGAGCAGGGCGTCGGCTGCCAGAGCTGTCACATGCCGGACCGCCGCCACCAATGGCGAGGCGTACACGATTCGGCGACGGTTCGGAGCGGCGTCACCATCGAGTGGCTGGCACACGACGACTCGAGTGGGGCCGGCCAGTCCGTTGCACTGCGCGTGACGAACAGCGGGACCGGGCACCGGTTCCCGACTTACGTGACGCCGGAAGTCGTTGTGCGCATCGAGCTGCTCGATTCGGGTGGCCGGGCGATGGTCGGCGCCTCGGTGGAGGCGGCCATTCGGCGCAGCGTCGATGGCCGGAGCGGGACGTGGGTTGAGCTGTCGGACACGCGCCTGGCGCCGGACAGCAGCCTGATTCTGGCGGCCCGGGCCGAGGAATCCGGGGCCAGCTTCGCCCGGGGGACTGTGGTCGTCTATCCGGACGCCTTCTATCAGAGGATGTTCGCCGGCATGCTGGCGGGCGCGTTGAGCGATACGTCCGAGGTGCTGATCGCGGAAGCCTACCGCAGGGCGAGCGAGAGCTCCTTCACGATTTTCGATGACACCGTCGCGGTTCGCTAGCCGGCGGATAGCCGGTGGAACCCGGCCAGCGCTGAAGACGTATTGAGACGTGAACATGCAAGATCCTGTACTGCTCCTCAAAATCGTCGGCGCCGTGCTGGCGCTCGCCTTGGGCATCTGGATTGGCCTGGGAATGCCGGGCAAGAAGCGGCCCAAGCGCCCACGGGATTGGCGAGCTGAAGACCGTCTGCGCGCCACCTGGCTCAACCGGGCCTTCTTCCGCATGGAGCGCCCGCAGCGTCGCTTCGGTTTGGACCTGATCACGCCGGGTGGTGGGACGGGCGATGGCGAAGAAGAGGAAGAGGTGGGTGAGGTGGAAGAGGATCCCTCCGACGCGGTACGGCCGCGGCGCACGAGGGAGAGGTGATTGTGGTCAGTAAGTCAGTTGGTCAGTGGATCAGTATTTGAAAGCGACTGACGACTGACTACCGGCCACCGGCCACCGGGCACCGGCCACCGGCCACCGGCTACCGGCTACCGGTTCTTTACCCGTAGCGTGCGCAGCCTTCCCAGCGCGGCGGCGAGCTCGTGGATGCGGAACTCGGCGTAGTCGCCGGGCTGCCGCGAGTCGATCACGTCGAGCCCCTCGCGGTGAATCTCCTCCATCAGAGCTTCGAGCGCTTGGCGCACCGTTCGCCGGCCGTCGATCCAGCGGCCAGCGCTGTACACCATCGCCTGGGCGATGGCGCGGACTTGCGCCTCCTCGACGATCTGCTCCAGGGCGCCCAGCTCGAGCTCCTCCGTCCCGAAGAGCGCCCGCGTCGGCGTCTGGACTTTGATGGAGACGGGTTTCCTCCCTTTCTGTGCATCGATGCTGGCCGGGTCGGGGACGCGCTGGCGTAGCGTCACCCAGGCGCCGCCCTCGTGCGAGCGCTCTGTTGGGAAGCGATCCACGATCTGTTCGGCGCCCGCCGTCAGGTCGTCGGGCAGGTATCTGCGCATGCCGATAACGGTGTCTGCAACGTCGAAGTAGTCGCCGGCGCCGCCAACGACGAGCACCGTCGAGATGCCCAGTTCGTCGTAGAGTTGGCGTGCGCGATCGATGAACGGGGTGATCGGTTCGTCCTCGTTGTGGATCAGCGCCTGCATGCGGGCGTCGCGGATCATGAAGTTCGTGGCGCTGGTGTCTTCATCGATCAGCAGGCAGGTGGCGCCGATCTCGAGCGCCTCGGCGATCGCCGCCGCTTGGCTAGTAGAGCCGCTGGCGTTCTGCGTCGAGAAGCGAGCGGTCTCCTCGCCGCCCGGCAGTCCGGTGATGAAGTTCGAGATGTCCACCGACGCGATGGACCGGCCATCTTCGGCCCGGATCTTCACGGCGCCGGGCACGGTGACGGCGAGCTCGCGGCCGTCTCCTTCGATGTGGTCGTAGATACCATTCTCGATGGCGCGCAATAACGTGGACTTGCCGTGATAGCCGCCGCCGACGATCAACGTGATTCCACGCGGGACGCCCATGCCCGTGACGGGCCCGCGGTTGGGTGCTTCGAGCGTGACCCGCAGGCGCTCGGGCGCCTGGAAGGCCACGGCCTGCGAGGCGGCGAGCGGCCGGTCATCGACTCCGCTGCGGCGTGGGAGTATCGCGCCGTCCGCTACGAAGGCGACGAGCCCCGACTCGTCGAGCTGGCCACGCAGCGCCACCGAGTCTTCGACGAGCAATGCGCACCGGCGCAGGGCATCCAGATCGCGCCTCGCCGGTGCCAGCACATCGCGTAGGGCGTCGGGGATATCGGTGAGCAGCATCTCGACGGCCTGCCGGCCCAGCACTCGGCGTCCGCCGGCGGGAAGCCCGGCGGCGAAACGGGCGACGGCGCCGCCCGCTGCATCTATCTGCAGGCTCGTGCGCCGCATAATGCACTGGCGTGGCCCCAGGATGCTGATGATTCCGCTCTTCCCGCTGCCCCGGGACCGACTGGCAGCCCCCAGCTGGCGCCGCAGACGCCGGTTGAGCAGATCGGTCACCGCCACCCGCCGGATCTCCGGCTGCAGCAGGTCTTTTGGCAGATTCACCACGTCGAGTTGGAATTCGGCACGAAGGCGGCTGGGCGATGCGAAGGGATCACCCTGTACGTAGTCGATGTGCAGCGTGAAGTCTTCGAGGTCGTAGCTGCCGGCGATGCTCTTGTAGGCGCCGTACCCCTTGCCGTCGATCGCCAGGAGGGAGGAGCTTAGCTTCGCCTTGCTCTTCATTCGCGTTCTTGCATAGTCGATGTGGGCTGGAGCATATTTGGCGACCCGACGAACTACCAGAACCGTCTACCGTTAACCCATAGTGGCTGCAAGCAAAAGCCAGCGCAATTTGGAAGGGCAACCGCCCGAATGGGATGAGGTCTCGCGCCAGCGCAGCGTGCGGCGCATACTCTTCTGGATCCTATGGGCCAACCTTCTGCTCGTCGGCGTCAAGGTCGCGGTAGGGTGGGCCATCGGCTCGCTGTCCGTGCTAGGCGATGCGGCCCATTCGGGAACCGATGCCCTCAACAACGTGATCGCCCTGACGGCGGTCTACTTCGCCGCCGCGCCGCCCGATGAGGAGCACCCGTACGGCCACGGCAAGTTCGAGACGCTGGGCGCCTTCGTCATCGCGGGCTTCCTATCCATCACGTGCTTCGAGTTGCTGAGGTCGGCGGCGCTTCGGCTGATCCAGGGCGCGCCACCGCCACGACCTGATCTCATGGCCGTCCTCATCCTGGCGGGAACGATGGTGGTGAACATCTGGATAGCCTACTACGAGCGTCGTCGCGGGAAGGAGCTACGCAGCGAATTGCTGACCGCCGACGCCCGGCACACCCAGGCCGACGTGTGGGTGACGGCGGCGGTGTTGATCGGGCTCGGGCTGGTGCACATCGGGGTGGGGCAGGCCGACGCCGTCCTGGCCGTCATAGTCGCGGTCGTCGTCGCCGACAGCGGCTACCAGATCCTGCGTAGAACGGTGCCCGTTCTGGTCGACCGCCGCGCCGTCGATTCGAGCAGTGTGTATGAGGTCGCCTCGAACGTCGAGGGAGTCGAGAGCGTCACCGCCATTCGTTCACGCGGCCGGCCGGGAGAAGGCTTCGCCGAGCTCACCGTGCGCGTGCACCCGGCCATCCAGGTGCGTCAAGCCCACATGATCGCCGACGAGGTCGAGCGCCGCGTGGCTTCCGAGCTCGAGCTGAAGAACGTCGTGGTGCACGTTGAGCCGAGTGAGCTTCACTGAAGTCAGTGTGCGGTATGCAGTGTGCAGTGTGCGGTGGGCGTGATCGCAGCCGCTAACGTCGATCGTTGGACGTTACCGCATACCGCATACTGCACACCGCACACCGGATCACTCCACTCTCCAGACACACCGATGGTCGCCCCTTCGCTGGCACTCAACATGGGCTACGGTTCGCGATCCGAGGCCGCTCAACTCCAGCAGACCGGCGGCGAGTGAGCCGTAGAGCTTGCAGGCTGCGGAGTATTCTCCCACCCGGGCGGTAACGGCATCAGTGGCTCGGATCTCCAGAGGCTCGGACTGTACGGCCAGTTCGGCGGCGACGAGGTACGATCCGTTAGCGGCGCGCAACGCCCGGACTGCGGCCTTCTGGCGAAGCGGGCGTGGGAGTCTCCTGGCGATGCGTCTGAGAACCCCGACCGGCCCTGAGAAGTGGAGGCCGGCCAGCGCGCGACCTGCGGCGTCGAAGACGGCGCCGGCGTCGGGGCGTCGTGCGACCAGCTCGAGCAGCGCCTCCACCTGCGCTTCGCCGACCCGGCGTCTCAGTCGGGCGAGCCGGCGCATCTGGCGGATCTGGTCCTCGATGACATTGCTGAGGCCGAGCCGGTTCGGGTAGAAGGAGCGGGGGTGCTCTTCGGGCAGCAGTTCCGGTGGTGTATCCTGCAGCTGCACGGCCTGCAAGAGGGCGAGAGGTAACCTGGCGTCGACATCTCGATTCTCTCGGGTCATTCCCTTCTCATGTTCTCCTCGCCGGGCTCAGCCGAAGGCGATGGTCACCGCTGCGGTGATAACGACGATGCCGATCAGGTTGAGCCAGAGTCCGGCTCTGCGCATCTCAGCCGGCTTGATGTAACCGGTCCCGAAGACGATGGCGTTGGGCGGCGTGGCAACCGGGAGCATGAACGCCATCGAGGAGCCCATCGCTGCGGCCGTCATCAAGGCCAGCGGCTGCACACCGATCGAGGCGCCCAGGGCCGCCATGACGGGCAGTCCGAGCGTCGCGGTGGCCGTATTCGAGGTGATCTCGGTGACGAATACGAAGGTGGCCGCGACGGCGGCGATGACGAGCAGGTCGGGAAGACCGGCGAGCACGGCGAGCTCCCCACCCAGCCACTTCGTCAAACCCGATGAGGCGAACGCGGAGGCGAGCGACAATCCTCCGCCGAACAGCACGAGGATGTCCCACGGTATCGAACGCGCATGGTTCCAGTCAAGCACGCGGGTGGTTCGGCCCTCCGAGTCGCGCGTCGGCCAGAGGAACAGGACGAGCGCTGCCGCGATAGCGATGGTCGCGTCTCCTACCTGGGGCAACAGCGTCTGGACGCCGGGGATGGTGAGATCGCCGATCTGTTTCGGCGATCGGAAGATCCAGGCAAAGGCGGCAGACGCGAAGACGGCGGCTGTGATACGCTCGGCGGGATGCCAGACTGCCAGCTTGGCCCGCTCGGCGTCGATCACCCGGTCCGCACCGGCCAACGGTTCCTTGGGCAGGCGGTAGAGGACGAGGCAGAGAAACGCCCAGCAAGCGAACAGCATCACCGCGCTGACGGGGAGGCCGATCGCCATCCAGCGAGCGAACGACACATCGACGGCTAGCAGCTCGTCCGCCATGGCGGCCAGCACGGCGTTGGGCGGCGTGCCGATCAGCGTGGCGACGCCACCGATCGAGCCTGCGTAGGCGATGCCGAGCATCAGCGCGACCCCGAGGCCCCGCGGGGCGCTTGCCTCCCTTTCGCTGCTGTAGATCAGGCTGAGAACCGCGATGCCGATGGGCATCATCATGAGCGTCGCCGCGGTATTCGACATCCACATGCTCAAGATGGCGCTGGCCAGCATGAAGCCAGCGACCAGCCGACGCGGTGAAGTCCCCGTGCGTGCGACGACAGCAAGGGCGAGACGCCGGTGAAGCGACCAGCGCTGCATCGTCGCGGCCACGAAGAAGCCGCCCATGAACAGAAAGATGACGGGATTGGCATAGGGCGCTGCGGCCTCGGACGGTGAGGCGACACCGAGCGCCGGGAACAGCGCCAGCGGCAGCAAGGCGGTGACGGCGAGCGGCACGGCGACGGTCAGCCACCAGAGAGCCATCCAACCGGCGACGGCAAGCGTAGCGTGGCCGGCTAGGCCGACGCTGGCCGGCGCCGGTAGCAGTAGGAGCACGATGAACAGGATCGGCCCGGCCAGGATCAGGCTGTTCCGGGTATAGGCTGGATCGGTATCGTTGCGTGACTCACGCATCGCTCCGAGAATAAGCGTCGGACCCGCCGTCGCAAGGCGGCGGTCAAGAGCGGTGCAGAGAACGAAAGGATGACGTGACCCAGGGTTTGATGGCGATCGCCGCCGCGGCGGCAGTGTCGCTCGTCGCCTGGCGCCTGAAAGCGCTCAGCGGAACCGGGGCGGTCGCCGCGACCGCGGTGGGCGGAGCGGTGCTCGGGTTCGGCGGGCTCGGCGCGGCCATCGCACTGGTCGTGTTCTTCGTCAGCTCGAGCGCGCTGGCGGCTCTGCCCGGCAGCGGGGAGCGCGGCACCCGTGATGCCCGTCAGGTCTTGGCCAATGGCTCGGTGGCGGCGCTCGCCGCCGTCGCCCACCGGACTCTGCCTTTCGCTGATGTGGCCTTACTCGGGGCTCTGGGTGCCGCCACCGCGGATACCTGGGCCACCGAGGTGGGCACGCGATTCGGGCGGAGGCCCCGGTCGATTCTGACGCTGCGGCCGCAGGCTCCGGGCACTTCCGGCGCCGTCTCGATGGTGGGCACCGTCGCGGCCGCCGCCGGTGGCCTGGCGGTCGCGGCGGCGGGCCTCTGGCTGGTCCCGGGCGTGGGCGGCGCGGCCGTCGCCGCTGTGGCGGTGGGATGCTTCGCGGGCTCGCTCGTCGACTCGGTGCTGGGCGCCGGGGCCCAGGCCGTATACCTCTGCCCGGCGTGCGGGGCCGAGCCGGAAGTGGCGCGCCACACAGGCTGCCCGGACCGTGCCGGCCGGGTCTCCGGCCTGCCGGGCGTCGACAACGATGTCGTGAACTGGTTGGCTACGGCTGCAGGTGCATCGGTCGCCGTCATTTGCTATCTGCTGCTCTAGCGCAGTGAATTCGCCTTGACCGCCAACGCATATTAATGTTCTATTTGATCAGGACTCTTCGTCCTGCCAAGCCCGCCCACAACTGGCTGCAACGTCACGGAGGCTAGATGTCTCGGTCGCCTGAACGGGCCCGGGAGGCTGTATTCGGCAAAGCGGCGGACGCCCTCAGTCTGGACACCGAGCAGATGGCGGCGCGCTGGGCGGAAGCGTTCGAGCGGCGCGTCTCCGAGAGCGGTGAGCCTTTCCCGGCGGGCGAGCTGGAGAAGGATGTGGAGGCGCTGGTGAAAGGCGTCGTCACCGTCCTCCGGGACCCGTGGAGCTACCGCAGCTTCATGGGAACGGGTGAGAACCAGCAGATCGGCCGCTGTATCGCCGAGAAACACGTTCAGGCGGGCGGCTCGCTGACCAGCGCTCTGGACGCCTACATGCGCCTCCGCCAGGCGATGATCCTTGCCTCGCAGGACGTCTTTCGGGACAGCGACCGTCCCTTCTTCGAGCTGATGACGCGGTTGAACCGTTGCATCGACCGCATCCTGTTCGCGATCGCCGAAGGCTATTTCAGCGCCTTTCAGGCCGAGATCGAGAAGCAGGCGGTGACCGATCCGCTCACCGGCCTCGGCAACTCCCGGCGCTTCAGGGAGGCCCTCGCCGCCGAGCTCAAGCGCAGCGACCGTACCGGACGGCCCTTCTCCATCGTCTTCGTCGACATCGACGACTTCAAGGACATCAACGACAGGATCGGCCACGTAGAGGCCGACTACACCCTCACCGCGATCGGGCGCTCACTGTCCGCTCAACTGCGGGGCAGCGACCTCGTCTGCCGCTGGGGCGGTGACGAGTTCATCATCATGCTGCCGGAGACCGAGCGGCAGGAGGCCGGCGTGCTCGCCGAGCGACTCAGGGAGGCGGTGGCCACCTGCGACAAGTGCG
The DNA here is from genome assembly GCA_039589115.1 of Gemmatimonadota bacterium. Lineage (GTDB taxonomy): Bacteria > Gemmatimonadota > Gemmatimonadetes > Palauibacterales > KS3-K002. The sequence goes on along the minus strand of JBDHHZ010000007.1, from coordinate 2,287 downwards.
CCGGCGCCACGATCTCACTCGGTGTGGCCTGCTTCCCCGTCGACGGCAAGGACTACGATGGTCTGGTCGCCAACGCCGACCGGGCGCTCTACGCCTCCAAGGGCCGCGGCAAGAACGTCGTCACTCAGAGCACCGACGGGAAAGGGCGCTGAGCCCCGGCCCGTTCGGGCCGCCTCCCCCACAGCCCCCCGGCTGCCTATCACTCTCAAAACACCCATATCGCCCCCTTGCGCATTTGTGACCCAATTGTATAATGGGAACACTTAGTATCACTGTTGATACTAGCCCCGTCGTTAGCCCCATCTGTGACAGACTGCCCCACCTCCGGCGAGAGCGCGGAGGAAGCTAGGGGCGTAAGCCTTTGTTTCTCAGGTAGTTAGCTGGCCTGCTCGTGCGGCCCGGATTGTGCGTGTCCGCCGACCGAGCAGTTATCTCTCGCTAGTACTACGGTTGAGGATTTGGTAAGTAAAAACACCGGTTGGGCCAAGGGGGAAACCATGAAGCATCGCTTTAGTCTGGGGATCATCTTAGCGGTGTCCCTCGTCTTTGCGTCATTCGGCTGCAAAGGCGACACGGGGACGCAGGGCCCGGAGGGACCGCCCGGAGAAGGGTTTACCGAGTACACCTACCAGGGCAAGTCTGGTGAGCCGTGCAACCACTGTCACGCTACGACGGTCGACAACGTGGCGACAACGAATCACAGCCACGCGTTCGACGACCTCGGGGACAGCCAGACCAACCTGTACTGTCTGCAGTGCCACACGACGGGATTCGATTCTGAAGTGGCGTTTGGCGACACGGCCATCGCGGACGAGAACAGAGGCCCGGACCTGAACGGGTATGACGACTATTACGGTGTTGAGGGCGAAGAGGCGGCCGAGCGTCGCCTAGTGCTCGAGGCCGTGCAGTGTGAGTCCTGTCACGGACCGATGGGTCCGGAATTCAACTCCCACAAGCCGGACATCTCGTTCTCGACCCATATGGTGGATGGCGAGTCCACTTCGCTGTGCTACAAATGCCACGGCACTCAGATCAACGAGTGGGCACAGTCGGGCCACGCGAACGCGGCGGGCGGTGATATCGACGCCTTCAACTCGGAGTACTACACAAACAGTGGAACCTGCCAACCCTGCCACACGTCGGAAGGGTTCATCAAGGCGCAGGACCCGCGGTACGCGACGTACGAGTTCGGCGATGATCGCAGCTTCATCGGCTGCCCGACCTGCCACGATCCTCACCAGGGCGAGGCGGGTGGAGGCAACTACGCGCAGCTGCGCACGGCCGACGCGGAGGATGTGCAGTACACCTTCCCGCATGATCCCGGCGAAGCGGAGGTCCCGCGGATGGAGGGCTACGGCCCCGCCCAGACCTGCGTGCAGTGCCACCACGCCCGGCGCGACACCGAAGAGGTGCAGGAGCAGATCGCAATCGGAGACTCGCACTTCGGGCCGCACCATAGCGCGCAGATGGACACGTACATCGGCGCTGGCTCCTACGAGATCGCAGGGTACACGTACGATGGTACGCACGCGCACCAGGGCATCTCGATTGCGTGTGTGGAGTGCCACATGGTGCGGGACACGCTGTTGCATGGCGCGGTCGAGCCGCACGCGTTCCACACGTGGGAGCCGACGGTCAACAACTGCTTGCCGTGCCATAGCGGCATTCCCGATTTTGACGTGAACGGCTTGCAAACAACGATCCAGACCAAGATGGATTCGCTGGCTGTGCTGCATGGCTATCTCGACTTCCACGATCTCGAGACGAACTGGGATAGCGAGGACGCGGCAGTGCAGGTATGGGAGCGGGAGGCGCTGTACGCAGCCTTCTTCATCTTCGATGACGGAAGCTTGGGTGTCCACAACCCGGACTACGCGAACGCGCTGCTCGACAACGCGATCGCGTACACGCTGCTCAATCTTCCGTAGGACAACCGGACATAGCCGAGAACAGCGGTGCTTCACGGCCCTGCCCATCCCGATGATTTTGGGATGGGCAGGGCCTTGACTGAGTTAGGAACAGACCGAAGCTTGTGTGCTTGACCTTCGCGCGGTGGCAAGACCGCTTGCCCCAGGATGGCGCGGGGTGGCCCAGATCTTTTTACATATTACATACTGCTTCGGCGAGATTAGGTCGGAAGAGGTCAGGAGGTCAGCCGTCCCCTGCAGTGGACGGCGTCCATCTCTAGTCGGCCTTTTGGTGTGGTTTCCAGGATGACTTGTAGGGCCGTTGCTCACCAGTGGAAGGGGAGGCGATCTGTGACTGAGAGAGCTACTGAGACGAGAAG
>JBDHHZ010000006.1:0-27090 GCA_039589115.1 Gemmatimonadota bacterium | reverse complement strand
GAGCTCTACCTGGCGGCAGAGCGGATCGTGCAGAACGTAGATCTCACCCTGTTCCACCTATTCAACTGGCTAATGAGCGGCGCGGCACTGCTCTCGGTGAGCCTCACGGGAGCGCTGCTGACGGCGATGCTGTGGTTCGCGGTGGCGAGCCGCGTGGCACGGATCGATGACGCCGAGGCGACGCTGCTGCTCGCATCGAGAGGAGAATAGTCATGCTTTATGCGATCCAAGTATCGGGTCCCACGGGATGGATGATGGTGCTATTGGCCGTCGTGATCGCCTTTCTGGTGGTGCGCAAGGTCGTTCCATTGGCGAAGGGCACGGTGCAGCCGGGCCCGGCGTGGGAGAGCGGGCTCAACGCGATCCTGTTCTGGGGAGCCTTCGCCGCTGTTCTCGGCTTTCTGGGTCAGTGCTTCGGTATCTACAACGCGATGCGGGCGATCCAGCAGGCCGACGTGATATCGCCGACCATCACCGCCATCGGCTTCTTCATCTCGTTCACGTCGACGATGATCGGCTTGACGATCCTCGCGATCTCCGCCCTGTGCTGGTTCGCATTGCGCGTCTGGTCGAACAGAGTGGCTACGAGCCAGGCTAGCTAGCTCTCAGAGCGGCTGCCAGGCGGATGTAGTCTTCAACCGGCAGGGCGTCCGGCCGCGTGGAAGGATCGATGCCCAGCGACTGGAGGAGCGTCTCGGCCTCCTCAGCCGATAGCTCGTACTCGGGCGCCTGCCGTAGCACTTTCTGCAGCTGCTTTCGCCGGCGACTGAAGGCGGCGCGGGTTAGCGTTCGCAGCGCTGTCTCCTGCTTCGGCGTGAACGGCGGCGGTGATTCGGGCACTATGCGGATCGCCATGGAGTCGACGTCGGGGCGCGGCCGGAACGCCGCAGCCCTTATGGTGAAGAGTGGCTCGACCCGCGCCAGCGCCTGCACGCCGACGGTTAGCGCCCCGTAGTCTTTCGTCCCTGGCTTCGCCGCCATCCGCTTCGCCACCTCTTTCTGCACCGTCAGCACGATGACCTGCGGTCGCGGCCGCTCGTCAAGGATGTGAAAGACGAGGGGCGTGGTGATGCCGTACGGGATATTGCCGATGACCTTGAACGGCCGATCGCCGGCCAGCTCGTGAACGGATAGCTCGAGTGCGTCGCCGTGGACCAGCTCGACATCTTCGCGACCGCTGTACTCCGCTTCGAGGGTGGCCGCCAGGTCGTCATCGAGCTCGACGAGCGTCAGGTGCCCAACCTGCCCGGCGAGGTGACCGGTGAGCGCGCCGGTGCCGGGTCCGATCTCGATCACACGATCGTCGGGGCCGGGCTCGAGGGCGTCGACGATCTTCCGCTGCAAGTTGGGATCGATGAGGAAGTTCTGGCTGAGCGACTTCTTGGCCCTGCGGCCCGGTACGCTGTCCACGGTTCCCTCAGATGCGGAGCACGAACGCGGTCTGATCGTCGGGCGCTTCCCCGCCCTGCCGGCCGCGCGCCTCGAACGCCGCATCGACGATCTTCTCCGCTTTAGCGTCGCGGTGCTCGCTCACCGCGTCGAGCACAGCGCTCTCGGTGGTCCTGAGCGAGGGGTTGGTGAGGCCGTCGGTGAAGAGGCAGAGCAGATCGCCCGGTTCCCAGGCCACAGTCGCTTCGTCGTAGCCTCCGTACTCGGCGATGCCGAGTGGCGGGCTCGTGGCCCTGAGCCGCTGCGGCGACTCGTCGCCGTGGATCCGAAAGGCGTGTGCATGTCCGGCGTTGGCGTAGCAAAGCGTCTTCTTCGCCGGATCGATCACACCGTAGAACACCGTCATGAACATCTCGGTGCTCTCGAGCTTCTGGATCAGCGCGTGGTGGATGGCACGGAGTAGATCGCCGGGCGAAGTCGACTCGCGGGCGTAGATGCCCATCACGCTCATCGACAGGGCCATGATGAGCGAAGCGCCGAACCCGTGTGAGGTCACGTCGCCCAGCATCGCGCCGATCTTGCCGTCGGGCAGCTTGAAGAGCTGGTAGAAGTCGCCTCCCACGGCGCGGGCGGGTACGCAGCGCGCCGCCGCGTCGCCGATCTCGTCGAACTGGCTCAGGTCGGGCAGCAGCTTCATCTGCAGGTCGTGCGCCAGCTCCAGCTCGCCGATCACCCGCTCACGAGCGAGGACCTCTTCGATCAACCGCAGGTTCTCGATCGCGCTGCCGATCTGTCGCGCCAGCGTCATCAGCAGCCGGGCCTCGCCCATGCCGGATACCAGAGCGCCCGAGCGGCGCCCCACGAGGTTGAGCACGCCGACCGGCCGGCTCGTGCCGGCCGGGCTGATGTAACTGACCGGGACGGCGACCCAGGGCTCGGGCCGACTGCCGAACCGTTCCGCTAGATCGGGCGGGAGGTTCCCGACCTCGTCCAGCCGCACCGTGCGGTCCTCGCGGAAAGCGAGTGCGGAAACCGAGGCCGGGGACGTTATCGGGACCCGGTTCGCCGGCCTTTGCGACGGCCCCTCCGAGGCGGCGAGCACCAGCTCTTCCGATTCCGGCTCGTAGATCCAGAGCGAAGCGCGTTCGGCGCCGGTGGCGCGGAGAACGCCCTTGAGGATCTGGCCGGTGGCGTCCTCGAGGCGCGTCACGGCACCGAGCGTCTCGGTGATGCTGTGGAGCAGCTCGATCTCCTCCTGCCGCTCCGTCAGATCGCGGCGGCTCTCGGAGAGGCGGTTCTCGTAGGAGAGCGCGTCGTCGAGCAGGTCGCGGGTAAACTCGGCCCAGCGCTGGGAACACTCGTCCACCTCGGGGCGGACCTGGACCGCGTACCTGATGCCCGGGGTGCGCAGCCAGTGGAGCGTGCTGTCCGGCGAATCGATCTGTTCGCTCTCCGGTGCGATATGCTCCAGCGATCCGTCCACCTTCTCTGCCCAGAGGTGGAGATCGGCACCGGAGCCCAGACGCATGCGCTCGACCAGTCCAACGAGCGCCTCCGCATCGCCGCTCACCGGATAAGTCGACTCGCCGATCCCCGTCTCGTCCCAGTCGCTCCTGAGCGTGAGGGTGACCACATTACCCAGTTCGTTGAACGCCACCTCGTCGGCCAGTTGCCTGAGCAGGAAGAGCCCGCGGCCGCCCGGCGCCTCGATGGCGTCGCTGCGCGTCGGGTCGGGTACCTGGCGGTGATCGAAGCCGGGGCCCTCGTCGGCGACCTGCACCTTGATCGTCCAGGCATTAACGCTCGCCCGCAGCCGGACCTTCTTGGAGCGGTCACCTTCGTTGCCGTAGAGGACGGCGTTGGATAGAGCCTCGCTGAGAGCGATCCGCAGGTTGACCAGGCTGCGCGGTCCGTAGCTGCGGTAGTCGCGACAGCAGCCGGCGAGCAGCCTGACCACGTGCTCGATGATGGAGAGGTCGCTGGGCAGCTCGAGGTTGATCTCGTTCGACATGAAGCGACCGAGCTCGCCGGGCTTGGCGCCCGGTGCCCGACCGATTCCGGCGAGCTTCCTGTCGAGCTGCTCCGGCGTGACCGGCAGCGAGAGGCAGTCGTGGCATCCGTGCTTCAGCGCGAAGGTGACGTCACGAATGTTGGACTCGGTGGGATCGGCGACAGCCCAGAGAGCTGAGCCCGGGAAGAGCTGGGCGAGCGAGGTCCATTGCTCGGCCGTAGGTCTGATGCCGATATCGGTGAGGACGAGCGCGGGCCGCGCGTCGGCGTGGGTCTCGAGGTGGTCGAGAGTGGCGATGATCGAGGCGCTGAGACCAAGCTCCTCGACCGCGTGCGTCAGCTCCGCACCCAGATCGAACCGCTGGGTGACGATGAGGGCGGACTTCGGACCCTGCTGCCGCCCGGACATCATCGGATCAGAAGTCTTCCAGCGCCTGATCCCGGGAATCGGCGATATGGAAGAGAGTGTCCAGCTTGGTGAGCTCGAAGAGTGTGCGCAGATCCTCGTTCAGATTGGACAGCCGCATTTCGCCGCCCTTCTCCCGGATCTTCTTCGAGAGGCTCACCAGAACGCCGAGGCCCGAGGAGTCGATGTAAGCGGTATCCCGGAAATCGATCAGGTACTTCCGCGAGCCACCGTCCAGCAGCTTCAGCACGTTGTCCTTAAGCTCCTGCCGGTTGCCGACGATTAGCTGGCCGGTCACCTCGACGATCGTGACATCCTTCTCTTGAGTAATCTCGAAGTTCATGAAGGCTCCGATTCTGGGTTGTTGTTAGTGGGAACTCTACCCACATGGGCTTTTCGGTTCGGCCGCGGCCATCAGGGCCGTCACGTAGGCCACAGCCTCAATGCTCTCAGGTTCGGCGCCGCGCGACAGGTCGTTGTACGGCTTCGCCAGGCCGTGCAGAATCGGGCCGATGGCGGTGGCGCCGGCTAGGCGCTCCACGAGCTTGTAGGCGATGTTGCCCGCCCCTAGGTCCGGAAAGATAAGCACGTTCGCGTGGCCGGCGACAGGACTATCGGGCGCCTTCTGCTGACCGACGTGCCGGATGAGCGCCGCATCGGCCTGCAGCTCGCCGTCGGCGGCCACATGTGGGCAGAGCTGCCCGAACAGCTCGTGGGCGCGCCGCATCTTCTCGACCTCCGGGCTGGCGGCACTGGCGCGGGTCGAGAAGGAGAGGAAGGCGATCCGCGGGTCGTCGCCAACGATAGCGCGGCGCATCAACGCGGTCTGTCTGGCGATCTCGACCAGTTGCTCGGCGTCGGGATCGGGAACGACGCCGGCGTCGGCAAAGGTGAGCACCTCGTGCTCGGGCGTCCCGCGGAAAGAGGGGACCACCATGTAGAAGGCGCCGGTGACCATGCGAGCGTCAGGCGCGGTCCCGACGCAGCGTACGGCGGCGCGGATCACATCGCCGGTGGCGTGCGCCGCTCCCGCCACAGCACCGTCCGCCGCGCCGGCTCGTACCATAAGGCCGGCGAAGAAGAGCGGGTCGGCGACGCGCGCCCGCGCCGTCGCCGCGTCTATCGTCTTCTTGGATTGGATCTCACGGTAAAGCTCGGCGTAGTCATCGAGCTCCGGGTCGTCGGCCGGACATCGTACCACGCCGTTCCAGTCCACCGGTGCGCCAGCCGCAGGATCCGAGACCAGGAGGATCGGCTCGATGTTGCCGGCCTCCTGAAGGCGAAGGGCCGCCTCGGCTACGCGCCGGTCGTCGCCTTCGGCTAAGACGACGCGCCTACCAGCACCGGCGGTGCGTTCGGCGAGCTTTCGCAGGAACGCCATGACCCTCTAGCTCGAGATATGCTTCCGCAGGCGTCGGAGTACGGCCGCTGATACGAAGCCCGAGACGTCACCGCCTAGCGAGGCGACCTCTCGAACCAGCGAGGCGCTCAGGAAAGTGAACTCGCCGGCGGGAGCCATGAAGACCATCTCGAGATCGGGCGACAGCTCGCGGTTCATCAGCGCCATCTGGAACTCGTACTCGAAGTCGCTGACCGCACGCAGCCCGCGGACGACGATCTGGGCGCCTACTTTCTCGCAGAAGTCGACCAGCAGGCCCTCGAATTCCGCCGATTCGATGCGCGGCTCGTCGGCGAAGCACTCGTCGATCGTCTCCACCCTCTCCTCGACGGAGAACAGCCGATCCTTCTGCTGTGTCTGAGTGTGAGCCACCGCTATGATCAGCCGGTCGGCGAACTTCAGCGAACGGCGCGCGATGTCCTCGTGACCCAAGGTCAGCGGGTCGAAGGAACCCGGATAGACGACGACTCTCGCGTCGGGCATTTTCATTCCTCCCCTAGATCGCTCTTTGCGATGAAGGTGATCACCGTGTCACCGTAGCGCCGCTCTTTCACCGCCGCAGGTGCCGCGAGTCGCTCGGCCGACTCGTGCTCGACGGACAGGATGTGTGCGAACGGTCTCTCCGCGTACATCTCGACCAACCGCCCCGCCAGCCCCTTACCGTACGGCGGGTCGGCCAGCGCGATATCGAACGCGCCGGGCGCCACGCGCTTCAGGTAAGTGAACACATCCGCGGCCACAATGGTGACCAGACCCTCAGCCTCGAGGGCCTCCACATTGGCGCGCAGGCAGCCGAGTACACGACGGTTCCGCTCGACGAAGGTAGCGTGCTGCGCCCCACGGGAAAGCGCCTCCAGCCCGAGGGCGCCGGTGCCGGCGAACAGATCGACGACGTGAGCACCATCCAGCTGCGGGCCCAGCACGCTCATCCAGGCCTCGCGGACCCGCTCCGGCGTCGGCCGCACCGAGTCGCCACGAGGCACCTTCAACTTCCGCCTGCCCCAACGGCCGGCGACTATCCTCACTTCGCCCAAGCCGCCTCGCTCGGCCTGACATCGAGGACCTGGGCCTGGACGGCCTCTATGCCCTGCCACTCGCGCATCCCGATCTGAAAAGTCAGGTCGACCCGCGAGGACGCGTTAAGCCACTCCACCTCGCCGGCCTGCCCGAAAGCGATGGCCTCGGGAGTAGCGCCTTCACCGACGTCGATCCGCAGCCGCAGATGATCCTCCCCGACTACGACCGGCGGGGCGCGTAGCGGCACGTCGTGCGCCCGGAATACCGGTTTCGGGTTCCCCTGGCCGTAGGGTCCGAAGTGGGCGAGAAAGCGCCAGAGCTGGGCGGTCACCTCCGACAACGGCATCTCGTGGTCCACGCGCAGACGGGGCTGCAGGTCTTCGGGCGTCAAACGCTCGTGGGCCACGCCGTTCAACGCTTCGCGGAAGGCATCGATATCGCTGCTGCGAATCTGCAGACCGGCGGCGGCGCGGTGACCGCCGAATTGCACCAGGTGAGAATCGCAAGCTTTCAGCGCCTCGTAGAGGTCGAATCGCGGGATCGAGCGTCCGGAGCCGCGGCCGCTATCGCCGTCGAGGGAGATGAGCACGGTCGGCCTATAGAACGACTCGACGATGCGCGAGGCGACAATACCAATCACTCCGCGATGCCAGTCGTGCGACGCGAGCACTATCGCTCTGTCGGTCGCTGGATCGAATGTATCCGCCAGCATCTCCTTCGCCTCTTCGAGCGTCGCACGATCGACTTCCCGGCGGATGCGGTTCTCCGCGTCGACGAGCTCGGCCACCGCGGCCGCTTCGGTATGGTCGTCGGTGAGCAGGAGGTGTACACCACGCATCGCTTCGCCCATCCGGCCGACCGCGTTCAGGCGCGGGCCGATGACGAAGGCGATCTGACCCGCGTTGATGGGACGATCGGTTTTGAGGCCGGATACTCTCAGTAGTGCCCTTAGCCCCGGGTTCGGCGTGCGTTGCAGCACCTTCAATCCGAACCGGGCGATGACCCGGTTCTCGCCGGTCAGCGGCACCAAGTCGGCGATGGTCGGGATGGCAACGAGGTCGAGGTATTTGTAGAGATCTTCGACCGATCGGCCGCGGCGCTCGAAGAGCGCGTGCAGCAGCTTGAAGGCGACGCCTGCGCCGCACAGCACACGCTCAGGATAAGCGCAGTCGGAACGGTGCGGGTTCAGTATGGCAGTCGCCGGCGGCAGCTCCGGCGGCGGCGTGTGATGATCCGACACCACCACGTCGATCCCCTCGCGGCGCGCGGCAGCGACCGTCTCCGTCGCCGAGATGCCGCAGTCGCAAGTCAAGATCAGCCGGCTGTCAGTCTCGACGGCCCGCGCCAGGCCGGCGGGCCCGAAATCGTAGCCGTGCTCGAGGCGGTTGGGCACGAACGGCTCGACCTTCGCACCCAGCTCTCGTAGCGCGCGGGTCAGCAGGGTCGTGCTGCAAACGCCGTCGACATCGTAGTCGCCGTGCACGAGCAGCGGCTCCTCCGAGTCGATGGCCGCGGAGACGCGGTCCACCGCCTTCGACATGTCAGCCATCGACCAGGGATCATGGAGGTCGTCGAGCCGGGGGCGCAGGAATGCCTTGGCAGAAGGGGGATCGTCGTAGCCGCGTCGTATCAGGATGGCGGCGAGCGCCTCGGGCAGCTCGAGCTGGTCGACCAGCGTCTGGACGGCCGCTCGATCGACGGGCTCCGGTACACCAACGATCGGCTTCACCACCGCATCACTCCTTCACCACCTGTCTGACCGCGCCGCTCAGGGCTTGCTCTCCTCGCTGTAGAGGATGACGCCACATCCCTCGCAGCAGACGAGCACCGACATCCCTTTGATCTGCATCTCCTGCTGGATGGTCACGGAAGTGAAGCAGTTGCCACAGACACCCTCGTCGGTGAGCGGCGCGACGGCGACCGCCGAGCGGCCGGCGCGGATTCGATCGTAGAGCACGAGCACCCCATCTTCGATCCGGATGGCAAGGTTGTCACGGCGATCGCGGCTGATGGCCAGTTCATCCTCGAGCTTCGCGCGTATTGCATCCACCTCCTCAGCCAACGGGCCCACCTCGGCGCGCACGACGTCCAACTCCGCCCGCAGTCCGTTGCGCCGGCCCTCCATCTCCTCTATCGCCTGCAGCTTCGCGAGCGCCTTGTCTTCCAGGGACCGAAGCTCCTGCCTGACGAGATCGAACTCGAGAGTGGCCGCGCCGTACTGTTTCTCGTTCTTGACCTGATTCACCCTGCTACGCAGGCGATCCAGCGTTTCTCGCTTCTCATCGACCAGCCGTTCGCTCGCACGTTCGTCTGCCCGCACTCGCACGATCTCGGCCTCGAGTTGCTCGAAGCGCGACTCCTGTCCGGCCACGTCTTCCATGAGCGTGGAGAGTTCCTCCTGGCGTCGTTGCAGCTCGCGCTCAGCCTCCATGATCTGCTGATCGACCGCGTGAAGCTGCAACAACTGCTCAAGTGTGCTCGGCTCTTGTCTTAGTCCTGACATATCTCCCGACTCGCTCTGGTTACCCGCCTCTGAACAACCCACGCCCCGGCATGCGGCTGCCCAGCGCCGCCAGTTCCTGCCGGATCTTCTTTATTTCGGTCGCCAGCTCGACGGCCGCACCTGTATCCGCCACCAACACTTCCGTCATCAGATCGGCTAGGCGCTGCTCCAGCGAACGCGCCCGCAGCCGCGCCACCGCATCCTCGAGCACCACGCCCGGATTGGTCAGGTCTTCCGGGTCGGCCGCCAGCTCCCTGACGCGCTCGTAAAGCGGCGGCGGCAGTTCCTCCGCCCAATCGAGGGCCGCCCGCCCTTCGCCGTCGCCCTCCGGCGGCAGCGATTCCGCCCCGGCGAGCAGCGCCCGGTAGATCTCCTTGTACTCGGGTGTCCTGAAATTATCCAGCTCCACTTGTACGGCCACCTTGGGGACCAGCGACCGATCTCTGACCAACAGGAGGAGCAGCTTCCGCTCGGCACCCAACTTGGGAACCCCGCGAACGGGCTCCGTGGTTTCCCTCTGAGCCGGCGTTCGTCTACGCTGTCCGCCCACCGAGCGATGCATCTCCCGTTCGAGTGTGGCACGGCGCACGCCGGTTACCTCAGCCACGCGGTCCAGGTAGATATCGCGCAGCGCCTCGTCCGAGGCGGCACGCACCGTGAGCAGTAGCCCGTCAACCGCCCGGCGCTTGCCTTCGATGGTATCGAGATAGCCGCGCTTCTCGAGGATCTGGATCTTGCGATCCAGCACGTCGATGGCTGCGTCGGTGTACTTCCGCAGCGCCTCGGGGCCGCCGGCGCGGACGATCGAATCCGGATCTTCGCCGCGGGGCAGCGTTGCCACGCTGGGGTGCACACCAGTCCGTAACAGCTCGTCGGCCGCCTTGAAGGTGGCGACCAGGCCGGCCTTGTCGCTGTCGTAGAGCAACAGCGCTTTCTTCGTGTAGCGGTGTAGCAGCCGCGCCTGGTGCTCGGTCAGGGCGGTGCCGAGTGGAGCGATCACGTTCTCGATCCCGGCGGCCACAAGCGACACGAGGTCCATGAAACCCTCGACGACGAGGACGACCTCTTGCCGGCGGATGAAGTGCCTGCTCCAGTTGATCCCGTAGACTATCTGGCCTTTGTGGAAGATGGCGGTGTCCGGGGAGTTGATGTACTTGGGCGCGTCCTCCGAACCGGAGAGCAGGCGGCCCCCGAACCCTATGGGGCGGCCGCGCAGGTTGAAGATCGGGATCATCAGGCGACCGCGGAAAAGATCGAACGGCTCCTTGGCACGCTCGCTCTCCTTGATCAGGCCGGCTCGCACCAACACATCGTCGCCGATCTCGTGGACGGCAGCCGCCTCCCGCAGACCGCGCCACGCGTCGGGCGCGTAGCCGAACTCGAAGCGCCGGACGGATTCCTCGGACAGCCCACGCTCGGTCTGCAGGTAGCGGCGTGCCCGTTCGCCGGCCTTCTCATCCCAGAGTTGGCGCTGGAACCAGTCGGAGGCGAAGGCGATGGCCTCGCGGATATCGCGATACGGATCTTCTTCCTCTTTCGACCTGTCGACGTCGGGCACGACTATCCCGCAACGCTCCGCCACGAACTTCACCGCCTCGATGAACTCGAGCCCCAGTAGCTTCATCGGGAAGGAGAAGACATCGCCGGCTTCCCCGCAGACGAAACACTTGAAGATCCCACGCTCGGGATCGACGGAGAAATTCGGGCCCTCGCCGCCATGCAGCGGGCAGGGCCCACGATAGGTCCTGCCGCTGCGTCGGAGGGTCACGTGCTCGCCGACGATCTGTGTTATGTCGGCCTGGCTCCGTATCTCCTCGAGGAGCTCGTCAGATACCATTCCGCTCCACTTCGATCCCGCTCTCCGTTTCCATCTTCATCTCCATCTCCATCTCCATCTTCATCTCGGCTAGATGAAGAAGATGGAGATGGAGATGGAGATGCAGTCATTGCAACTCCAGTACCGTTACCCCGCTGCCGCCTTCCCAGGCAGCGCCGAGTCTGTGCGACTTTATGCGGCGGTCGCCTCGAGCATAGTCCGCCACCGCATCTCTCAAAACACCGGTGCCTTTACCGTGTATTACCCTCAACTCGCTCAATCCCGCCTGAACGGCGGCGTCGAGGGCGCGGATCAATTCCATGCGCGCCTCGTCGGCGACCATGCCGCGCAGATCGACTTCCGGTCGGGCATCGATGTCGGGACCGCCATAGAATGCGGTGCGCTCCGCAGCCGGCTGCGCCACACCACGCTTCTTCAGAACGCTGGGCGCCAACTGGAGTTTCACTCCGCCCATCTCGACGACGACATCCGAGCCGCGGATCTCGACGACGACCCCCTCGCGCTCCAGAGAGACGATCCAGACGCGGTCACCGGCCTCGAAGTCGGCCGCCCCTACCCCGCTCGGCCGGTCCTCCGTCGTTTCGCGCAGCGCCTGCGAGTGGGTCCGCAGGCGCGACTCGAGCTCGCGGCGCGCCTCGCGGGCCAGCTCCCGATCGGCCTTCATCGCCTCGTCCAGCTTCTTGCGCGCCTCGAGCAGGAAGTCGCGGGCCTGCCGGTGCGCCTCCATCTCGCCTTCCCGCTGACGCTCCGCAAATTCGGCAGCGTCTTTCTCGATGTCCTCGGAGCGCTGAGAAAGCTCCCGTTCCTTGCGCTCGAGCTCTGTGATACGCTCGTCCAGTTCCGCCTCCTTGCGCTCGAGCTCTGCCAGCAGGTGTGCCGTGTCCACCTCTTCCTGGCTGAGCGCCGCTCTAGCGCTCTCGAGCACGGCCTCGGGAAAGCCGACCCGCTGGGCCATGGCGAGGGCATAGCTCCTGCCCGGGCGTCCCTTGATGAGGCGAAAGAGGGGGGCGAGCTGGTCCGGGTCGAAGGCGAGCCCGGCGCTGACGATCCCAGAGTGCTCGCCGGGCAGCGCGTTGAGGCCACCCAGGTGGCTGGTGGCCATGGTCATGCAGCGGCGATCGGCCAGCTCGATGAGCACGGCTCTGGCGAGGGCGGTGCCCTCGGCGGGGTCGGTGGCGCCGCCGATCTCATCGATCAGACAGAGCGAGTTCGCGGCGGCGCTCTCGAGGATCACTTTGAGATTGCGCAGATGTGCCGTGAAGGTGGAGAGCGAGGCGTCGATGGACTGCTCGTCGCCGATGTCGGCATAGATGCCGCTGAAGACGGGGATCACCGAGCCCGGCCCGACCGGCGGCAGGATGCCGGCCTGCGCCATGGCCGCGATCAGGCCCACCGCCTTGATCAAAACGGTCTTACCGCCGGCGTTGGGACCCGTGACCAGAAGCGTGTGCTCTCCCGGATTCAGCAGCAGGTCGAAGGGGACCAACGGCTCGGACGTCTCGAGTAGCAGCGGGTGCCGGCCGTGAACGACGCGGTAGCCGTCGTCCTGCCAGTCCACCAGCTGCGGCCGCGCGCAGCCGCGGACCAGGCCGTAGCGTGCCCTGGCGAACAGCGAGTCGAGCTTCACCAGACGCGCCAGGGTGTCTTCCAGCTCCGCGGCTCGGGGGCGAAGCGTATCGGTCAGCTCGCGCAGGATCTTCTCGACCTCACGCGTCTCCGACAGATGAAGCTCACGCAGGTGGTTCATCGGCTCGATGGCCGCGGGCGGCTCGACGAAGAGGGTGACGCGGCTGGCCGACTCGTCGTGAACGATGCCGCCGATTTCGGAGCGCCCTTCCCTGCGAATCGGGATACAGTAGCGGCCGTTGCGAATCGTCACGGAGGCGTTGGGCACGGCGATCCGATCCGGCAGGCCCGCCATCGTCGACTCCAGCTGCTTGACCAGGTCGCTGCGCGCCGAGCGGATGGCGCGGCGCAGCCTCTTGAGCTCCGGAGAGGCGCTATCCTTGAGCTTCTCTGTCTCTTCGTCGATTGAATCCTGCAGCAGCTTCTGTAGCTTCTCGTCCTTCAGCAGTCCGAATGCCAGGTCGCCGAGCCGCTTGAATTGCGATGCCTGAGGCAGCAGCGAGCTACGGACTTCACGCGCCCCCTTCAGCAGCCGGAGGGCGCCCGTCAGCTGGGCCTCCGACCAAACGGTCCCTTCCAAAGCCAGGCGCTCGAGCGGCGCTTCGATATCGGGTATGAACGGGGGAGCCCAACTCTCGTCACGGATCAGCCAGCTCACCATCTCGTCGACTTCGTCGAGCGCGGCTGCCACCCGGTCAGGCTCCGATACAGGCTTAAGCGAGCGCACCGCTTCGGCGCCCGGCTCGCTGGTGGCGTAGCCGGCGATGACGTTCAGCACGCGGCTGAACTCGAGGGCGACGAGAGTGTGCTGGTTCATTGATTCCAGTATGCAGTGTGCGGTGTGCGGTGTGCGGTAGCTGACACGGGGTCACGGCATACCGCATACCGCATACTGCACACCGAACGCAGAACGGGGGCGCCAGTGTTTGCTTTCACCAGCACCCCCGTGTCTTCACACGTGACGGTCGGAATCGACTCGGAAGCAAGAGCAGATCAGCCACCCGCCCCCCGGGATTCGAGTTCCTCGCGAACGATTCGGTTCACTTCGCGGCCGTCGGCCTGTCCCTTGAGCTGGGGCATCACCTTACCCATGACCGCGCCAATGTTGGAGGCTCCGGCCTCGATCGCCTCGACGACCACCCGCCGGATCTCACCTTCGCCAAGCTGCGGCGGCATGTAGGCCTGCAACGCAGCGACCTCGTTGCGCTCTCTCTCGGCCAGCTCGGGCCGCGAGGCCATCTGCTCGGCCGCTTCGCCTCTCATCTTGATGCACTTGGCGAGCACCTCGACGGTCTCCACATCGTCCAGCTCGTGACCTTTCTCGATCTCCTTGTTCCGGACGTCGGACAGAATGGTGGAGAGCAAACGCGCGCGGTCCTTTTCCTGCTGGCGCCGCGCGTCGTTCATATCGCCCCTGATCCTGTCCTTGAGACTAGCCTCGGCCATCTCCTCAACTCGTCAACCTGTGGTGTCTCTCATCCCTACGCCTCGGCACATCGATCCGAGGTTGAACGGTAAATTGTAACCGGACCTGCCGGCGGGCGTCAACGCTAGCCCGGCGGCCAACCCATCGCGCGGCCGCCCAGCAGGTGCACGTGGATGTGAAAGACCGACTGGCCGGCACCGGCGTTGCAGTTGAAGACCGTCCGGTAGCCGGGCTCGGCGATCCCCTCCTCGGCGGCGATCTCCTTGGCGGCCAGGAACAGGCGGCCTAGCAACTCGGCTCTTTCCGGCCCGACGTCGTTCAGGGTGGCGATGTGCTCCCGCGGGATGATGAGGATGTGCGTCGGCGCCTGCGGGCTGATGTCGCGGAAAGCGACCCAGTCGTCGGCCTCCTTGACCGTGTCGGCCGGGATCTCGCCGGTCGCGATCTTGCAGAATAGGCAATCGGCCATCGGGGAACCCTCTATTAGTTGATTGTGTCGGCGTCTGGGATTAGCGGCGCGGGGCGGGTCGTCTCGCTCCGGCCTCCCCCGCGCTCACGACTTCGCCGTGACCGCGGGGTCGCTAACCCCAGCTCCGCTCAACGACCCGCCCCCACGCCTCTTAATCCGGCTTAGGAGGAACCGGGGGACCGCCGAGCGGAGCTGGTTTTAGCGACCCGGCTCGGATCCCTAGGCTAAGTCCGGCGGTGAGTTGCCCGATGTCCCGCTAGCGAGCGGTCCCCCGGTTCCGACCTCATTCGAAGAACGCTTCTTTCACCTTCTGCCAAAACCCTGATCCGTCTTCACCCGGGTCGGCCGGGCCCTCGATCTCTGCCAGGGCTTCGAACACCTCACGTTGCTCGGGCGTCAGGTTGCGGGGCGTGACGACGACGACGCGGACAATCAGATCGCCGGTGCCGCCGCGCCGCAGGTGCGGCAGCCCTTTGCCGCGCAGCTGGATGACATGGCCGGTCTGGACGCCCGGCGGGACGTTGACCTTGACGCTATTGGTGACGGTGGGGATCTCGATGGTCGCACCGATCGCCGCCTGACTGAAGGTGATCGGCAGATCGTGGATCAGGTCGGCGCCGCGCCGGGCGAAGCGCGAATCGGGCTCCACCTCGATGACCGCCAGCAGATCGCCACGCGAGCCGGCCCGAGGCCCGACGTTGCCCTGGCCGCGCAGGGTCAGGTAATCGTCGGTGTCGACGCCCGGCGGGATCTCGAGCTCGAACGCTCGTTCCAGGCGCTGGCGTCCCTCGCCGTTGCAGGTCGGACACGGGTCGGAGACCATTCTGCCCTCACCGCCGCAGGCGCTGCAGGGTCCGATTCGCACGAACTGACCGAACAACGAGCGCTGTACCTGCTGAAGCTCGCCGCTGCCGCCGCAGTGCGGGCAAGTCGCCGGCTCGGTGCCACCGCGCATCCCGGTGCCGTGGCAATCGCCGCAGGCATCGAGGACGGGCATCCGGATGGTTTTTTTGACGCCTTCGAGGACATCCTCGAGCGAGAGCTTGATGCGGATCTTGAGATCGGCGCCCCGGGTGCGCGCTCCGCGCTGGCGCGCGCCGCCGCCGAATATGTCCCCGAACCCGAAACCTCCGAACTCGCGCATAAAGATGTTGAGCGCCTCGTCGAAGGTATTGAAGCCGCCGAAACCGCCGCCACCGCCGCGTACGCCGGCCTTGACCCCATCGTGGCCATAGCGGTCGTAAAGGCTGCGGAGCTCGGCGTCGCGGAGGACCTCGTACGCCTCGGTCGCCTCCTTGAACCGCTCCTCGGCGCCGGGTTCGTCGGGGTTACGGTCGGGATGGTACTTGAGCGCCGCCTGCCGGTACGCCTTCTTGATCGTGTTATCGTCGGCGTTCCGGGCCACGCCCAGAATCTCGTAGTAATCGCGCTTCATTGTCGTGGAAAGTTCGCAGAAGCAGGCGCGTTTGCAATCCCAGGGGGTCGCCGGCGGGGGTCGGTGACGCTCCGACGCTGGCACGATCAGAACCGTTATACCAGACTATGGGAGTTCCATTGCGGGCACACGGTACAGGCCTGATCCCAGAACGGACACGTGGACTATGTCGACTCTCGTGACGCGATTCAGACTTCTCCCGACCCAGGCCCTTCTTTTGGCCGCAGCGATGATCGTCTGCCTCGGGTGCGAGGGCCGGAGCGGCTCACCCTCAGGTGCGGCGGGACCGGCAGCGTTCCGGCACTTGTTCGGAGGCCCGGGAACCGAGGTCGGAAACGTCGTTCGGCAGCTGGCGGACGGCGGGTATATCGTCGTCGGTTATACCAGCAGCTTTGGCGCCGGCGCAGAGGATGTCTACCTGGTCCGCACGGACGCAGCAGGAGAAACGCTGTGGACGCGCGCCATCGGCGGACCGGGCGCCGATTGGGGTTGGGACATCCGGGCGACCCGGGACGGTGGATTCATCGTCGTCGGCTTCACGAACAGCTTCGGCGCCGGTGGCGACGACGTCTACGTGATTCGTACTGACGCAGAGGGTAGCGCGCTGTGGACGCGCACCTATGGTGGCCCCGGCGACGAACTCGCTTGGGCCTTCCACGAGACCTCGGACGGCGGGTACGTCATCGCGGCGCAGACGGAGAGCTTCGGAGCCGGCGAGCGGGACCTTTACCTGATTCGCATCGAGGCCGGCGGTGATACGGTCTGGACGCGTACGCTCGGCGGGCCGGGGATCGATCGCGTGTTCGCCACCGAGCCCACGAGCGACGGTGGCTCGGTCTTCGCCGGGATCACGAGCAACGGGGCTGCGGGCGAGCTGGACGCCACCCTGGTCCGTATCGACTCGTCCGGCGACGTCGTCTGGGCCCACAACTATGGAGGTGAAGGCCGCGACATCGGCCATGGGGTGGCCCTGGCCCCCGACGGCGGCTTCCTCCTGGTCGGCTACACGGACAGCTTCGGCGCCGGGAATAACGACATCTACCTGGTCCGCACAGACGGAGCCGGGGCCGTGCTTTGGACGAAGACGATCGGTGATGCGGGAGACGACCGCGCGATGATGGCGGCGCCGATGATGGACGGTGGCTACGCCATCGCGGGCTACGCCAGCGGTGGCGCCGAATACTGGAGCGCCAAACTCACCGCGGTCAGTGAAGACGGCGAGGTGCTGTGGAGCGAGAGCTTCGGAAGCCCCGGCACCGATCGGGGCGTCATGCTCCAGGAGACCGCCGATGGCGCGTTCATCTTCACGGGCGGCATCTGGCGCGAGCGCGACGACGCCCCCGATCTCTTCCTGGCGAAGGTTCCTCGCGGCGGTGGGGCCGACCGTGGTCAGTAGATCGAGCAGTAGTCGCTCTTTATCGTCGTGAAACGTTTCGCTGAAGCGGGCGCATTGGCAAGCCGCTGTCGGGCACGGTGGACGGTCGGGCACAGAGGGAGGCCTCGCTTCATGTCGCGGGTTTCGGTCGGGCACGGTTGGGGCCCTCGCTTCATGTCGCGCGACACGGGCCGCCACGTGTGACGGGCCACCGCGCTCCAAATGTCCGCTCGTGGCCCCAACCCGTGCCCTCCCTGTCGCGGCTTGTGTGTCCGCTCGAGCCCCCCTCTGCGCCCTCCCTCTCGCGGCAATAGAGTCCGCTCCGAGCCAGTAGGTCCATCATTAGGCCCGCTAGTCGGTTTGGTCACACCCTTCCAACCCTCGCGCGCTTGACGGTATCCATACGTATAGATACCCTATAGGAAGACGACCTATAGACATTCGATAGGAGAGCGCATGGCCGCTGGCAAAGCCGATCTTCTCCGGGGTACCCTGGACATGCTGATCCTGAAGACGCTGTCGCTCCAGCCTCTGCACGGGCTGGGCGTCTCGAGGCGTATCGACCAGATCACCGACGGGGTCTTCCAGGTCCAGCCTGGTTCCCTCTTCCCCGCGCTCAAGCGCTTGGAGCAGGAGGGCTGGATCGAGGGCGCGTGGGGCGAATCGGAGAACAAGCGTCGAGCCAAGTTCTACGAGCTGACGGCAGCGGGCCGGCGGCGCCTCGGCGCGGAAGAGCAGAGCTGGACGCAGGTCGTCCTGGCGATCACGAGGGTTCTAGAGGCTACCTGAGGGGATGCCATGCGGATATACACGCGCATCATGAGCACGCTACGCTCGCTGTTCAGCAAGTCAGAGCTGGATCGGGACCTGGACGAGGAGCTGGCGAGCTACTTAGACATGCTGGCGGAGGAGAAGGTCCGCGGGGGATTGAGTCCGGAGCAGGCGCGCCGCGAGGCGTGGATCGAGCTGGGCGGAGTCGAGCAAGTGAAAGAGAAGGTGCGAGAGCGGAGGCTGGGGGCCACGCTGGACACTCTGCTCCAGGATGTACGATACGCCTTCCGCACTCTCAGAAAGAATGCGGGGTTCGCTGTCGTCGCCGTGCTGATCCTCACCATCGGAATCGGCGCCAACACTGCGCTGTTCAGTACGATCCACACGGTGCTGCTCCGGGCGGTCCCGTTTGGCGAACCCGACCAACTTGTCTTTGGCCGCAAGACGAGGGAAGGCCAACTCAGCGGACCTGTTGCCAGGCTCGATTACTTCGACCACCGGGAGCTGAGCGAGTCGTACGAGCAGCTAGCGGCGCTGGTGGATTTCTCCGTGCAGCACACAGTCACGGGCGGGCGCCAGCCGGAACTGGTTCAGGCGTCGTACGTGACGTGGAACCTATTTCAGGCACTGAGGGTGAACCCGATCCTCGGCCGGCACTTCGTCCCGGAGGAGGAGGCGCAGGGCGGTGGAGGGGTGGTTCTCATCAGCTACGGCTACTGGCAAAGCCGGTTCGGGGGCAGCCAGGACGCGCTGGGCAGCACTCTCGCCCTGGACGGCACCCCGCTGACCGTGGCTGGAGTGATGCCGCGCGGGTTCCGGTTCCTTTTCGATGTCGATGTGTGGCGCCTGGTCCATTTTGACGGCCCGTACGATGGTCAGCGGGACTCGCACAGCCACTACGTAGTCGGGCGGCTGAAGCCCGGAGTCACCATAGAGCAGGCTCAAGCGGAAGCCGACGCGGTCTCGACCGCTCTCCAGCAGCAGTATCCCGAAACCAACGAGGGCAAAGCGCTGTTCCTCACGGATCTGCGGGATTTCATGGTGCAGGACATCCGCTTGAGTCTCGTTCTGCTGATGGGGACGACCGTACTCGTGCTGCTCATCGCTTGCGGGAACGTTGCCGGCCTGCTTCTGGCCCGAGGAGAGCGGCGCGGTTCCGAGATGGCAATGCGTTCCGCGTTGGGGGCTTCCCGGCTCCGCCTGATCCGGCAGCTGCTGACCGAGAGCGTCATCGTCACGGTCATGGCCGGCCTGCTGGGAATCACCGGCGCCTATCTGCTGCAAGACGTAATCGTCCGGCTGCTTCCGATGGGCGATCTCGGAATCGATCGTCTGACGATCAACGCCGGTGCGCTTCTCTTCACCTTGCTGGTTTCGCTGGCCACCGGACTGCTAGTGGGCATAGTCCCGGCGCTGCGGGGCACGGCTGCACATCCGGCACAGCAGTTGAGGTCGGGTACGCATGCATCGGAAGGCGTCCAGAGCACGCGGCTGCGCGGCGGCCTGGTGGTTCTGCAGGTCGCGCTCTCCGTCGCCCTGCTGATCGGGTCCGGCTTGCTGATCCGCAGCTTCGCACAGCTTTCCACGGTGGATCTGGGCTTCGACGCCGAGAACCTGCTGACCGGCCAGATCCAGATCCAGGGTGCCGACTACCCGACGTCGGAAGAGCGGAGTCAGTTCTTCTCATCGCTGCTCGAGGAAGTGGAGGCGCTGCCTGGCGTAACATCGGCGACGCTGATCAACAAACTGCCGATCCTCAGCCCGTGGCAGGACTGGGGGGTCTGGCCCGCAGAGTTGCCGCCTCCGTCGATTCAGGAGGGCTACTCGGCTATGGCCCGCTGGGTAACGCCGGGCTACTTCCACACGATGGGCATCCCGTTCCTTGCAGGACGGGACATCTCGGCGAGCGACGTGACCGGGGCTCCGTACGTGGTCGTGATCGGCGAGCGCGTAGCCCGAGCACTGTTCGCGGACGCCGATCCCATCGGCCGCCAGGTGCGCATCGGTTGGTCGGACCGCTCCTTCGAGGTCGTCGGCCTGGTGCGCGATGCTCGGGTGAACACCCTACGCGGCGCTCCCTCCGCGGCGATGTACATGTCGTCCGCCCAGATCGGGGCCACACGGCTGCAGGTCGCCGTTCGTACGGCCGGAGACCCGATGCTCCTGGTCGGACCGATCGAGAGCCTGTTGCAGAGGAAAGACCCGAACGTTCTCTTCGCTCGGCCAGCCAGCATGGCATCGGTCGTCGATGCAGGACTCGCCGACTTCCGGATCGTGATCCTGTCGCTGGCTCTGTTCGCCGGCGTCGCACTGGTCCTGGCGGCGATCGGACTCTACGGCGTGCTCGCGTACCACGTCAGCCAGAGGAAAGGCGAGCTCGGCATCCGCCTGGCCATGGGCGCCACGAACGCCGACCTGCTCGGTATCATCATGAAGAGAGGCCTGG
The DNA here is from genome assembly GCA_039589115.1 of Gemmatimonadota bacterium. GTDB lineage: Bacteria > Gemmatimonadota > Gemmatimonadetes > Palauibacterales > KS3-K002. Next base: position 6,981 of record JBDHHZ010000006.1, on the reverse strand, counting down.
TCCTGGTCGGGCTCGGCCTTCTGGTCGGCATCGCCGCCGCCTACCCCGGCACGCTGTTCCTCCGGCAACTGCTGTACGAGACACAGCAGCTCGATCTCGCCGCGTACGTCGGCGCTGTCGGGTTTCTCGGTCTCGTCGCAGCGTTGGCTTGCTTCCTACCGGCGTGGCGGGCCACACGCGTCGATGTGACGCAGGTGTTGCGGATCGAGTAAGCAGAATAAACGGCCTCGTGATCACGAGGGTTCCGAAGGCCACCTGAGGGGAAGCCATGCCGATATACACGCGCTTCATGAGCACGCTACGCTCGCTCTTCCGCAAGTCAGAGCTGGATCGGGACCTGGACGAGGAGCTCGCGAGCTACCTGGACATGCTCACGGAGGAGAAAGTCCGCAGTGGAATGGGACCGGCGCAGGCGCGCCGCGAGGCGCGGATCGAGCTGGGCGGAGTCGAGCAAGTGAAAGAGAAGGTGCGAGAGCGGAGGCTGGGGGCCACGCTGGACACACTGCTCCAGGATGTACGATACGCTTTCCGCACTCTCCGAAAGAATGCGGGGTTCGCGGTCGTCGCCGTATTGACGCTCGCCATTGGCATCGGTGCCAGCACGGCACTGTTTACCACGATCCATACGGTGCTGCTGAGCAGTATCGCGTTTGACGAGCCTGAGAGCCTGGTGGTGGGCCGCAAGACCAGGGAGGGGCGCATTGCCGGGCCGGTCTCTCGGGTCGACTACCTGGACTATAGGGAGCTCAGCGAGTCATTCGAGGAGCTTGCCGCACTCGGGTGGTTCACCCGGGATCGCACGATGACTGGAGGTCAGGAGACGCAGCTCTTGCAGGCGACCTTCGTGACCTGGAACCTCTTCAAGGCACTTCGCGTGGAGCCGGTAGTCGGGCGGTCCTTCTCATTGGAGGATGAACAGCAGGGCAGAGGCGATGTGGTCGTGATCAGTCACGGCCTGTGGCAGGCCAAGTTCGGTGGCGAACCGGATGCCGTCGGTAGCAGAATAGACCTGGACGGTTCGGCGCACACGGTGGTCGGCGTGATGCCGCGCGCGTTTCGATTCCTGTTCGATGTCGATGTGTGGCACCTGATCGACCGCGACGTTGCGATCGACCGCGTCAGGGACTCTCACAGTATGCTGGTCGTGGGTCGCCTGAAACCGGGAATCTCCATCACGCGAGCCATGATGGAGACTGATGCCATCGCCGCCGGCTTGGCTGAAGCGTATCCCGAGACCAACCAAGGCAAGAGCCTGGGGCTGACAGACCTGCATGAGTTCATGGTGCGGAACGTCAGCTCGAATCTGTGGCTGCTCATGGCGACGACAGGCATGGTGTTGCTGATCGCCTGCGCGAATGTGGCCGGTCTCCTTCTCGCCCGCGGAGAGCACCGCCTCTCCGAGATGGCGATGCGTGCCGCTCTGGGCGCAACGCGTCCGCGTTTGCTGCGCCAGCTGCTGACCGAGAGCGTCGTGCTCACGTTCACCGCTGGTCTCTTGGGTATCGGCGTCGCGTACCTGTTGCAGGGCGGCCTGCTGCGTCTGCTTCCTATCGGAAACCTCGGGATGGAGCGTCCCCTGATGAACACGGCGGCGCTCGTCTTCACCCTCGGCACCTCGATCGCCAGCGGGCTCCTGGTCGGCGTGATTCCGGCCCTGCGGGGCATGGGCTTCCAACCGGCCCGACAGCTGGGGTCAGCCAGGCTCATTTCCCAAGGAGTTCCGGCCAAACGGTTGCAGGCCACCTATGTGGTCATGCAGGTGGCCATCTCCATCGCACTGCTAGTGGGATCGGGTATGCTGATCCGAAGCATGGCGCGGCTGTCCCAGGTGGAACTCGGCTTCAGCCCTCGAGGGCTCCTGACAGGATATGTCGGCGTTCAATTGGATGATTATCCGACACCCGCCGAGCGTGACATGTTCTTCACGTCGTTGCTCGAGGAGGTGGAGGCCGTTCCAGGTGTGTCCTCTGCCGCGGTGATCAGCAAGCTGCCGCTGCGCGACCTCGGGACCGATTGGCCGGTCTGGCCTGCGGAGCTGCCGCTTCCCACGAGCCTGGCGAGCTTCATGCCGATGGCTCGTTGGGTTTCACCCAGATACTTCGAGACCATGGGCATGCCGCTCGTCAGCGGACGGGACATCTCGGAGTCGGATGTCGCCGGCAGCGAGCCCGTGATAGTGATCAGCGAGACGGCAGCGCGGGGCTTGTTCGGCGAGTCGAGTGCAATCGGCAGGCAGGTACGTGTTCGGTTCAGCCCGATCGAGGAACCGTTCCGGGTGGTCGGGGTCGTGCGCGACATCAGGCTGAACGGACTGCGTCGAGAGCCTGACGCCGCAATGTACATGGCGGTCAGGCAAGTCGACGCTGACCGCATGGGGTTGGTGGTGCGCACGTCCGGAGACCCGAACCAACTCGTCGCCTCGATTGCCGGCCTGGTGCGACGCAAGGACGCGAACGTGCTGTTCGCCAGACCTGCCGGCATGGTGACGGTCGTGGACCAGTGGCAGGCTGGGTTCCGGGTCGTGGTGATGGCTCTCTCGCTCTTCTCCGCCGTGGCGCTGCTCTTGACTGTGGTCGGGCTCTACGGCGTCTTGGCGTACCACGTGAGTCAGCGGACCAACGAGATCGGCATCCGCATGGCCATCGGGGCTTCGAGCGGCAAGCTGGTCGCCATGATCCTCAGGCAGGCGTGGGCCATGGTCGGGCTGGGCTTGCTGCTGGGGTCACTGGCAACATACCCGATGACACTGTTGATACGCCCCGCCCTCTTTGCCGTCGAGCCCTTCGATCCGCCGGCCTATCTTACAGCTCTGGGACTGATCGTCGCGGTGACCACACTGGCCGCATTCCTGCCGGCACAGAGGGCCGCGCGAGTCAACGTGATGGATGTCTTGGGGAAACAGTGATGCCGAGCCACGCCTTCTCGCGCGTCCTACGTTGACGGCTCACCTGCAACGCGGCTGACCCGGGCCCGGGCGTAGCGCGGGCCGGGCAGCTTCTCGACCAGGCCGGCGAGCTCTAGCTCGAGGAGAGCGGTGGCGAGTGCGGCTGGGGCCGCGCCGACGGCGGCACCGAGGTTCTCCAGCTCCGATTCCCCGGCTTCCAGGGCGGCCCAGATTCGCTGGGCCAGCTCGGAGGCGCCGGGCTCCAGCTCCTGCTTCAGACGCTTGTCCAACTCATCGACATCGAGGCCGGCGGCGAGCGGCTCGGGCAGCGGCTCTCCCGTTCTCGACTGGAGAATCCGCAGGATGTCGGCGGCGGAGGTCACGAGTGCGGCGCCCTGCTGGATCAGGCGGTTGGTGCCTACGCTGGTTGGATTGTGGATGGGGCCGGGTACGGCGAAGACCTCCTTCCCTTCCTCCAGTGCGCATACCGCTGTGATAGTGGCACCGCTCTTCTCCGGCGCCTCGACCACCAGAACGCCACGCGATAATCCGGCGATGATCCGGTTACGCTGCGGGAAGTGGAACTTGCGGGGCCCCGTTCCTGGCGGGAACTCGCTGACCAGACACCCGTGCCCCGCTATCGTTCGGATCAGCCCCTCGTGCTCCGGCGGATAGGGGACATCTATGCCGGTGCCGAGCACGCCGACGGTGTCACCGCCCACGTCGAGCGCCGTCTGGTGGGCGATACCATCGATTCCGCGGGCCAGGCCGCTGACGATCGTGTAGCCTGCCCGGACCAGCCCGACGACAAACGACACGGTCGCATCGCGCCCATAGGTCGAGTAAGCGCGCGTACCAACGACGGCGATCCCCGGTCGGCCCAGCAACTCGATACGGCCCTGGACGTAAAGCGCCGGCGGGGGCTGCGGGAGCGCACGCAGCGCCTGCGGGTAGTCCGGCTGATCAAGCTCGAGCCGGCGCGCTGGCCTCATCGGACACCGACGTTCGCGTTCCCGTACATTCCGCTCACACCCGGGAACGTGGTGTACTGCAATCAACGCAACGTCAACGCGCGACTCGGAGCGCGCCGCACGCCTTCGCCGTATATTCTCTGCCCAGCCGAAGTAGTCTAGCCCCCGATCCCCTCAATGGGGGGCGCACCCGCCGCCTCGAGCGCGCGCTCGAGCTCCGGCATCACTTGCTCCGCGATCCTGTCCAGTTCGCTCCGTAGCGCGGCGAGCTCTTCCCGGCCCGCCTGCACGGTACGGCGATGCAGTTCGGTGGGCCCGTAGGACGTGTTGAGACCGCGCCAGCCGACGAAGAAACGGTTTCCAGGTGACGGAGGATCGCGTTCGCCGATCTCGTCTTTCGCCTCGCTCCCCTCCATCGTCTCCCGCAGCCGCAACAGCTCCTGACGCGTCTGGTACAGCCGGGCAGCGAGTTGCGGGTCGTCGCCTTCAGCCCGTTCGAGCGCCGTTTGCATCGCTTCCACCTTCTGGATCAGTTCATCCAGGAGGTTGTCGGCGCGTGTGAGGTCGTGCTGGAACGTTTCCAGCTCCTCCCGGAACGCAGCGATGACCTCGTTTGACGCCCCTGGCAGTGTCCCGTCCCTGAGCGGTCGCACTTCGAACGTCACGGGACCGGCAAGCTCGCTCACCGCACTCTCCTCGACCTTGACGAGTGTAGCGGTGTAGGTCCCGGGAAGCGCCCAAGAGCCAGAGCCGCCGGACGGGTCCTCCAGCCCGATCAAGTTCTTCGGCGCGTATCGCAGATCCCAGCTCACCCGGTGGAGGCCGGCGGAGGTGGGCCCACTCACGCGATTGACGACGGTGCCCGCCGCGTCCCGCACGACGACCTGGACGGTGGGGCCCTGCTCCCGCATCTCCTGCTCCAGCGCGTCCCAGCCGGGGAACGAGACATTCTCGTCCTCGCCGACGCCACGTTCCCGTTCCTTCCGCTCCGCCTCCATCGACTTGTAGCCGTCGCGCAGGCGATAGGTAAACACGGCGCCGAACGGCGGGTTCTCCGCCTGGTAGTCGTCACTTCCTTCGGAGTCCACCAGGTCCTTTGGCGCGTACCAGAGCGCCGTCCGGATCGGGAAGAGGGCCGCCTCGCGGGCCAGCACCTCCGCGTTCAGCTCGCGTAGGGGCGTGTAGTCGTCGAGGATGAAGATGCCGCGCCCGAACGAGCCGGCGACCAGGTCCTCGTGGGTGCGCTGGATCGTGATGTCTCTGAGCGAAATGGTGGGCATTCCGCCATCGAGCTCGATCCACTCGCTGCCGCCGTCAAGCGTGAAGAAGACCCCGAACTCCGTCGCGGCGAACAACAGCTGCGGGTTCACGTGATCCTGCACGACACGCCATACGAGGTGGCGGTCCGGCAAGTCGCCGGCGATGGAGCGCCACGAGCGTCCCCGGTCCATGCTCTTCACCAAGTAGGGACTGAAGTCCCCGTACTTGTGGTTGTCGACCGCCATGTAGACGGTATTCGCGTCAAACAGATCTGCCTTGATATCGTTGACGAACGCCGTAGCGGGCACGCCGCGGATGTCGCCGACCTCCATGCGGCGCCAGTTCGTACCGCCGTCCTCGGTCACGTGCAGCAAGCCGTCATCGGTGCCGGCGTAGATCAGGCCCTCCATGAGGGGCGATTCGGCCAGCGACGTGATCGTGTTGTAATTGGACATCGCCGAGATGTCCCAGGCATTGTCCCAGCTCTGTTGCCGGCCCATGATCGGGAGCGCGATTCGCTCCTGGCTCCGGGTCAGGTCGCCGGAGATGGGCGTCCAGCTGTCGCCCCGATCGTCCGTGCGCCACACACGCTGCGAGGCGAAATAGATCCGCTGCGGGTCGTGCGGGCTGATCTCGATCGGCGCGTCCCAGTTGAACCGCTCGAAACCCTCGCCCTGTCGCGCCTGCGGCTGAATGAAGACCTGCTCACCCGTGATCCGGTCCACCCGGTGCAGGCCGCCCTGCTGCGTCTCGGCGTAGATGATGTTGGGGTTGCCCGGTTCGGTCGCAGAACCGTGGCCATCCGCACCCAGCGTCTTAAACCAGTCGGCGTTGCGGATGCCATGGTCGGTGTCAGTACGCGACGGGCCGCCGTTCGATCCGTTGTCCTGTGTGCCGCCGTACACGAAGTAGAACGGCTCGGCGTCGTCGACGGAGATCTTGTAATACTGCAACACGGGGAGATTGCGAATGAACCGCCACGTCTCCATGTCGTCGTACGTTTCGTACAGGCCGCCGTCGCTGCCGACCAGCAGGTAGTTCGGATCGTCGGCTTGGAACGCGATCGCGTGATCGTCTACATGCCTGCTCTGCACGTTCATCCGCCTGAACGTCGCCCCGTGGTCGTCGGAGATGAACGTCACGTTGCTCACCAGGTAGAGCCGCCCAGACTGGTGCGGCGAGGCAAAGAGCTCCTGGTAGTAGTGCGGTCCCGTAGCGGTGGAGACGGCGTCGGACATCTTCGTCCACGACGCACCCCGGTTCGTAGAGCGGTACAGGCCGCCCGAACGGCGGTCGAGCTCGATGGCCGCGTAAACGATGTCGGGATTCTGCGGCGAGATCGCGAGCCCGATCTTCCCCATGTTGGAAGACGGCAAACCGGCCGCGAGCTCGGTCCAGGTCTCGCCGCCGTCGGTGCTCTTGTGGATGCCGGTGCCGGGGCCGCCGCCCATGTAGGCGGCCACAGTGCGATGGCGCTGCCAGGTGGCGGCGTAGAGGACGTCGGGGTTACGTGGGTCCATGACGATGTCCGTCACGCCGGTCCACTCGTCGTCGCCCAGCACCTTGCGCCAGGTTTCGCCGCCATCGGTCGTCTTGTAGAGGCCGCGCTCGCCGCCGGGGGTCCAGAGCGGCCCCTGGGCCGAGACCCAGACGACGTCCGAGCTCTTCGGGTGCACCAGTATCGTGGAGATGTGCTCGCTGTCCGTAAGCCCCTTGTTTTGCCAGGTGCGGCCGCCGTCCATGCTCTTGTACACGCCGTCGCCGTATCCGACGTGCCGGCCGCCCACATCTTCACCCGTGCCCACCCAGACCGTAGAGGGTTCGCTCGGATCGATGACGACAGAGCCGATCGAATAGGAGGGTTGA
>JBDHHZ010000005.1:0-37928 GCA_039589115.1 Gemmatimonadota bacterium | reverse complement strand
TCTGCCGTTCGACGGAGCACCATGCCCGGACTGCGGATCACTCGTCGCGGCTCCAGAGTTCTATCTGGGCCCGGCGGAGCGGCCATCCATCCACGAGGAGCTGCTCGAGCGCCTACGTGCGGTGACGAGCGGTGAATTCGAGATAATCTGCGAGATCGGCCATGGTGGTATGGCTCGCGTCTACCTGGCCTACGAGGTTGCCTTGGAGCGTCAGGTCGCGCTCAAGGTACTCTCCCCACTGTTCAGTGAATATCCGGAGATCATCAAACGGTTCCAGCACGAGGCTCGCACAGCCGGCCAGCTGAACCATCCGCACATCGTTCCAGTCTTCGCCGTATACCAGGGTGACGGCCTCTCCTTCTTCACTATGCCGTTCGTCAAAGGGCGTAGCTTCCGGGAGATCCTCCACGAGGACGGCCCGATGGAAGTCGACGATGCGCTCCTCTATCTGCGACAGGCGGCATCGGGCCTCGCCTACGCCCACCAGCATGGCGTGGTTCACCGAGATGTTAAGCCCGAGAACATGATGCTCGAGGAGACGACGGGCCGGCTCGTCCTCACCGACTTCGGGCTCGCCAAGGCGCTGGGCACCGAGTCGCTAACCGTCCCCGGCGATATGATCGGCACGCCGCACTACATGGCGCCGGAGCAATGCGAGGCGGAGAGCGACATCGACGGGCGATGCGACCAGTATTCGCTTGCACTCGTCGCCTACGAGATGCTGGCCGGCGAGTACCCGTTCGAGGTCTGTGGCTTCAGAGAGCTGCTGATGAAGCAGATCAACGAGCACCCTTCGCCTTTGCTCGAACGCCGCCCCGAAGCACCCGAGCACGTCTGCCAGGCCGTCCATCGCGCGCTCTCGAAGGCTCCGGACGATCGCTTTCCCTCGATCGAAGAATTCGCCCGCACGCTCTTGGGGGTGGAGGAGTTCGAGCGACGGGATACCGTCAGCCGTCGCAGGGCGAAGAAGGGTGGCCTGTTCGACGTCAAGACGGTGTGGATGCGTGACCGCCTGGTGAAGTTCCACAAACGGCGGCGCTTGCAGAGGTGGACGGGCAAGGCAACGGTCACCGCGGTGGCCGCCTCTGTCCTCTACCTGGCCGTCACTGCTGTGTCGCGCGGTGGCCCGGCATTTCAGAACGAGCGCCCCGGCGTTGCGAGCCAGGACCCGACTCCGGTGGAGATCGTCTTCGCCGAGATCGGCGTGACGGGCAGCGACGGCGATCTCCAATTCGTTGGCCCGCCGGCGCCAGCCGAGGAGAACGACGCCAGCGAGGCTTCCCAGGAGGCGGCGACCCGAATCGCTGATGCTGGCGCCGCCGTACAGTCTCCGCGCAGCGATCCGCGGCGCCAGGGTTCGTCGTCCCGAGCGAGCCGTCAGCCCGAGGTCCAGGTCACCACGCCACCTGCGACCCAGGCGCCGGCCACGAGTGGTGACGGCGGTCGCGCTGAATCGGACAACGGCACGAATGGCGGGGGTCAGGAGTCGCCCGCCGAGAACGGGCCCGCGGAAATCGGCTCCGACCCCGAGTCCTCTCCGGCGGTCGCCTCCCATCTCGGTATCATCGAGCTTTATCGCCAGGCGTTGGAGAGTGAGGATTTGGATCGCCTGAGGGAGGTCTACGGAGGCGAACCGCCGGCCAAGGATCTGGAGATGTTGGAGCGGATCTTCAACAGCGCCGAGGAGCTCCAGGTGGAGATGGAGGTGGACGAGCTGAGGAGCGAAGGCGATCGGGCGACGGTAGACGTCGAGTTCCCGATGCGCTACGTGCTGGCGCGCACCAAGCGGTCCCAGAAGTACACCTTGAAGATCCACATGACCCTAGAACACGGACCGACGGGTTGGCGGCTCCTGGCAGCCGAGCAGCGCTAGCTGTTGCGGGCGCCGCCGCGATTACCGCTTGTTCAAGCGCATGGTCTAGAGTAGCTTAGCTGCGCTCCCCGCGAACGACAGAGGCTCCTACCCGCGTCCCGTTGTATCCGGTTCGTGTTTGATGGAATTTTGCTCACAGTGTAAAACCCCGCTTACGGAAGACACGCTCTTCTGTCCACGGTGCAGAGCGCCGGCTCGCGAGGCGTACCCGGACGATCTGCTGGCTTCCGCGGCATCTGATCCCACCGGTCTACTCGATCGACTCAGAGCGGCGACGGCGAGCGAGTACAGGATCATCCGGGAACTGGGACGGGGCGGCATGGGCCGCGTGTATCTGGCACACGAGACCACTCTCGATCGGCGCGTGGCGCTGAAAGTGCTGCCGCCCGCGTTGGCCGACCATCCCGAGGTCGTACAGCGCTTCCAGCGTGAAGGCCGCATGGCCGCGAAGCTCACCCATCCCAACATAGTGGCCGTCTACAAGGTCGCGGAGCGGGACGGCCTCTACTTCTTCACGATGCCGTACGTGGCGGGGCCCAGCGTTCGTCAGGTCCTCCGTCAGACGCCGCAGCTGAGCATCGAGCTGAGCAGGCGCTACCTCTGCGAGGCCGCCGATGCTCTGAGCTACGCTCACAGTCGTGACGTCATCCACCGCGACATCAAGCCGGAAAACATGTTGCTCGAGGGCAGCCGCGACGGCCGTCTGCTGCTCACCGACTTCGGGATCGCCAAAGTGCTGGGCGCGGAAACCGCGCTCACGCGCCCGGGCGACATGATGGGCACTCCCTTCTTCATGTCGCCGGAACAGTGCGGGCAGGCCGAGGACATCGATGGCCGCAGCGATCAGTACTCGCTGGGGTTAGTGGCCTACGAGATGCTCGCGGGGCGCTTCCCGTTCAGCGCCGATAATCTGGCGGGGATCGTCTACATGCACGTTCACGAATACCCCGAGCCGCTAGAGAACATACGCTCCGACGTGCCCGAAGGTTTGCTGGTCGTGATCAACCGGGCGATTCGCAAGGATCCCGACGAGCGCTTCCCCGACATGGCCGCGATGCTCCGAGCGCTGGGCGCCTCGGCGGCTAGCCGCAGGACCGCCAAGCCTGCTGCTCCCGCTCCACCGGGCAAGCCTCGCCGACGCCGCTGGGCTCCGCTGGCGATAGCCGGGTTCATCGCGCTGGTGGTCGGCGGGGGTGGGTTCGCGGTCTGGCAGCAGCGGACGTCCGCCTCGAGCTCGGGCGAGCCACGCCTGGCCGAGGTCACGGTTCCCCAGGACGCCGGCACGGCCGCGCTCGACTCGATTACGGACTCAGAGGCCGCGACGCCTGATGACAGCACGGCGCGGACTGGCGCCGCGGTGCGAGAGCAGGAAACCGGCGATGGTGCGGCACTCGATCCTGCCGGCGCGGAAGACCCCGGTTTGGCCACATATCGCAGAGATGCCGAGCAGGCCAGGGATAGGGCGCAGAGGGCTCGGGAAGCAGCCCTCGGTGTGGGGGCGGACACGATGTTCGCCGTACGCTACGCTGAGATCAACGGGGATTTCGACGGAGCTCAAAGCGATCTGCGCGACGGCCGGCTGGTGACGGCTGCCATGGGCTTCGCCACGGTCAGAGAGGATTTCGAGGAGCTGGAGCGTCAAGTCGATCTGCGGTTGGAGCGTTTGGCGGCGGCGGCAGAACGGCTGGGCGACGAGGGCCTGCAGGATCCCGCGGCCATCGACAGCACCCCGGTCGAGGAAGTACCTGCACCGACGCCGCGCGAAGCTATCGATCTGCTGATCGAGAGCTACAGGCAGGCGATCGAAACGAAGGATCGGGACCGGCTGTCGCAAGAAGTGTATCGGGGCTCGATACCGGAATCCGACGCCGATGACTTAGACGTTTGGTTCGAGCGAGCCGAGAACCTGGCGGTGACGATCGAAGTGGAGGACTTCCGGGTGACCGGCGACGAGGCGCAGGCGCGCATCAGGCAGCAGATGGCGTTCCGCCTCATACGAACTGGCGAACGGAGGAGTACCGCCCTGACGTTGCGCATGTACTTCTCACGAAGCGGGGACGACTGGCGGCTCGTGCGCTTCGAGCGCTGAGCGACTCTACTTCGCCGGTGTGAACACGAACTCCAAACCGACAGTCGCGATCACGTCGTTCTGAGTCTGCGAAGGGAATACCTCATCCCTGCGCGTCGGGGCGAACGAGTAGATGTAGTCGCGCAGATCGAAGCGCAGGTACGCCGCGCGACCGATGCCGAAGCGAAGGCCCACGCCCAGCGCGCCCGAGAAGTCCGTCGTCCCCTCGAACATGTCGTAGAACTCGCCGCTGCGGCTGACCACACCGGCACCGCCCGAAACATAGATGTTCAACGGGCTGAACGGTGCCTGGAAGACCACGTACATCAGGTTGAGAGATCCCACGAACACGGACGCATCTTTGGAGAGCCCCAGATCGACTATCGCGCTGGGCAAGTCGATGTTCGACAGCGCGTACCCGGCCTCCGCCTCGATGGCGAACCGCGACAGCCAGGCCGTGATCCGCCCGCCAAACAGGAGCCCCGGCTCCTGACCGAGGTTGGAGACCGTGCGGCCGGCTATCTGAATCTCTTCGAATAAGTCGTTGATCGGGAGGTAGCCGCCCGCGAACGCCGAGAGCCCGACGTTTACCTGACCCTGGAGCGGGGTGGCGAGTGCAGATATGAGGCCAGCGGCTAGCGCGAGTCTACGGAGCATTCCTCACCTCAAGGGGACATTAGATCAATGGATATAACTTGAGGTGCCCCATAACCTTGGGCAGCGGCGGAAAGGCAGGCGAAACATCCTTTTGGTCTGACAGGGGTCCACATGTTAGCCCTTCTTCCGGAATTGCGCAATCCGTTTGGCCCGGGGCCGCCGGTACGGCTTGCCAGCGGGCCGGACTCCTCCTGCTCGACTAGCGCGGCGCGAAGAGATCGTAGCGCAAATCACGGAGGAAAGGCACATGGCGGCGCACGCCCTCGATGCTGGTCAGGTCGATTTCGGTGACCAGAAGCTCTTCTTCGTCGGTCACCGCCCGCGAGATGACCCGTCCACCCGGCCCAGCGACGAAGCTCTCACCGAAGAAGTGCAACTCGCCGTCGGCGCCGGCACGATTCGCCACCGCGATGAACATCTGGTTGGCCACGGCGGAGGCTTGGATCTCGATCTCCCAGACGTCTTTGAACGCCTGTTCCGACATCGACGTGGCGGTAGGCACGACGACGAGCTCGGCGCCACCCAGCGCCAGCGCCCGGAAATGCTCCGGGTAGTGACGGTCGTAGCAAATCGCCACTCCGATGCGGCCCGCCTTGGTTTCGAAGACCGGCGAGCCGGTGTCGCCCGGCCAGTAGTAGAACTTCTCGTTGTAGCCGGGCTCCTCGGCGATATGCAGCATGCGGCTGACGCCGAGAAGCGTCCCGTCGGCATCGATCACCGGCGAAGCGTCATAGTAGCGACCGGGCGCCGCCCGCTCGAAGACGTTGATGACGGTGACGATTCCGTGCTTGGCAGCTACAGCCTGGAAGCGCTCGGTGGTCGGACCCGGTATCGGCTCGCCCAAGTCGAAGTAGCTGGCGTCGGCGCGCACCTGAGGAAAGAAGAAATCGAAGGCTAGCTCCGGGAAAACGATGAGGTCTGCGCCTTGGTCCGCGGCACGCGCGACCCAATCCAGCCCCTTCTTCAAGCTCTTCTCTCTGTCTCCCTCATGACGAAACTGCGCACACGCTACCTTCATGTCCCCCTCCATTCGTTCGGGGAACTATGGGAGCTGGGGGACGGCGGAACAAGGGATATCGGCTGGGAATTCTCGAAGGCGAGTCGGGGATTCGGTGAATCGGGGATTCGGGGAAGGCGGACGGGCAGGAGAACGTCGCTTCTCGACTCCCTGACTTGCCGAAGCAGCTTTGAGGATCCCAACGTTCTTTTGCCTTGACACCCCACCGTTCCCGGAACAGAATTCGCAGGTTGAGTTGGCGGGCGCCCTCGGGCCGTATCCGCGGGCGCCCCGGTTTTTTGCCTCAGATCGACTGGTGGTCCAAAGTGAGCGCGGGAAAGCTGAAGCTGGTGCTCCACGACGGCTCCGAGGTAGAGGTCGAGCACGGTATCTCGGCCCGTGAGCTGGCGGAGCAAATCGATGCTGGACTCGTCGAGAAGGCGATCGCGGCCAAGCTCGACGACGAGATCCTCGACTTCGCCCGACCGATCGAGCGATCCGGCACGATCAAGTTCCTAACCGAAGACGACGGCGATACCGATTCGCTGTACGTGCTCCGCCATTCGGCGGCACACGTTCTGGCCACCGCTGTGCGGAGCCTGTGGCCGGATGCGGGGATCGGGTTCGGCCCGCCGATCGCGGAGGGCTTCTACTACGACTTCGACGTCGAGCAGCCGTTCACGCCCGACGATCTGGAGAGGATCGAGGCGCAGATGGCGAAGGTGGTTGCCGCCGACGACGCCTTCGCTCGTCAGGAAGTCGAGCGCGATGAAGCGCGCCAGCTATTCTCGGACGACCCCTATAAGCTGGAGCGGCTGGAAGAGATTCCGGAAGATGATGTCATCTCCATCTACCGCGACGGCGCGTTCCTCGATCTCTGCCGCGGGCCGCACGTGCCTTCCACCGGCCGGGTCAAGAACTACAAGATCCTGCATGCCGCTGGCGCCTACTGGCGCGGCGACGAGCGCCGGCCGATGCTGCAGCGTATCTATGCGACCGCCTTCTTCGGGAAGTCGCGGCTCGACGAACATCTGCACCTGCTGGAGGAAGCTCGCAAGCGCGATCACCGCGTGCTGGGCAAGGAGCTGGACCTGTTCAGCATCCAGGAGGATGTCGGTCCGGGCTTGATCCACTGGCACCCGAAGGGCGCGATGATCCAGTTCGTGCTGCGTAGGTTCCTCGAGGACGAGCTGCTGCGCCGGGGCTACGACTTCGTCTTCACGCCGCACATAGCTCGCGAGGCGCTGTTCAGAAGATCCGGACACCTGCAGGCGTATTCGGAGGTGATGTTCCCCCCGATCGAGATGGAAGGGGAGAAGGAGAACTATCGGGTCAAGCCGATGAACTGCCCCTCCCATATGGAGATCTACGCATCGCGCCAGCGCAGTTATCGTGACCTGCCGCAGCGCTACGCCGAGATCGCCAGCGACTACCGGAACGAGAAGTCGGGGACGCTACACGGCATGCTGCGCGTCCGCGGGCTTACCATGGACGATGCCCACATCTTCTGCCGGCCGGATCAGGTCGAAGACGAGATCTACAGCATGCTGGACCTGGTCGACTTCATCTACGGTACCTTCGGGCTGCGATATCGGCTCGACTTCTCAACGCGCCCGCAGAAGCGTATCGGGTCCGACGAGAACTGGGATCAGGCCGAGGATGCGCTGCGGGCGGCGATCGAGCGGCGTGGCCTGACCTACTCGGTCGACCAGGGCGGTGGCGCATTCTACGGCCCCAAGATCGACGTCAAGTTCCTCGACGCCATAGGGCGCGAGTGGCAGGGGTCCACCATCCAGCTCGACTTCGTGCTGCCGGAGCGCTTCGACCTCAACTACATCGGCGCCGACAATCAGAAGCACCGGCCGGCGATGATTCACCGGGCGATCTTCGGCACATTCGAACGCTTTGTCGGCGGCCTGATCGAGCACTTCAACGGTGCTTTCCCCGTCTGGCTTTCGCCGGTTCAGGTTCGCGTGCTGCCGCTCTCCGACGAGCTGACCGAGGCGGCGCGGCCGGTCCACCAGGCGTTGCGTGACAGGGAGCTGCGGGCCGAGCTCGACGACCGCTCCGAGACCCTCTCCTACCGGATCCGCGACGGCGAGCTCCAGAAGGTTCCCTACCTGGCGGTGGTCGGCAAACGCGAGGCCGATGCCGGCACCGTCGCCGTGCGCAAGCGCGGCGCGGAGAAGAAACAGGTGGTCATGCCCCTGTCGGAGTTTGTCGAGCAGGTCGCCGAGGAGAACCGGACCCGCGTGCTCAGCTAGGATCTGCTGGGCGCGGGCCTCCTTTGGGAGCTAGGGAGCACTAATTGAGTGAGGGAGCAGCGGAGTGTGGGAGACTTCGAGTTTAGGGAGTCGCTCTCAGGTCGCAGTCTCCCTTGCTGAACTGCTCCTCAAACCGCGACAGGGAGGGTGCAGAGGGGGGGCGCTCGAGCGCATTATCCAGCGGGAGAGGGAGGGCACGGCGGGGGCCACGAGCGGACATTTGGAGCGCCCCAGCTAGTGCAGCGTCTTGGCCCGAGCGCCGCGCGACATGAAGCGAGGGCCCCCGCCGTGCCCGACCGTCCACCGCGACATGAAGCGAGGCCTCCCTCCGCGCCCGACCGGCCACCGCGCCCGTTGACAATTCCCTCTGTTTCAACGAGTTTCCCGGCACAATGAGGAAAGCGGCGGTATGATGGACACTGCCCACCTTTCGGCCTGCACCCATATGTGCGGCGCCGCCGGGTCCGAGCGCGGAGCGCCTGCCGACGACCGATCGACGGTCGACGGGGGGGTCGGTACCGGCTTGGTCCATCGTTTTTTGTTGGGAGGTGACCCGGGCACCCGAATGAAGGGAGAACGATTATCGACAGAAACGAGCCCCGCGTAAACGACCAGATTCGCATAAGCCCAGTCAGGCTGGTCGATCATGAAGGCGAGCAGGTGGGGATCGTCTCGGTAGAAGACGCCAGGGCGGCGGCCGCCGCACGTGGGCTCGACCTGGTGGAAGTGGCGCCGATGGCGCGCCCGCCCGTCGTCAGAATCATGGATTACGGGAAATACAAATACGAGCAGGCGCGCAAGGCGCGTGAGTCTCGGAAGAAGCAACACCAGGTCAAGGTAAAGGAGATTAAGCTCCGCCCGAAGATCGAGGACCACGATCTCAATTTCAAAGCGGGGCATGCTCGCCGGTTCCTCGGGGAGGGCAACAAGGTCAAGCTGACGATGCGGTTCCGGGGCCGCGAGATGAGCCACTCGGAGCTGGGCGCGGAGGTGTTGGAGGAGTTCGCTGCGCTTCTCTCCGATGTGGGTCAGGTCGAAGAGAGGCCCAGGATCGAGGGTCGCAACATGACGATGCTCCTGGCGCCGAGAAAGGGCGTTGTGTCCTAGGTTCCGGTCGGACGAGTCTAGAAGAAAGACGGAGTAGCGATGCCTAAGATGAAAACCCATCGGGCCGCTGCGAAGCGGTTCCGTGTGACGGCTACTGGCAAGCTCAAGCGTCGCAAGGCGTACAAGAGCCACATCCTCGCCAAGAAGTCACGAAAGCGTAAGCGTGGTCTGAGACAGTCCACGCTGGTTGCAGCGAGCGACGTGAAGCGCGTCAAGAGAATGCTGGGTCTGTGAGCCAGTGCGGCTCGCGCCGCATAGGCTCGCGACTGAAGAAAGGAGTTATAGATGGCTCGGGTGACGAATCAGGTCGCACGGCACAAGAAGAAGAAGAAGGTCCGTGAGTTGGCCAAGGGCTACCGCGGTGCGCGGTCCAAGCTCTACCGCACGGCGAAGAACGCCGTGGAGCGCGGGTGGAGCTACAGCTACCGCGACCGGCGCAACCGTAAGCGGGACTTCCGCCGCCTCTGGATCACTCGGATCAACGCCGCGGCGCGCCAGCACGATCTGTCCTACTCTCACTTCATGAATGGGCTGCGCAACGCCGGCGTAGAGCTCAATCGCAAGGTGCTGGCCGATATCGCCGTGCGGGATCCGAATGTATTCGGTGACCTCGTAGCGCTCGCGAAGGACGCGCTGGCTCAGTAGAGCGGCGTGGCCGTGATGGAGACCTTCCTCTCTAGTCTTCGAGAGCTCGAAGAAGCTGGCTCGACGGCGATTCGCGCCGCCGCCGCGGCCGACGAGCTCGAGCGTTTGCGGGTCGAGTACGGCGGCCGCAAATCGCGCCTCACTCAGCTCCTCCGTAGCGTCGGCGAACTGCCGCCGGAGCAACGGCGCGAGGCCGGCGCTGAGGCGAACCGCGTCAAGAACCGCCTGCTGGAGCTGCTGGAACAGCGGTCCGGCGAGCTGGCGGTGGCCCCGGCGGATGAAGTCGTGCCGGCCGATCTGACGATGCCCGGCCGCGAGCAGTGGCGCGGTGCACTACATCCGTGCACGCTCGTTGCCGACGAGATATGCGATATCTTCAAGGAGCTCGGCTTCGTACGCGCCCGCGGGCCGGAAGCGGAGACCACCTGGTACAACTTCACCGCGCTCAACACGCCGCTCGACCATCCGGCGGCGGACGAGCAGGACACGTTCTATCTGGCCGATGAAATTGTCCTTCGTACCCATACGTCGCCCGTGCAGGCGCGGGTGATGGAGAAGGCGAAGCCGCCGGTCCGAATCGTGGTGCCCGGCTTGGTCTATCGCCGCGATCCTTTCGATGCTTCGCACGCCCCCGCCTTCGAGCAGATCGAGGGATTGGCCGTGGACGAGGGGATCAGCTTCGTCGACTTCAAGGCCAGCATTAGCTACTTCGTGCACCGTTTCTTCGGCGAGGATACGGCGACCCGGTTCCGGCCGTCCTTCTTCCCGTTCACCGAGCCGTCGGCCGAGGTCGATGTCTCGTGCCTGCTTTGCCACGGCGCGGGCTGCTCCGCCTGCAAAGGGACGGGCTGGCTGGAGATCATGGGGGCCGGCATGGTGGATCCGGCTGTGTTCGACAATGTCGGCTATGACTCGGAACGCTATACGGGCTTCGCCTTTGGCATGGGGGTGGGCAGGATCGCCATGCTGCGTTATCGGATCCCGGACATCCGGCTGCTCTACGAGAGCGACGTGCGCTTTCTCCAGCAGTTCGAACGCGCCTGAGACAGCAGCGTTGCTTTCCACACTTTCTGAACGATGAATGTTTCCTATCGCTGGCTGAAGGAGCTGGCGCCCACGATCGATGACTCCGCGGCGGCGCTCGCCGAGCGCTTGACCTACACCGCGGTGCCGGTCGATGAGGTCATCTGGCTCGGCGAGGGGCTCGGCGAGCTCGTGGTCGGCCGAGTGGACAGCGTATCGAAGCACCCAAAGGCGGATCGTCTGGTCATCTGCCAGGTGGACGTCGGCCGCGACGCGCCGGTCCGGGTGGTGACCGGGGCGCCGGTTGTCGTCGAAGGCGCGTTCTACCCGTTCGTCGGCGCCGGCCAGGCCCTGCCGGACGGCCAGTTGGTCAAGAAGGTCAAGCTGCGTGGCGAGCCGAGCGAAGGGATGCTCTGTTCGGAACGAGAGCTGGGCATCGGCCGCGATGCTGACGGAATTATGCGGATGCACGGCGAGTTCGAGCCGGGCCAGCCGCTGCTTGAAGCGCTCGAGCTGGATGACCACCGCCTCGACATCGATGTGACAGCGAACCGACCCGACCTGCTCGGACATTGGGGCGTCGCCCGCGAGCTGGCTCCCGGCGGCGAAGCGGATCTGCGTCTTCCCGAATTCCCGGGTCACGCGAGCGTGCAGTCCTCTGTGAAGCAGGCGAAGACCGAGGGCGCGACCGCCGGTGTGACCGTCCGGATAGAGGATGCCGAAGGCTGCCCGCGCTATATGGGTGCTGTGATTCGCGGCGTGAGTGTAGGTCCTTCACCCGAGTGGCTGGCCAGTCGCCTTCGAGCAATTGGGCAGCAGCCCATCAACAACGTCGTCGACGCAACGAACTTCGTCCTCCACGAGCTCAACCAGCCGTTGCACGCCTTCGATCTGGCGACGCTGCGGGGGCCGGCGGTGGTGATCCGCCGGGCGAAGAAGAGAGAGAAGGTGCGGACCCTGGATGGCAAGGACCGCGCCCTCGACCCGGAGATGTTGGTGATCGCGGATGCCGAGGTGCCCACAGCGATGGCCGGCCTGATGGGTGGTGAGGCGACCGAGGTTACCGAGAACACGCGAGACCTCTTCCTCGAGTGCGCCTACTTCGATCCCAAGCGAGTTCGCTGTGCGGCGAAGAGGCTCGGACTCGACACCGATGCTTCGTATCGCTTCCAGCGCGGTATAGACCCCGAAGGGCTGCCACGCGCGCTGCAGCGGGTCGTAGAGCTCATCCTTACGGTCGCCGGCGGCACCGTCGACGGGGAATCCATCGACGTCAATCCCACTCCATCGGTGCGGAGCCGCGTGACGTTGAGGCCCGCGCGCGTCAGCCACCTCCTAGGCTTGGAGCTGTCGCAGGAGATGATCAAAGGCAGCCTGGAGCCGATCGGCTTCGATGTGCGTGTCGGCGATGATGGTGCGTTGGCGGTCGAGGTGCCGGGTTGGCGGCCCGACGTGCTCCGTGAAGTCGATCTCATCGAAGAGGTGGCCCGGCGTCACGGGTACGACAAGTTCCCGGACGACATGAGGAACTTCCGTCCTACGACGCTGCGCGAGGACCGCTACACAGAAACCTTCCGCCGTGTGAGCGAGCTGATGGTCGGCCTCGGTTTTCTGGAGTCGAAGACGACACCCTTCGCACCCGAGGGCGAAGGCGAAGTCCAGTTGTTGAACCCGCTGTCCGAACGAGAGGATCGGCTGCGCCGTGACCTTCTCACCGGGCTCGTCCATCGCTTGGAGCACAACTTCGCGCGCGGCCAGAGGGATATCCGGCTCTTCGAGCTGGGCACGGCCTTCGGCGCTTCCAGCGGCGCGGTGCCGGATGAGACCACTCGCGTCGCTGCCGCTTGGACTGGCCAAAGGACTCCAGCGCACTGGTCCAGTCAGACCGGCGAATGGGATGTGTGGGATCTGAAGTGGATGGTCGATGCCGTCACCGCTTTGGCGGCACCGAGCGCGGAGGTGCGACCCGTCGATCCCGAGGCCGCTCCGGCGAGTTTAGAGCAGCCGTTGGCCGTTGTGTCACAAGACGGTCAAATGCTGGGTTGGGCAGGTCGCGTTCCCTCGGGGAGCATCGAGGCTCCGCGCTGGGCGGGCCCAGTGTGGGGTTTCGAGATGATGGTGATACCTAGCCAAGCAGAGCCGGTTGCCTACCAGCCGCTCCCCGTCTATCCGGAGGTGGAGCGCGACGTCTCGCTCATCGTGAACAAGCGCATCCGCGCCGCAGAGGTGGGTGCGGTGATTCGTGAAGCGGCTCCAGAGCACCTCGAGAGCCTCACCGTCTTCGACGTTTACGAAGGCGAGAATATCCCCGAGGACACGCGCAGCATTGCCTGGCGCTTGAGATTCCGCTCGCCGGATCGTACCCTAACAGACGAAGAGGTCGATGCGGCCATGAACAAGATCACCTCCGCGCTGCAGGAGAAGCTCAATGTTGGGATCCGAGGGGCGTAAGCCGAGCATCGAGTTTCCGGGCTTCGATGCTCTGGAGGGGGCCGTGCGCCGTGCGCTGCGCCAGCTCGAGGTCTGGCGCGAGCGGGCTGCTGCGTCGGAGGCGGAGCGACGCCGCCTGCAGGAAGTGCTCGACCGGTTGGGCAAGGTCGGCGACAAGCTGGATCCGAGCGAGGCCGCTAGCGAACTGCAAAGCCTGCGCGAAGAGAACGCGAAACTTCGAAGCCAGCTCGAAGACGGTCGCCTACAGGCCGAGAAGCTGGCCCGCGAAGTGGAATTCCTGGAGGACGCCAAATGACGGGGGATGCGAGCCAGGACAAGGAGATGGTCGAGGTCCAGATCCTCGGTGAGACCTACACGCTGAAGTCCGAGACAGGCTCCGACTACACTCACAAGGTCGCCCAACACGTCGATCGCACGGCCCGCGAAATCCGCGAGGAGAGCGGTGTGGTGGACCAGAAGAAGGTGGCGATACTGACCGCCCTGGCCGTCACCGACCAGCTGTTCCGCATGCGGGAAGGCGTCGAGGTCGTCAAGGGGCTAGCGGAGAAGCGCGCCGAGCGGCTGATGGCCGAAGTGATCGCCATGGTCGAGGGTGGGGCAACCGAGTAACACTGCTGGGAATTCTCGAAGTTGATTCGGGGATTCGGAGGTTCGGGGAAGTTAGGACGTCTCGGAGGCTGCCTGGGCGAGGGCGGCTCCCCTCGTCGCGAAAGGGAGGGCGCGGCGGGGCCACGAGCGGACATTTGGAGCGCCCTGGCCTGTGCACTGTCTTGGCCTGAGCCGCGCGACATGAAGCGAGGGTCCCCGCCGCGCCCGACCGACACCCGCCTGCTAGCTTGCCAAACCCTTGTCGGTCAATCTATTATTCCGCATAGCCCTGTGGCTGTCTGGAAACTGGCAATAATCGCTTAGAAAGCAGTTTGCATAGTGATCGGATCCGTTCAGTGCTCTCCGTCATCTCCATGCCGGGCAAGTCCCGGAGTGAGCCGAGCCAGAGCCGATAGACGGTAGTTCGACATCTGCGCCGGCGTATCACACGCCGGCGTGCAAATCTGTTTTCTGACCGACAGGTCGTAATAGCTTCTTCCAGCGGCAGGGTTTTGGACCTTGCCGCTTTTTTTGTCCGGGCCGTGGAACTCGGCGCGGGCACCATACAGGAGAGGTGTAGTCGTGGATTTCATCGTAGCCCTAATCGCCGTGGCGGCCGGAGGTGTCATCGGTTGGGCCGTCACTCTCATCCTCGTGCGGCGATTTGAGCTCGGTCAAATCGGCCGGCAGAAAGAGAGCGCGAAGGCCGAGGCTGCGCGGATCGTAGCCGACGCGCGTGCGGAGTCCGAGAACTCGAGGCGCAGCGCGGAGCTGGCGGCCAAGGAGGAGGTCCTGCGGGCCAAGGAGAGCCTGGAGAAGGAGCTCGCAAAGCGTCGCGGCGAAACCGAGCGGATGGAGCGCCGACTGGAAGACCGTGAGAGCATGCTCGATCGCAAGTACGGCTTGCTCGATCAGAAGCACGAAGAGTTGGACAAACGCGGCGGCGAGCTGGACGCGTTACAGCAGACCGTCGACGAGGATCGCGTCCGCTACGAACAGCTGGTGAAAGAGCAACACCAGAAGCTCGAGCGCATGGCCGGTATGACGACGGAGGCAGCCAAGCGCGAACTGATGCGCATGGTGGAGGAAGAA
Organism: Gemmatimonadota bacterium; assembly: GCA_039589115.1. GTDB lineage: Bacteria > Gemmatimonadota > Gemmatimonadetes > Palauibacterales > KS3-K002. The sequence continues at coordinate 23,163 of JBDHHZ010000005.1, read as the reverse complement.
GCGCGGGCAGAGGCTGCGAAGCGGGTCCGCGTGATCAAGGAAGAGACGACGCGGAACGCCGAGCGTGAAGCTCGGAACATCGTGGCTCTGGCCATCGAGAAGATCGCCGCCGACCACGCCGCCGAAGCCACGGTCTCTGTGGTACCTCTCCCCAACGACGAGATGAAGGGGCGGATCATCGGGCGCGAGGGCCGCAACATCCGCGCGTTCGAGAACCTGACCGGCGTCGATGTGATCGTCGACGACACGCCGGAGGCCGTGATCCTGTCGGCCTACGATCCCGTCCGCCGTGAGATAGCGCGGCTTGCCATGGAGAAACTTGTGGCGGATGGCCGGATCCACCCGGGCCGCATCGAGGAAGTGATAGAGAAGTCGAAGAAAGAGGTGGAGCAGAGCATGCAGGAGGCGGCCGAAGAAGCGTGCTACGAGCTCGGCATCCATGGCCTCCATCACAACATCATGGAAACTCTCGGTCGCATGAAATACCGTACGTCGTACGGCCAGAACCAGCTCCTGCACTCGAAGGAGGTCGCTCGCCTGACCGGCCACATGGCGGCGGAGCTCGGTCTCGATGTCAAGATGGCCAAGCGAATGGGCCTGCTACACGACATCGGCAAGGGAATGACGCACGAGCATGAGGGTACGCACGTCGAGCTGGGTTACGAGCTCTGCAAACGCTGCAGCGAGCCCGACCAGGTGCTCAACGCCATTCGCGCGCATCACGGCGAAGAGCCGGCCCGCTACCCGGAGACCTTCCTGCTCACGGCGGCTGACGCCGTATCCGGGGCTCGCCCCGGCGCGCGGCGCGAGTCGTTCGAGGCTTACGTCAAGCGACTCGAGAAGCTGGAGGAGATCGCAACGTCGTTTGACGGTGTGGCGAAGTGCTTCGCCATTCAAGCGGGCCGCGAGGTTCGTATCATGGTAACGCCCGAGTCGATCTCCGACGATGAGATGGCGGTGCTCAGCGAGAAGACCGCCAGGCGCATCGAGCAAGAGCTCCAGTATCCCGGCCAGATAAAGGTCGTCGTAGTTCGGGAAACCCGCGCGGTTGACTTCGCCCGCTAGGCGGGCTGGGCGACCGCAGCAGGGGTCACAATTTCGTCGCGCCAGCGCCTAACCCGGCCCAGTCTATTATGAGGATCCTCTTCGTCGCCGACCTTGTAGGTAGGCCTGGGCGCGAGGTCACGCGCGCGTTGCTGCCGCGCTTGCGCGAGGAGCGAGCTGTCGACTTGGTGGTGGCCAACGGCGAGAACCTCGCCGGCGGCTACGGGATCACCCAGCAGCTGATCACCGACCTCTTCAGTTGGGGCGTCGACGTGGTCACCTCGGGCAACCACATCTGGGACCGACAGGAAGGCGTCAGGCTGCTCGATTCCGAGCCGCGCCTGCTGAGGCCGGCCAACTACCCGCCCGCCAATCCGGGCCACGGCGCACATATCCATGATGTCGGTGACGCGAAGGTGGCCGTGGTCAACCTGCAGGGCCGCGTCTTCATGCAGGCCATCGACGATCCCTTCAGGGTGGGCCGGGCGCTGGTCGACGAGATGCGTGCGGAGACAAATATCATCGTGATAGATTTCCACGCCGAGGCGACGGCCGAGAAGCTGGCCTTCGCTTGGTTCATCGATGGTCTCGTTAGCGCGGTCGTCGGCACTCACACGCACGTGCCCACGGCCGACGCCCGTGTCCTGCCGGGCGGCACGGCCTACCAGACCGATCTCGGGATGACGGGTGCACACGCCGGGGTCATCGGGTTTCAGGCCGACAAGGCGATAGAGAGGCAAGTTCTGGGACGGCGGTTCCGTCTGGAGCTGGCCGAGGAGGACCTGAGGCTTCAAGGGGCGATCGTCGACATCGACGTCGCCTCGGGTCATGCGACTAGTATCGAGCGAGTTGATCAGATCTACGAAGAGGAGTGACGAGGGTGGCTGTGGTAATCGATGGTAAACGGATTGCGGCGGAGATCCGCCAGGAAGTCAAGCAGCAAGTCGAGGAGCTGCAGGCGAAAGGAGTCACACCGGGTCTCTCGGTAGTGCTGGTGGGGGAGGACCCTGCGAGCGGCGTCTATGTCCGCATGAAGGCGAAGGCGTGCGAAGAAACCGGGATCAAGTCGGAAGTGGTCAGGATGTCCGCCGAGACCAGCCAAGAGGAGCTCGAGGCCGTCATCGATCGGCTAAACGCCGATGATTCGGTGCATGGCATCCTCGTTCAGTTGCCCCTGCCTCCGCAGATCGAGGAGAAGGACATCATCTTCCGGATCGCGGCGGACAAAGACGTGGACGGCTTTCACCCGGTGAGCGTCGGTCGCATGATGGTCGGCGATCCCGCGGCCTTCCGGTCCGCTACGCCCGCGGGTGTAGTGGAACTGCTGATGCGGACCGGTAACGATCCGTCCGGCAAACGAGTGACGATCGTTGGCCGGTCGAACATCGTGGGTAAGCCGCTGGCCGTGCTGCTCGCGCAGAAGATGGAGGGCGGCAACGCGACGGTGACGCTCGCCCACAGCCGCACGCCCGACCTGTCGGCCGTACTCCGTGAAGGCGATATCCTGGTGGCGGCCATCGGTGTGCCCGAGTTCGTGAAGGCGGAATCGGTGAAGCCCGGTGCCGTGGTGATCGACGTGGGCGTCAACCGCGTCGATGACCCGAGCACGGAGAAGGGTTATCGCCTGGTCGGCGACGTGGCCTACGATGAGGTCGCTGAAATCGCCAGCGCCATCACGCCGGTACCCGGCGGCGTGGGGCCCATGACGATCGCCATGCTGCTCACCAACTGCATCAAGGCGGCTCGGGAGATCACTGGCGTTTCGTGAATCACGACCTGTTCCATCAAGCAGCCAACACACGGGCGCTCGGCGGCGATCGAGTCCCAGATGTATGGAGCGTCAGCCAGCTCAACGCGCTGGCGCGGGAGCTGCTCGAGGGCTCGCTACCGCCGCTCTGGGTTGCCGGAGAAGTGTCGGGGTTCAAGCGTTACCCGGCCGGCTACTGCTTCTTCACGCTGAAAGACAAACGAGCACAGCTCGCCTGCGTCATGTGGCGCGAAGCCGCACGCAGGTTGCCAGCCGAGCCGCCCGAAGGTATGGCGGTCCACGTCCTCGGCTACCCGACGGTGTACGAGCGGGCCGGCCGCTTCCAGTTCGTCGTCCGCGAGTTGACGGCCAAGGGTGAAGGACTGTGGCGCATAGCGTTTGAGCGTCTGCGCGCCAAGCTCGAAGCAGAAGGGTTGCTGGAGGCGGCGCGAAAGCGGCCGCTGCCTGCTTTCCCCGCCTGCGTGGGTGTCGTGACTTCGCTGGAGGGCGCTGCGATCCGCGATGTCGTTTCGATCATCCGCCGTCGCGCACCCTGGACGGACGTCCTCATCTACCCGGCCCGAGTGCAGGGGGACGGCGCCGCCGGCTCGATCGTTGCCGCCCTGCGTCACGCCGGCCGGTCTTCGCGCGCCGAAGTCCTGATCGTTGGCCGCGGCGGTGGCTCGCTTGAAGATCTCCAGGCGTTCAACGACGAGCGGGTCGCCCGGGCCATCGCGGCCTCGCCGACCCCCGTCATCTCCGCCGTTGGACACGAGACCGATATCACGTTGGCCGATCTCGTGGCCGATCGCCGGGCCCCGACTCCCTCCGCCGCGGCCGAGCTCGCCGTGCCTGACGTCGAGCCGTTGCGCACCGAGCTGGCGCACACGGGAGAGCGGCTGGCGACGGCGCTGAAGGGCAGGGTGGTTCGCGGTGCGCAGCGCGTCGATCGTCTCGAGGAACGCTTGGTCGGCGCGACCCGCACGATTCTCGGGAGCCACAGGGTCGCCGTGGACGGCCTGCGCCAGCGGCTGCAAGTCCTGGGACCGATGGCGGTGCTGCAACGGGGGTACGTGCTGGCGCTCGCCGACGGCGATAGGATCATGCGGAGTATCGATGACTTCCGTCCGGGCACGGAGTTCACCCTGCGGTTGAAGGATGGACGCGTGCGGGCACGAGCGGAGTCGCAAAGTGAAGAGGTCTGAGGAAGTGGCGAAGAAGCTCAGCTTGGGAAAGGCGATCGACCGCCTGGAAGAGATCGTTAAGGGCCTGGAGAGCGAGGAGCTGGAGCTCGAGGAGGCGCTCCGGCTGTTCGACGAGGGGATGGAACTGATCCGCGCGGCGGAACGCGAGTTGACCGAGTCGGAGGGGCGGATCAAGCAGGTGCTCATCGATCGGCGGGGGACACAGCAGGAGGCGGACGTCGAACTCGAGGAGGAATCCGGCGAGCCGTAGTCACCGGCTACTGGCCACCGACTACCGGCCACCGGCACGCATGGACGAATTCAACGCCTACCTCGAACAGACTCGCGAACGCGTCAACCGCGCGCTCACTGGCGTCTTGGATGACTACCTGGAAGGTGTGAGCGACTGGCTGGCGTCGCCCATCCGCTATGCTTGCGAAAGTGGGGGCAAGCGGTTTCGCCCCATCCTCTTCCTCGCCAGCTATGAGGTCGGCGGACGCGCGCCCAACGATCGTGTGGCTCGACTGGCGGCGGCGCTCGAGATCGTTCATGCCTATTCGCTGGTGCACGATGATCTTCCCTGCATGGACGATGATGATTGGCGGCGCGGGCGCCCGACTTGCCACAGGGCATTCGGCACCGAGCGCGCTACCGTCGCTGCGGCGGCCATGGTGCCGCTCGCCGGGTGGGCGGTCGCTGTGGAGGCGCAGGCTCTTGGCCTCGCTCCCGAGGAGGGCGCCGCTCTGGTCGCCGAGCTGTCGGAGGCTGCCGGGCCCACAGGAATGGTGGGGGGCCAGGTGCTCGACCTGATCAGTGAAGGCCGACCGGTCACCGGTGAGCAGTTGGTCGAGATCCATCGTCGGAAGACCGGTGCCTTGATTCGTGCCGCGGCGCGGCTGGGTGGCCGGGTCGGGCGCGTCGAGCCCCGGGGGCTGGCGGCGCTTACCGAGTACGGCGACAAGGTGGGCCTCGCTTTCCAGATCGCCGACGACCTGTTGGACGAAGAAGGAACCACGATCTCGCTGGGGAAGGACGCGTTGAGCGATCGTGCGCTGGGCAAAGCTACCTACCCCGGGGTATTCGGCGCGGAGAAGGCGCGAGCCGAAGCGAACCGCCTGGCCGAGGAAGCTATCTCAGCCCTGCGCCGGGCGGGCGTCGATAGCCCGGTCCTCGAGGGGCTGGCCAAGCACGTGGTGGAGCGCAAATCTTAGGCAACTGTAGGACGGCCCGGGGAGGACGTTGACGCTGCGTTGACTCTGGTCGATAATCGTCAGTTGAACATCTACTGGTGGGTCGGATGAAACGAATCGGCGTGGTGGGTAACCCGAAATACAGGAATGTCGTCGGGGCCCTGGACCGCCTGGTGAGCTTCGCGCCCGCTCTCGATTTCGAGCTGCTCGTGGGAAGTGAGCTTCGCGCTGCCAGCGGGACCTCCCTGGCTGAGCTTCCGGATGACCCGGGCGCGATCGACCTGGTCGTCACTTTGGGCGGCGACGGTGCGTTGCTGGGCGGTGCTCGCTGGGCGGCACCGGCCGGGACGCCGGTGCTCGGTGTGAACCTCGGCCGTCTGGGCTTCCTGACTGCGGTCTCGATGGAGGAGATGGAGGAGGCGCTGGGGCGCATCGCGGAGGGGGATTTCGTCCTCGATACCCGCATGGCTCTGGAGGTGCGCCTGGAGCACGAGAAGAAAACTGTTGAACCGTTCTACGCCCTGAACGATGCGGTCTTGCACCGGGGCGGCCTGGTTCGGGTCGTGCACCTGAAAGTATGGGTGGATGAGGAGGAGGTCGGCCTCTACCGCGGCGATGGCGTGATCGTCTCGACTCCTACCGGCTCAACGGCCTACTCGCTCTCGGCCGGTGGCCCGATACTCGATCCGCGACTCGACGCTATCGTGATCACTCCGATCTGTCCACACACCCTCGCTGTGCGGCCGCTCGTGCTGCGCGCGAGCGCCCAGATCACCCTGCAGGTGGTCTCTTCGCCGGAAGATCTGATCCTCACTGTCGATGGGCAGGTGGGCTCCGAGCTCAAGCCGGGCGATCGGGTCGTCGTCTCGAAAGCGCGGGAACCGGTACGCTTGGTGCGCCTGCCGGAGCAGTCGTTCTTCTCCTTGCTGCGCCGCAAGCTGAAGTGGGGCGACGTGTCCGAGGGGATGAAGGCCGATCACTAGGCAACCTTCCGCCTGACTATCGTGCTGAACGAGCTACGAATTAAGAACTACGCGGTCATCGAGGATCTTGATTTGCGCTTCGAGCCGGGACTCGTCGTGCTGACCGGCGAAACGGGGGCCGGCAAATCGATCATCGTCGGGGCGCTGTCGCTGGTCCTCGGCGAGCGCGCGGCAACCGATGTGATCCGAGCCGGCGAAGAGCGCGCACTTATCGAAGCCGTGTTCGATATCGGCGATCGCGCGGACCTGCGCGAGCGCTGTGACGAGATCGGCGTCGAGGCCGGCGATGGCTGGCTCGTGCTGAAGCGGGAAGTGAACGCCAGCGGGCGGAGCCGTGCCTGGATCAACGGCTCGCCGGCGACGGCGTCTCAAACCTGGGAGTTCGGGCGGGCGCTCGTCGATCTCCACGGCCAGCACGAGCATCAGGCGCTTCTCCACGCCGGACCGCAGAGAGAGATCCTCGACGAGTTCGGCGGAGCCGGCGCGCTCGCCGCCGAGCTGCGCGAGTGCTGGTCACAGCTCAACGAGGTTCGTCGTAAACGACAGGAGGTAGAGGAGCGGCGGGCACGTACGGAGGAGCGGGCCGACTTCCTGCGTCACCAGACCGATGAAATCGAAGCTGCCGAGCTGGCCAATCCGGAGGAGGACCTCCATCTGGTGGACGAGGAACGCCGACTCGCCCATGCAGAGGAGCTGATCGAGCGGGCCGACGCCCTCCACGATCAAGTCTATTCAGGTGAAGGAGCGGTCTGCGATCGTCTGGGCGCTCTGCGGCGCGAGCTGGCGGCTTTGGTCAAAGTCGACCCCGGAGCCGAGGCCCAGTTCAGCGAGTTGTTGGAGACGGCGTACTACACGCTTCAGGAGCTAGGCGAACGACTGGCTTCCTACAGAGCATCGATCGACCTCAGCCCCTCCAAGCTCGAGATGACGCGCCAGCGCATCGATCTCCTCTACCGCTTGAAATCGAAGTACGGCCCCACGCTGGAGGATGTGATCGAGGCGGGGAGCCGGGCCAGGCAGGAGCTCGAGGCGCTCGACCTGGCCGGATTCGAGCTGGAGGAGCTGGGTCGAGAGGAGGAGGCCCTCTCGGGGCAGCTCGGCGAGCTGGCGGCGAAGCTGAGTGCGGCGCGCGCGAAAGCGGCGAAGGCGCTCAGCGCAGAAGTCACTTCGATCCTCCCCGAGCTGGGCATGCCCGACGGGCGCTTCGAGCTCGCATTCGGGGAGCGCTCGGCGATTGCGTCGACCGGTGCCGAGGATGTGGAATTCCGCGTCACGCTAAACAAGGGCTTCGACCCGCAACCGCTGGCGAGGGTGGCCTCGGGTGGGGAGTTGAGCAGGGTCATGCTGGCGCTCAAGACCATCCTGGCACGACTGGACAAGACGCCCACGCTGATCTTCGACGAGATCGATGCCGGCATCGGCGGAATCGTCGGACAGAAAGTGGCGGAACGCCTGAAAGTAGTCGCCGGCCACCACCAGGTCTTCGTCATCACTCACCTGCCGCAGATCGCGGCGCTTGCCGATCACCACCTCCTGGTGGCCAAGGGCTCGAAGGGCAAGAAGACGTCGACCAGCGTATCGGAGCTGCGGGATGACGACCGCGTGCGCGACTTGGCCCGCATGCTGGGCGGCGACCCGGAGCGCGAAGCATCACTCGAGCACGCCCGGGCGCTGCTGGCCCCCACGGGATAGGGTCGCGCCCGGCTCTGCCTACCGAAAGATCTGCTGGTACAGACGGAGACCGACCTGCCAGACGTTCCGCTTCGGAACGAATCCGTCGGTTCCCTTGGTAGTGTTCAGGTAGGTCAACTCGACCTCGACGGGGATGCCCGAGCGCCGGTCGCCCGACCACTCGGTGGAGGAGTAGCGAGCGGTGAAGCCCAACGACCTGCTGTTGTACTCGGAGCCTTCCTCGAGGTCGGAAGGAACGAAAGCCGCGCCGTCCGGAACGGGATCGACCGGCGTCACTTGGTCCATGCCGTGGCGCCTGATCGCGTAGAGGAACGAGAACGTGATGTTGCGTGTGAAGTTGAAGCGTGGTACCGCCGCCAGGGTCAGTACGTCTCCCGGATCCCAGGCGATGAGCGCTGTATAGGCGCCCAACTGGATTGGGGTTTCGCGCGAGGTGACCAACCGCTCCACCTCTGCCTCCATCTGGATGTTGTAGCCTGCGAATACCGACAGCCAGAACCGGCTGCCGAACGCGACATCGAGCGTCGAGCGGAACTCCAGGTCGGGCTGGCCCTGGCCCGCGCCGATGTCCGTCAGCCGGGTGGCGATCGGCGGCGTCCCTGTCGGGAAGCGATAGAGGGCGTCCAGCCGCAGTCGCAGCGGAAATGTCGCCCTGTCTTCGCCGGGACGCCGCGGGAACGTGTTTAGCGGTTGCACGCTGATCCCGGCTTCCACATCCCCCAGCTTGATGCCCGTGTCGCGGTCCTGGATCGGCTCGATGCCGAACTGCGGCCCTGACGTCAGGGCCTGCGCCTCATCGGCGTCGATCGGTCCCGCGAACGATAGCGTTGGGAGAGCGACCTCGAAGGCCTGAAAGCCGGTCTCCAGGTCTGCGTAGAACCCACTCAGCTGGCGGCCGTTGCCGCCCGAGTCGCTTGGCACGTACTCGAGATCCCGCATCTGCAGTAGACCCGACTCCAGCAGCCGGGCGTCCGCGAGCAACGCTACCGCCTCCGCCTGCTGGTCCGGCGGCAGCGTGCCTTCGGCGACGATCGAGTCGAGCGAAGTGATCCCGGTGCTCAAGTCCGTGAAGAAGGCGTCCGGATCACCGCCGAACGCGCTCGACTCGGGGCCCGAGTTGGCGGCCAGCGAGTCGATTTGCGTGCCTACGAACGACTGGCTCCTAACGAGCGGCACGACGGTGAAGACGGCCAGCCAGTCGACCACGCTGAAGGTCAGGCTTATGGGTACTCGCGTCCGCTCCAGGAGCACGTCATACCGAACCGGCCCCAGAGTGCTAGCCTGAGGCGTCGACAGCCCGAGGGCAGGGAACAGACCGCTGAGCAGGACGTCCAGGCTGTCGAGCGGCGGAACCAGCCGGGAATCCAGCTCTGCTGCGAACATCTCCGTGAGTGGCTGCTTCGACCCATCAGGCGTGAACCGGTGGTCCACGGTGATGTTCTGGCCGGCGATTCCGACCTGAAGCTCGCCTCGCTTGGGTAGCTGTGCGTCTGTCCACTGGGCTTCCAGCCCGCTGGGCAGGGAGAGCACCACGATGAGCGAAAGGACGGCTTGGCGTCGCTTCACCTGTGATCCTCCCCGTTTCGCCTCAGATGCTGGATAGCCATCCGTCGATTTGCTGAGGATTTCGTTCAGTCGGTTCTGGTCCGCGCAGGCCCGTGATCGCTTCGCCGGACCCGGCGGCCGATAATATGAGCCTATCGCGCCTGCCGGGACAGGGAGCGGTCAAAGGTCAAAATTGACAGCGAGCGGTCGGCGCCTAGTTTGATACGAGAGGTGGTCAGCGGCGCCGTAGCCAAGTGGACTAAGGCGGGGGCCTGCAAAGCCCCTATTCGTGGGTTCGAATCCCACCGGCGCCTCTCCCCACCGTGTGTCCCGCCGGCGCTGACCGTGCCAGAATCATGCGTTTACGCAAATGAGCACGGTGAGCGTAATAGGTGGAGTATCCCCATTTTCCGGCGCTGGCCGGCGAGCGGGGGAAATCGCGTGCCCGAACACGTTGCAAAATTGTAACTTAGGACGCAGGTCTTGCTCTCGGGAGGAGTTTTCGCCAACTTGATATGCGGCCGACCTATGTCCCGTCGCCGTCTCGCGGCAGTCTTTAAATCCCCCCGCCAGCTCGAGTGCTGCCGCGGTATGACTCTACTCGAGCTCGCAATGGCAATGCTTGTCGTCGCTGTGCTGCTGGGCATCAGCCTGCCGCTAGCGTCAGCTGTCACTGGAAGGTTCAAGGTCGGCAGCGCGCGTGATGCATTTGTCAATACTTATGCGAGGGCGAGGGCGGCGGCCGTGCAGTACGGTCGAGAGGCGCGGCTGCACATCGAGGCGGGCCCAGGTGAGTTTTGGGTGGAGGTGGACACCGGGACGGCCGCCGCGATGCAGGCCGACACGATCGGTCGCGTTGTGCACCTGCCTACGGAGTACGGCGGAGTGACGATGATAACAGCGGTGGATACGCTTTGCTTCGATGCCCGGGGTCTGGCGTATTCGGGCGGCGGATGCGATGCTCATGGCGTTACCATCGAATTCTCGCGTTGGGATCGTGTCGACACCGTCCAGCTTTCGCTGGGCGGAACAGTAGTGCGACGACGCTGAGGGCCTGAATGGGCAAAATTCAGAGCGAGTCCGGTTTCACGCTGACGGAGCTGCTTATCTCGGTGGTGATCATCGCCATCGGGGTGGTTGGGTTCGCCAGCGCGGTGGGCTTGTCGTCGACGGAGCTCTGGATGGGCCGCCGGGACACCGAGCTGTCGATGGCGATGACCCAACAGGCCGAGAGCATCAAAGCCATGCCCTATGCGTCCGTTCAGACCGATAGCCTGCAGGTGGGCAACTACATGGTGAACTGGTACGTTGAGGGCTGGAACCCCAAGAAGGTCACCCTTTGGGCGACGTTCCCCCGCAAGAGGGGGGACACCGACGCCGACACCATAGTCTTCTACGTCCCGAGATGAAGCTACGGCGCGTGGCCCGGTCGCGCGGATTCACCCTCATAGAGGTTCTCGTCGCGATGACCCTCACCGGGATCGTCGTGGCCGGCACGCTGCGGGCGCTTTCCACACAGAAGAAGTTCTATGCACGGCAGGCGCGCATCCTCGACGCCAGGCATGCGATGCGGGCATCGACCACGGTGCTCGCATCCGAGTTCCGCGAGGCTAGCGCGGCGGACGGCGATCTCTACGCCATCGGCCCTGACAGCTTCGTGGTCCGCTCCACTGTGGGCTTCGCGGTAGCCTGCGCCGTGAACGTCGGTGCGAATACACTTGCTCTGACTCAAGTCTCGGGTCATTTCCGGTTGGACCTGGCGGACTCCGTGCTGGTGTTCGTCGAGAACGGCTTGCGTGATGACGACGACACTTGGATTGTGCTCGGGGTCACCAGTCTGTCCACTTCGCCGCCGGCCTGCGCCTGGAGCGATCCCGCCGATTTGCAGATTACCGTAACCGGCTCGCTGGCCGGCGTCTGGGTGGGTGCCCCGGTGCGGCTCTACCGCCCTCATGTGTATGGCGTGTTCGAACTGTATGACCGGTCGTGGTTGGGGCGAAGGGAGTACTCTTCTGCGTCCACGTATGTGCCGGTAGCCGGACCACTGGCGCCGGCGGACTCGGGGGGGCTGCTGTTCACCTACTACGACGCTGCCGGTGCGGTGACGACCAATCCGTTGCAGGTCAGTCGAGTCGATATTCAGGTCAAAGCGCCTACCTACAGGTCGGTTGAAGAACCGGACTATCGCATGCTAACCACCAGCGCCTACTTGCGGAACGATGAATAGATACGGGTCGACGATCGCTCGGGCGCCTGCCCGCCTGAGAGATGAAGGTGGTTTCGCCCTCGCTATGGCGATCTTCGCCCTCGTACTGCTCGCCGCTGTCGTCGCTGGCGGCTACTACTCGGCGTCGCAGGAGTTCCAGATCGGTCGTGGCATGAGAAGCTTGACCGCCAGCTTCTATGCCGGCGAGGCGGGCATTCGCGAGGTGTTGATGGAATGGCACCCGGACAGCTTCTACACGTTGGCGCCTGGTGACACAAAGACGCTAGGCCCCAGGACCTTTGCAGGCGGCGGAAACTACACGGCCAACGTGATCCGCGTTGGGCGCGCTGCCGATTCCCTCAAGCGTTACTTCTACATCGAAGCGGTAGGCCGCCCGCCGGGGCCCAGCTTGGGAGAACGGCGCCAGGCCATGCTCGTGCGGGCGAGATTCCCCCACATCTGCTGCCAGGCAGCGGTGAAGGTCTGGGATGAGGTCGAGTGGGGCAGCACGAGCGGGCCCGAGCGCATCCAGGTCACGGGTCTGGATGCTGACCCGCCGACCTGGGCCGATTCCGTCTGCACCGACTATCGCACAGGCGATCTGCCTGGAGTGCGCATCGATGATGCGAGCGACATCGACTTGCCGGGCCGGGTCGCGGGGTCGCCCCAGGCCATAGTCCAGGATGGATCGATCACCAAGTCGAACCTCTTCACCAACTTCGGCTCCGGCCTGACCTACAACGACATCGTGGCGTTGGCCGACTATTCGTTTCCCGCAGGCTACTCGTTCAGCGGCGGCTCGAAACCAAGCCTCGACACCAGCGGAAGATGCAATCGCCTCGATCCGGACAACTGGGGGGAGCCCAACGACGAGAACCACCCCTGCTTCGACTACTTCCCGATCATCCACGTTAACGGTGATCTCAGCCTGGTCGGGAACGGCACGGCCCAGGGGATTCTGCTGGTTGAGGGTGACCTCAACCTTCAGGGGCCCTTCGATTTCTACGGCATAATACTCCTGAGAGCGCCATCTAGTGGCTCTGCCGACCTGCAGATGAAGGCCTCGGCTACTCTCTATGGCGGCTTCATGGGTGAGGACCTGGACGTAGACGGGCCTCTGCCGAAGGTGGTCTTCAGCAGCTGCGCCGTAGAGCGCGCCGAGCGCCTCTCCAATCTGTCACGTCCGGTACCGGTATCTCCCAGGTCCTGGGTGGAACTATTCTGAGCTTGACAGTAGTCGAGGCGTAGGGTCACTTCGTCGTCTCGAGAAACTCTCCGTAAATTCGACTCAAATGCGACGGGAGGTCTTCCCGGTTCTCAGTCATCACCCGGACCACCTCTACGCCGGGGTGCTCGCGCAGTCGATCGACCTGCGGATGATGCCGCTCCATGACAGCCCCCAGGATCGCCCGTTCCGCTGCAGGCTCGAATATCCGATCCAGAAGTCCGACGAAACGCTCGCTGAACAGCTCCATCTTCCCGATCTCGTCCAGCACCAGAACGCAGCCACGACTGTCCAGCGCCGCCTCCAGCGTCTCTACCCCCAGCGCCTCGAACGACCCGAGGTCCACCCCGTAGCGGCTGACCCGGGGGCCCGCCGCACCGGCGCGCGCCAGGGGGCCGCGCTGCCCGTCCACCGTCACCACGTCGAACCCGATCCGCCGCCCGCGCTCCCGAACCTCCTCCGTGTAGAAGCCGGCGCAGCGCTGCTGGCCGATAAGCTCCACCGTCCGGCGGATTACTGTCGTCTTGCCGCAGCCCGGCCGCCCCGTCAGCAAAATCCTCGGATTCGGGTTCATCCCTCATTCTACCGCGGTGGTGAAGAGAAGGACATTCAACAGCCGACATTCGATATTCGACAGCCGAGTACAGCTCGACTATCAACGTTCGACTCTCGACCTTCGATGTCCATGGACGTGGAACGTCGGAGGTCGAACGTCGGGAGTCGAGCTGTACTCGGGTGTTGGCTGTCGGCTGTCGAATGTCGAATGTCGAGGCTGTCTCCAAAAGCAAAGCAGTCGACTGAAGGGCCGGGAGAAACTGCCTCAATAAAGAACGGAGCCCCTGAGTCGCCCTCCCCCGCCGTTTTCCCTGTCCGGCTAAGACGCTCGAGACTCCGCTCTTCAGCCCTCGCAATTTGCAAGGCCCGTTCCCAAAGCGTGCCGAAGGGCCTAAATGACGTAATAACAAGCACTTAAGACAAATCGCCGTCCCCGGCGGAGGCCGGAAAGCTGAATACTTTTTTCACAATTTCGGAAAACTTTTACCAACCGAGGAGGTCCGAAGCCGTAAGGCGGCGTCAGAAGCGCATATCCGGCCCAAACCTAGCCTATACGGCGGATACTACTAACTTATAGCGGCTCAGGGACAAAGCTGTCGGAGCGACTGGGTTACGGATCAGCCTGGAGCGGCAGGGAAGTGAAGCTGAACGCTGCCCTCTGGGCTAACGAATAGGCGGGTCTATTGTGAACAAGAAACTCACCTTGGCCGTAGGCGTCGTCGTCGTGCTCGTCATCTTCGGCTACTTCGCGTTTGGCGGACTCGGTCGTAGTCTGGTCTATTTCTGGACGCCGACGGAGCTGTTGGCAGAGGGAGACGCGGCCTACGGCACGTCAGTGCGGTTGGGCGGCATGGTTGTTCCGGGCAGCGTGCAGTGGAACGCGGAGACACAGGAGTTACAGTTCCAGTTGGCCGACGAGGACGGAACGATCGAGGTAGAGAGTGCGGGAGTGCCACCGCAGATGTTCCTTGAGGCGGCGGACCGGGCGACGCCGATCGGGGCAGTGGTCGAAGGGACTCTGACGCGAAACGGAGTCTTCCGTGCGACGAATCTGATGGTCAGGCACTCTGAGGAGTACCGTGCGCCACAGCACGGCGAAGAGAAACAGGAGTACTACCGGGACCTGTTCAAAGAGCAGGGAGCGAATAACGGGTCATGATAAATAGCATAGGGTATCTGTCCATCGTCGGTGCACTGCTGCTATCGGTGGCCGGGGCGGTGGTAGCGTTCGCCGGTGTCAAGCCGGAGCGGTCGGGTCTGGCGGCGCTTGGGCGACGTGCGGCGTACGGTGTGTTCGTGCTGGCGACGCTGACGATCCTGATCATGGTCTACGCTCTGGTGGTCCACGATTTCAGCGTGGGCTACGTGGCGCAGGTGGGAAGCCGCTCGACGCCGGTCTTCTATACGGTAATCTCGCTCTGGTCTTCGCTGGACGGCTCCATCCTCTTCTGGGGATGGATCCTCGCCGCCTACACGGCCGTGGTGGTTTACATATACCGGTCCCGCTATCAGGATCTGATGCCGGCGGTGACCGGAATGCTGCTGGTGGTGAACGTGTTCTTCTGGCTGATGCTCGCCTGGCCGGCGAACCCGTTCACTCAGGTGTTCCCGGTTCCGCCGGATGGCCCGGGGCCCAACCCGCTGCTTCAGAACCACCCGTTCATGGGACTCCACCCACCGCTCCTGTATTTGGGCTACGTTGGGCTGGCGGTGCCGTTCGCCTTCGGGATGGCGGCTCTGATCACCGGCAAGGTGGGCGGGGATTGGATCCGCGCCGTTAGGCGCTGGACCATGGCGCCGTGGATCTTCCTGACAGCGGGCATCGTGGCGGGCGCCTGGTGGTCATACGAGGTCCTGGGTTGGGGCGGGTACTGGGCTTGGGACCCGGTGGAGAACGCCAGCTTCCTCCCCTGGCTGACGGCGACGGCGTTCTTGCACTCGATAATGGTCCAGGAGCGGCGGCAGACGCTCAAGATGTGGAACATCTTGCTGGTGATCGCGACGTTCCTGCTCACGCTGTTCGGAACGTTTCTCACCCGGTCGGGCATCCTGGCCAGCGTACACGCCTTCACCGAGGGACTGATCGGTCCGTTCTTCCTAGGGTTCATCACGCTGATGCTGGTCGTGTCGCTCGGCCTGGTCGCCTGGCGCAGCGACGAGTTGAAGAGTGAGCCGGCGCTCGATGCGGTGGCGTCCAGGGAGACCGCCTTCTTGCTGAACAATCTGTTGTTCGTCGCCTTCACCTTCACCGTCCTCTTGGGCACGGTGTACCCGCTCATCGCCGAAGCGATTCGCGGTGTCAAGGTCAGCGTCGGCGCTCCCTACTTCAATCGCATGAGCGTTCCCATCGCGCTGGGCCTGGTGTTGTTGGCGGGCGTGGGGCCGGCCTTGCCCTGGCGGCGCGGCTCTCCCGAGCTACTGGCGAAGAAGTTCATTTGGCCGAGCATAGTCGCGTTGCTGGCGGGCGTGGTCTTCTGGCTGGTTGGTGCGCGCCACTTCTTGACCTGGCTGACCTTGGTTCTGTCGGTGCTCTCTGTCGGTCTCCTGGTCGGCGAGCTGTGGCGGCCGGCTATGGCGCGGCGCGCGGCCCACGGTGAGAGCCTCGGCCGGGCGATGCTGAGCGTGACGGGCAAGAACCGCCGCCGCTACGGCGGCTACGTGGTCCACCTGGGTGTGGTCGTCATGGCAGTGGGTATCGCGCTCTCGTCGACCTACCGGCAGGAGAGAGAGGCTACACTGGCGATCGGCCAGACGATGACGTTCTCGGACTACGACATCCGCCTCGATTCGGTCTACGCGGGTCGCGAGCCACATCGCAACTTTGTGGAAGCGGCGCTCAGCATCGGGCGCGGCGGCGAGTTCTCATCGATCATGAGGCCACGGCTGAACTACTATCCGAGGTCCGACCAGCCCATTGGGACACCTCGTGTCAGGACGCGACCGCACGAGGACTTCTATCTTACCCTGATGGCTTACGCGCAGAACGGTTCCTCGGCGACCATCGCCATCATCGTCAACCCGATGATCGTCTGGATCTGGATTGGCGGCGGAATAGCGGCGCTGGGCGCGCTGTTCGCCATCTCGACCGTCAGTTTCGTGGGGGATCGCGCCAGGCGAACGGCCGAGGATCGAGTTGAAACGGCGGAAGCCGCTGTGGGAGGTGCCGACTGATGAGTTGGAAGAAAGTTCTCATCCCCGCCGCCGCGCTGCCCATCGTCGCGCTGCTCGCCTACGGGATGACGCGCGACCCCAACAGGATAGAGTCGCCCTTGCCTGGACGCACGGCGTTCGACTTCGCGGCGCCCACTCTCGACGGTGACAGCCTGCAGCTATCCGACTTGAGCGGCAAGGTGGTGGTCCTCAACTTCTGGGCGTCCTGGTGTATCGCCTGCATCGACGAGCACGCCGTCTTCGTCGAGGCGGAGCGCTATTACGCAGATCAGGACTTCCAGATGCTCGGCGTCGTCTATCAGGACACTCCGGAGAACGCGCAGCGCTGGATGCAGCGCATGGGTGGAAGCTGGCCGAGCCTCATCGACGCCAACTCGCGTATCGCAATCGACTACGGAATCTACGGCGTGCCCGAGACCTACTTCATCGCGAGAGACGGGCGCATCGCCCATAAGCAGATCGGACCAGTGAACCGACCGCTGATGAGGCGCTGGATGGATCAACTGCTGGCCGAGTCGGCCGGTCCCGAGCTCACATCGACCGATGGGGGCCAACCCTGATGTCCGCACTGAGAGTAACCGTCCTGGCGGCCCTGAGCTTGACCGCTCTGTCGGTCCCGGTGTACGCCGTCACCAGAGTGTCGACTCAAGAGGCCGAGGCGGTCGACCAGGCTCAGGCAGCGGTCGATCCCGCTCTGGAGGCGCAGGTGCGGGCGATCGCCAGCAAGCTGCGTTGCCCGACCTGTCGCGCACTATCGGTCCAAGATTCCCCCTCCGGGATGGCGCAGGAGATGCGTGGCCTAATCCGCGATCAACTGCTCGCCGGTATGTCGCCTGATGAGATCACCGCCTACTTCCTGGACCGCTACGGTGAGTGGATTCTTCTCGAACCGAGGGCGGAAGGGTTCAACTGGACGGTTTGGCTGCTCCCTGTCGTCCTGTTGCTCGGTGGCCTGGCGTTCGTACTCATGACGGCGCGCCGCTGGGTGCAGCAGGGTCAGGCCCAGGCGGCGGCGCTCGTCGATGAAGGGCAGGAGGGAGAGCTGTAGACCATGGGCCAGACCGAATTCCTACTGTTGGTCGCGGTTGGCGGGGGCATCATCGCCGTTCTTTTCGCCACCTTCCGAGGCGCGGCGAGCGAAGGAGACTCCCGAGAGCAAGTCGAGAGGCCCGCCGGCGATACACCGGCAGCGAGCGCGGAACGTGCCGAACTGGAGGACAGGCGGCTCGCGGTTCTGAGTTCTTTGGAAGAGATCGAGTCCGACCTCGAGGCGGGGAATCTATCAGAGGCCGACTACGAAGGCCTGCGGCGCCGTTACGAAGGCGAGGCGGCCCATTTGGCGAGGCAGCTCAGCGAGAGCACGGCGCAGTCCGTCGAAGCTCGGCCGGCGGGTGCCGCGGCGGCCGCCCCTGCACGTTCGTGGCTTCCTGCCGCGATAGGCTGGACGGCCGGTGGGGTCGCCTTCGTCGCCCTCGCCTGGCTCGTCATGTCGACCGCCCTGCGCCCGAGGGGTGCCAACGACTCGATCACCGGCTCGTTGCCCGGACAAGAGATGGGCAGCGGAGCTGGAGTTGCCGTCGCCGAAGTGGACGCGGAGCGGTTGGCGGCGCTGGAGCAGATCGTAGTCGACGAGCCCAACAACGTTGAGGCGCTGAACGAGTTGGGTCACATGTACCTCAGGCTGCAGCGTAACGATGAATTGAACGTCGTGACCATGCGAGCGCTGGAGCTCGATCCGGAGAGTCCGGAGGCGCTCACCCACATGGGTATGTTGCTCTTCTCGATGAACCACCCGGAGGGCGTCATCCCGTCGTTCGACAGCGCTCTCGAGGTCGACCCCGACTTCGGTGAGGCGTTGCAGTTCAAGGGGATGGTTTCGTTCATGAGACAGGACTTCGTGACCGCGGTCGAGGCGTGGGAGCATTACCTGGAGGTGGTTCCAGCGGCAGAAGTGTCTCCGCGGATTCGGGGCATGCTCGAGGCGGCACGAGCTAGCGTCGCTTCCGGCGATACCCCCTAGTCAGCGTCCGCGCGGGGAATCACCGAGTGAGGAGGTGGAAGGGTGTATAGAATTCTCCCGCTGTTGCTCGCCTGCGTTATCACGCTACTACCTCGGTCGGCTCTCGCCCAGCGGTTCGGCGGCGACTACGGCGGCGCCGCCGGCTTTTGGCTCGTCTACGTGGATCTCGGGATCAAGGAAGACCTCAGCTTCGGCCGCGACGTCGGCGGTGCTCTGATGCTTGGTGGCCGCGGCTTCTTGCAGACAGGTCGCATTCGACTCGGGGGCGGCGCCTTCGGCGGTGGCTTTACGAACGAGGGGCTGAACGAGAGCGGCAACCGGGTGCAAGGCGGGCTGTCGGCGGGAGGTCTCACCGCCGAGTACCTCGCTGTGCAGCAGAACTTGGAAGTGACCTTGGGAGGTATGATCGGCGGCGGGGTGCTGACCATCGAAGAGCGCATCAGCGTCAGTGGCGACGTGGAAGAGCTACGACGGTACCGCGACAGCATGTTTGTCGGCTATCCCTGGGTGCGAGTCGGCTACAACCCGGCGCCGTTCGTCAACGCCGGGCTTCAGCTAGGCTATTTCGTTGGGACCGGCGAGGCGGAGGGCTTTGCCGTCGGTTTGGACATAATGGTGGGCGTTATTCCGTAACTGTTTGCCAGGGCACGAAATCCCGGCCTCACGGAACTTTCGGGCAGTTTCGGTGGTTTAATGGGGGTGACGGGGCAGACGTGCCTTTATGGCACCGCGTAAGGTTGACTCACTTCCCTTTTCTCCCGGGCCTTGCGTGGACGTCTTGCCCCGTCCCTTCCTTTTGCTGGTGTCTTATCAGAGGAGCCGCAAGAGGAGATCGGGAGAACCCCCGCCGCACCCCCTTGTAGCTGTTTCCCCGCCGCGGCTGCTATATTAGTGCGATCACGTTGCGTGACAAGCCCTTAGGGAAGCGGCCACGCTCAACTTTAGGGAGCTTGTACCAGGGGAGGAGGGGAGAGCATGGACCACGCAATCCGCCGAATCTTCATGTTCCTCTTGGGGGTCACCCTCGGCTACTGCACCGGGTTCCGAGACGCGCGGCAGAACGACCATATGATCTTCGTCAGGATGGTCCATCGCGTCCAGAGCTTCGCGGACCGGACCGTGGGTGAACGCCAGCGCGCTGTGGAAGACGCGGCCGACGAGGTTGGTAACTAGCCCGAGGGCGTTCTCTCTTCAGGCCGGGCGGTGCCGTCGCCGCTCAGACGGACTCCAGCAGCGCGACGTGCCCCAGTCCGCCGGCCGCACAGATGCTGATCAGCGCCAACCCGCCTGTCTCCTGCAGCTCCTTAACCGTTTGTGACACGATGCGTGCGCCCGTTGCGCCGAACGGATGGCCCAGGGCCACGCTGCCGCCGTTCGGGTTGATCCGATCCTCGGGCACCTCGCCGAGCTCGGCGTCTACGCCGGCCCGCTGCCTCACCCACTCCCGGCTATTGAGCGCTGCGATAGTGCAGAGGACCTGCGCGGCGAACGCTTCGTGAATCTCCCACAGGTCGATATCGGCGTAGCCGAGTCCATTGCGGGCGAGCAGCCGCGGTATCGCCAGCGTCGGCGCCATGAGCAGGCCGTCTCGCTCGATATCGACGCCGGCGACCTCCCAGTCGACCAACCGCGCTCGATGAGGCGGCCGCTCGAATCGCTCGAGCCCCTCCGCCGTTGCCACCCAGCACGATGCCGCGCCGTCGGTGAGCGGTGATGAATTGCCCGCCGTGAGCGTTCCGCGCCCGCTCTTCCTGTCGAAAGCCGGCGGCAGCTTTGCCAACTTGTCCAGCGAGGAACCGGCGCGCGGTATCGAGTCGCGTGCCAGGCCCGGGAAGGTGCCCGAGATCATCACCAGGTCGTCGAAGAAGCCGCGCTCCCAGGCGGCAACGGCGTTCTGATGGCTGGCCAGCGCGAAGCGGTCCTGGCTGTCTCGATCGATGCCCCACTCGACGGCCGTGATCTCGGCGTGCTCGCCCATCGTCAGTCTCGTGCTCCGCTCTTTTACCGACGGCAGAGAAAGTCTGAGATCGCGAGGTCGGAACTGGCCGAGCGCTCGCACCGCCCCTCCGGGACCTTTCGCCTGAACGACGCGCCGCAGCGTGCGGCTCATCCCGCGGGTCAGCCCCACCTGCGTCTGGCTCATCGTCTCGGAGCCGCCGCACAGCGCCAGATCGATCCGGCCGCTGATCATCTGGGAGGCAGCGTGCGTCGCCGCTGCCAGGCTGGTCGCGCACTGCTGGACCACGGTCAGTGCCGGGACGTGCGGATCCAGGCCGGCATCGAGCCAGACCTCACGCGCGATGTGGCTCACCGAGAGGGAAGGGATTACCGCGCCCCAGACGACGCAGTCGGGGGCGACGCCGTCTTTCAGCGCTTCCTGGGCATCCCGCGCCACGGGGACCGAGACCTCGATGGGATCGAGATGGGCGAGCGGACCGTCTATCTTCGCGAACGGCGTACGCGGTCCGGAGCAGAAGAAAACGGCTCTGTCGTTTTCATGTTTGGAACTCATACTGCCTCCGCTTCGCTAGTCAGCGACCCGTAACCGGTAACCGGTGATTGGTGACCAGTGTTCCGCACTCCCGACTACCGGCCACCGGTCACCGACCACCGGCTACCGGCCACCGGCTACCGGCCACCGACCACCGGCTACCGGTCACTGGCCACCGACGCGAGCACTGCCCGCGCCACGTCCCGCATGAATGCGTAGTCGAGCGTATCGGCGATGTCCGTCTCCTGGTGGTAGTGCGGGTTACGCAAGAAGGCCGTGTCCGTGATCATCAGCGCCGGATATCCGCGATCCCAGAACGAGGCGTTGTCGCTCAGGCGCGTCAGTGGAAGTGCCCAGCCGCGCAGCACGGTCCTGTAGGTGACCAGAGTCAGCTCAGGTACGTAACGTTCGGCCGAACGCTTGAAGGAGCGCAGCAGGTGCCGCGAGCGGCCGTCGCCGACCGCTGTCAGGAAGGTGCCGGTTTTGGGGACGTTCTTGAAGATCAGTGGAGGCACCTTCTGACTTCCCGCGGTCCGGTCCGTGTATCCGACCATCTCGAGGATCAACGCGCCCGCGTATTTCTTACGCTGGCGCCAAGCCTGCCGTGCGAAGCGGGCGCTGCCGACGCGGTAGGTGCCGACCATGTCCTGCGGTTCCTCCAGGTTGAAACCGACGAACTCGAGTCCTCGCTTGGGATTCAACCGGGCGGCGTGGCGGGCCACCTCCAGTAGTACCGCGACTCCACTGGCGTTGTCGTCGGCACCTGGAGAGCCGGAGACCGTGTCGAAGTGGGCTCCGACGAGCAGCGGCGGAAGTTCGGGATCGGAGCCGGGTAGCGTGCCAACGACATTGTTGAAGCTAGTGCCGCGAAGCACGAAGGGCTGGCGCTCCACCGCCAGCCCCGCCGCGCTCAGCTCATCCGCGATAAGCGTCTCCGCCTGCTCCAGCGCCCGCGGCGTTGCTTGCGGATGCCTCGGCCCCTCGAGACGCCGTACGGTTCGCTCGAGGCGAGCCTCGTCAACTTGAGAGATCAGCTCGCCCGGGTCCATCGGCTCTGTCGTTACCCGCCTTCGATAGAGGCCCGCTCGATGATCACGTCCTCCAGCGGTTGCGCCTCGCTTATCGCGCTCTGCTGGGTCTGCACCTGAGCGATGGCGTCGACGATATCCAACCCCTCGATGACACGACCGAAGACCGCATATCCCCAGCCCGACTCCTCCGACGTGAAGTCGAGGGCCGGGTTGTCCACCAGATTGATGAAGAACTGGGTTTTCGCGCTATGCGGCTCGGGCAGGCGCGCCATGGCCACTGTGCCGCGCACGTTCTTCAGCCCGTTGTTGGCCTCGTTCTGTAGGGTCGGCCGCGGCGACTGTCGTTGCGCCAGCTCCGGCGTGAATCCGCCGGCCTGGATCATGAACCCCGGGCGCACCCGGTGGAACATCAGTCCGTCGTAGAACCTGTTCTCGACATGGAAGAGGAAATTGTCCACGGTCAGAGGCGCCGCCTCGCGATCCAGCTCCATGACGATCCGGCCCTTGTTGGTCTCCAGCACGACGCGTGGCGCGGGATTGCTGAAATCAGGTGGGAGTGCGGCTCCGCCCGTGTTCATTTCTCCACCTCCGGTCTCGTTCGCCCCCCCACATCCCGTCATCAGCATCGCCAGGGCGAGTGGTAGTACCGCTCTTCCGTTCTGCATCTAGGTGTCCCTCCGCTGAGGTGACCTGCCCGCGCTGCGGCGCACGGTATCTGCGCCCGGGTTGTGCCCACCTTCGCGCGGCCGTAATAGTCAGAGTCTCTTTTGCTTGCCCAACATGATGGATGATCGGATTCGTTTGCGCCATTCCCGGCCGTGCGTAGTGGCCCAAGCCCGGTAGATCGATGAACGGACCTGACTTCGACCCCTCGATACTCTCCCTGCTGCCGCCCCTCATCGCCATTGGGCTCGCGGTGTGGACCCGCCAGGTCTACGTCGCCTTGGCCACCGGGATTTGGCTGGGCTGGATCATCCTGAGCGGCGGCAACCCGGTCACCGGACTCGCCGGTGCCATAGAGGGCACGGTCCTGGTGATCGGCGAGCCGGGGAACACACGGCTTCTGTTGTTCAGCCTCC
>JBDHHZ010000004.1:0-30429 GCA_039589115.1 Gemmatimonadota bacterium | reverse complement strand
CCTTTGCGTTGGCGTGCTCCAACTCGGCCAGCTCGTAATCTTGGTCGCTGATGATCTCCTGCTCGCGCATCCGCTGGGCGCGCTCGAGCTGTGACGCTGCTATCCTGAGCCTAGCCTGTGCCACTTCCAGATCGGCTCGCGCCTGGGCCAGCGTCTGGCGCGCATCGGTCTGCTCGACCTGAACCAGTAACTGGCCCTGCTCCACCACATCGCCGGTCTCCACGGCTATCGACAGGATCTCACCGGATGCCTTCGACTTGATCTCGACCGTGGTTACGGGTTCGAGTATACCGGCGGCTTCGGCGGAGATGGCGAGCGTCTGTCGCTGCGCCGCCACCACCTGGAATGGACGTTCGTCGTTCTCGGCCTCTTCGCATCCTGCAACGGCGAGAGCGAGCAGAATGATGCCCGCCGTCAAATAGTCACGACTACTCATCGCTGGTTGTTTTCCTCTCCATTACGGCTACGACGATGACGCTCCGAGTGCTTCTCCATGAGCGCCTCGTACTCGGTTCTCTGCTCGTCCGTCAGTACATCACTAATTTCGGCCCTGAGCTGAGCTTGCAGTTCCTCCAAGCGCGGCCGCATCTCGCCCCAGAACCCCGACACCTGATCCCGATGCTGCGCCACCAGGGTTTCGATCTGCGTCTGCTGGTCCGCATTGAGATCGAGCTCCGCCGACAGCCAGTCCATGTAGCTGGTCCTGCGGTCCCGGTCGCCGCCGCGGCGGCCTTCTGTCGTCTGCGTCGCGGATCTGCTGAGCAAGGTGCGGTCCACGGCGACGCCTGCGAGCGCGCCAAGCAGAAGCACGCCCACGAGAAGCGCCGAGGCCCAGACTTTCGATTTTCCATTCATACTGTTCACCGCTGTTCAACGGGAGACGGCAGATCGCCGCCGTTCCCATTTCTCTCCACGAGCGCCGCCGCCATCACCGCGTCGGCGTCGGGCTCGTTCAACGCCACCAGCATCGCTGGTATTCCATCCGGCTCTCCGGCGCCGCCCAACACATCCTCCAAGGCCACGGGCTGAGAGACCTCTTCCGGTCGACCGCGCCACGGTTGAATGGCGCCGGCGAGGATGGCCAGAGCGATGCTCGCTGCAAGCAGCCCGGGCCGCGCCCAGGCCGCCAGCACTTCCCAGGACGAGTCGGTGCGCCTGCGGCGCGCCAGGAGCAGTTCGGCGCCCGTCAGGATGCCCTCCCTCATTCGGTGCCGATCGGCGTCCGAGCGGGGAGGCGCCCTCAGCGCCTCGAGCTCGGGGATCCGGCCGTCATCCTGTGGAACAGACATCGATGCACCTCGCTCCCTTCGTCAGCTTCTGTGCTGATAATCCTGCAGCACGTCCCGGAGCAAGCGCCGCGCCTTTGACAGGTGTGAGCGGCAGGTCCCCTCCGGTATATCGAGCATGCCGGCGATCTCGGGGTGGGTGAATCCCTCCAGGTCGTGGAGGATCACCACCGTCTCGAGCTCGCCGGGCAGAGACCCGAGCGCTCGAGCGAGTCGCCGCCGTAGCTCCGCTCTCTCCGCATCCGCAGCCGGGCTCTCGGAGGCGGCGCTCGAGACCGGCACGTCCTCGGTGCGGCGCCGCGCCAGGTACTTGCGTCGGTTCAACGCTGCGTTGACCAGCAGCCGGTAGAACCATGGCCCGAACGCACTGCCCTCGCCCAGCGAGTCGACCCGTTCGAGGGCGCGGATGAACGCGTCCTGGACGAGGTCCTCCGAGTCCTGAGCATGCTGCAAGAAACCGTATGCGACGGCGAACGCCTGATCGCCGTACCGCTCTACCAGGATGGCGAAAGCCTCGCGGTCGCCGCGACGCACGCGGTCGACGAGCTGCGGCTCGTCGTGGACCTGACTTTCGCCTTGACCCTTGGCAGCCATCGGTCTCGCCATTTCTAACACCTGGTCGGCCGGGAGCGTTGGGTAGTAACGCCCCGTCCAGGTTGCACCCTCTGTTGTTTCATCTAGCTTGAAGAATATGGGGATCCAGCCTAGAGGCCACCCCCTGGCCCGGGAAGATGTGCTGTTTCGGCAGGTGGACGATGAGTGGGTTGTGTTCGATCCCGCCGCAAACGAGCTCCACGTCCTCAACCTCTCCGCCGCCCTCGTCTGGAGCCATTGCACGGGCGATCTGACACCGACGCAGATAGCCGAAGCGCTGGGCACGGCCTACCAGATCGAGAAGGAACGAGCGACCGCCGATGTGGAGGCCGCGCTGTCGCGGTTCCGGGAGGCCGGGCTGCTGGCGGACGCCGGCGACTAGCAGGATGAGCACCCTCGATTACCTCCATTTCCTGGCCGATGCTCCGCGGGTGGACGCGTTTCGACGCGCGATCGCGGCGCGTGTGTCTCCGGGCCAGCTGGTGTTGGATCTGGGCACGGGGATCGGGACGTACGCGATGTTCGCGGCGCGTGCGGGGGCCCGCGTTTTGGCAGTGGAGGCGGATCCGGTGATCGCTGTCGCCCGCGAGCTGGCGGCCGACAACGGGCTGGGCGAGCGGATAGAATTTCTGCATGGGCGGACCGATCGGCTGGAGCCGCCGGAACGCGCCGACTTCCTGATCTTCGAGGACTTCTCCCCCTTCCTTTTCCACCCGGAGACCGCAAGAATCTTGGGGGACGTCCGGGAGCGCTGGCTCAAACCGGACGCCGGATCGATCCCGCGAGCGATTCGGGTCATGCTGGCGCCCGTGCACTGCCCCAGGACGTACTCCGGGATCGTGCCGTGGGCGGCTGACGAAGCGTATGGCCTGAACATGGGCCGCTTCTCGCATCGCCTGTTGAACGAGATGCACGGCGCCTGCTGGGATGAGGACGTCCTGCTGGCCGAGCCGCTCGAGGTCGCCCGGATCGACCCGCTGGCGCTGGAGACATTCCATGTCGATGCGCGAGTCTCCTGGCGAATGGAGGCGGAGTCCGAGCTTCACGGGCTCGGGCTCTGGATCGACCTCGAGCTGGCAGATGGTGTAATATTCTCCAACGGGCCGCGGGGCCGCTCCAGCGGCTGGGACCAGATGCTCTTTCCAGTCACAGAGCCCCTGTGTGTAGAGGCAGGTGAAACGGTGGAAGCGCGGGTGAGCACTTTGGGCCGCTCGCCACGCGAGCCGGAGTGGTGGAGCTGGCGGGTCAGGGCTGGCGGAGAAGAGCAGGAGATGAACACCTTCCGGAGCGTGCCGCTGTCGCCGGCACGGCTTCGCCAGGCGCGGCTCGATAGCCGGCCCAGCCTGACGGCGCGGGGTCGCATCCGGCGCACGGCGCTGGAGCTGATGGACGGGGCCCGGACGTTGGAAGAGATCGCTCGCCGGCTCAGGGAGCGGTTTCCAAACGAATTGCGCAGCGACGGCGCGGCCTATCGAGCGGTGGCCCGGGAACTGGAAGCGGAGGAAGGCGGCTCGGACGCCCAACAGACACGGAAACTGGCAGAAGCGAGTGCTCGAACATGAACCGTCAGGATCCCACGCGCAGAGAGTTTCTTCTAAAGCTGGCTCGGGGGGCGGCGTACTCGGCGCCACTGATCGCGACGTTCGCGGTGGCGCCGGACTTGCTGGCGCAGACCGGCTCGAACCCGGGGCACCACACGCACATGGCGCCAGCGGCGGAGCCCGCCACGACCACGCCGGGAACCCAGCCGCCTTCGGAGAAGCATCCCCCGCCCAGCAAGAAGCAATAGCCGGACCTCCTTTCGTGTCGGTCCCGGCGCTCGTCTGCTATCGATTTCCCGCGGCTCAGCGTACGCTCACCGTGCGCCTCGACGCCCCCGAACTGAGTCCGTTACTCGAGAGCTTCTACGCCGGCTATCGCTGTCCCGCGCCGCAGCCGCGCGAGGCGGCCGAGCCGACCATCTCGCTGGAGCGAGAGAACGGCGGGGTCTATCGCTTGATCGGCCCTAGCGGCAACTGGGAAGCCTACGATGCCGGCGAGGCGGTGCTCTACTACGAATCGGAGCTTACAGGTGCGCTGCTCGACGAGGCGGGTGCCTACGTGCATCTGCACGGCGCGGCAGTATGCAGGGGCGCACGCTGCATCACACTTCTCGGGCCGTCGGGCGCCGGAAAGTCGACTCTGACCCTCGGCCTCCGGCTGCGCGGCGCATGGGCGCTGGCCGACGACGCGTTACTCCTCGACCCCGAGAGCGGCGAAGTGCATCCCTTCGAGCGCTCGATCCGGGTCCACGAAGCCAGCCTGACCGGATTGGGCGTGGATGCGGTGGACGTCGCCGGCGCCACCGTTTGCGAGCCGTACCTGTGGTTGAAGCCGCAGAGGCCCGAGCCAACCGAACCGAAGTCACCATCCGCTTTCGTGTTTCTGGAGAGCGGGCGTACCACTTCGCTGGTACGGGTCAGCGCCGCGGAGACGCTCAAGCGGGCCCTGGTCGCACGGCTGGGCAGCGTGGTGGAGCGGGACTTCGAGTGCCTGGCCCGCCTGGCGGCGCAGGTCCCGGGCTACGGCCTGGTTTACAGGAGCTTTCCCGAGGCGCTGGCCGAGCTAGAGCCGCTGTGGGAGTAGCAGCTCAGCCGCGCTCATCAGATCCGTAGACATCCGACCACAGGTCACGGTCTTCCTGTATCCTGATGCGGTGGACTCTTACGCCTGCTGGGAGCTTGCCGCGGATCCTCTCCAGGACGTAGGCGGCGAGGTTCTCGGTCGTGGGTGTAGCGCGACCGGGCCCGAACTCTTCGACAGCCGAGTTGATGTGGCGGTTGTGAAACCGTGCGACGACCTCGTCCTCGAGCAGCCGGTCGAGCTCCGCCAGGTCCATGACCATGCCGGCTTCCGGGTCGATCGGCCCGTAGGCGGTCACCTCGCAGCGGTAGTTGTGGCCGTGCCCTTCCGGGTTAGCGGCGGGGCCGAATCGTCGGCGATTCTCTTCCTCGCTCCACTCGGGCCGGTGGTAGCGATGCGATGCCGAGAAGTGCACCGCTCGGGTCAAGTAGCCGATGGGCATAGGCAGTCACGGTTCAGGGTTGGTAGCGGTTGCATGGCCTGGGTAAGTTAGAGGGCCATGTACGAAGCAGCTACGGGACGGAAGGTCCCCAGGGCAGCCGAATTCACGGATCTCAGCGACTACGCGCGGCCGGTGGCCCTTTGGATCGCGGGTCGGCTGCGCGATACGTCCGTGACGGCGCCCGATGTGACCGCCTTTTGGGGCATAGTCGGGTTGGTGGGTGCCCTCTGCTACGCCGCCGGCGGTTACGAGTACGCGCTGCTCGGCGCTGCGGCGCTTCAGCTGAAGAACATACTCGACGCCGTTGACGGGTCGCTGGCCCGCTTGCAGAGCCGCCAGTCTCGGGTGGGCCGCTTCCTCGATTCCATCGGCGACGCGGTCGTTGCCGCGGCTGTATCCGTGGGCCTGGGCATCGCAATCGCTCGCGATCGCCCCATCATCTACGCCTGCCTGCTGGCCTTCGCCGCGCTGGTGCTCGGGTTACTTCAAGGCTCGGTGTTCAACTACTACTACGTTCGGTACCGGAGCCGGCAGGGCGGCGATACGACCAGCAGGGTCAAGGAACAGCTGACGAAGTACGACGAGATCCACTATGACGACCGGCCGATGGCGCTCGGCCTGCTTCGCAACTTGATCGGCGCTTACAACTGGATCTACGGGTGGCAGGACGCGCTTGTTCGGCGCATCGATGATTGGGCGGTCAGGCCGCTCACCGCCGCTGGGTACGAGGATCGGGCGGACGAGCTTCGAGACGACCGCATCCTGCTAACAGCCGTGAGCGCGCTGGGCCCGGGTCTGCAGATCCTGATACTCAACCTCTACACGGTGGCTGGCTACCGGCACCTGAGCCTGGCCCTGGAGCTGTTCCTCTGGACCGTGGCAGCAGGCGGCACGCTGTACGCAGCGGCCATCCTCCTGCGGCTGCGCCGTGCAGCGGGCCGGCTGGCGAAGGCTTGATGCCCCCTTCGAGAGGCAGCGATTCCATCTCCCAGAAAGGACCCCGAGCGGCTATCTTGGACGCCATGAAAGAGAAGCAGCCGGCGACCCTCGAGACGATTCTGGAGCCGCGCTCCATCGCCGTCATCGGAGCCAGCCGCCACACCGATACGATGGGTTATGTGATCCTCGACGCCCTGTTGCGCGACGGTTACACGGGCGCCGTCTATCCGGTGAACCCGCGCTCGGAAGTCGTCCACTCGATGCGGGCCTATCCGTCGATCGCGGAAGTGCCCGGTCAGGTGGACCTGTCGGTGATCGTCGTCCCCAAGGAGTACGTGGTGCAGGTGGCGACGGAATGCGGCGAAGCCGGCGTCAAGGGACTGGTCGTGATCTCCGCCGGCTTCCGCGAGGTGGGCGATGAGGGTGCCGAGCGGGAGCGCGAGCTGCTCGCCGTAGCCCGCAGGTACGGCATGCGGATGGTCGGGCCCAACTGTATGGGAGTGCTGAACACCGACCCGGCGATCTCGATGAACGCCACCTTCGCTCCCACCACGCCGCCGACGGGCAACGTGGCCTTCCTCAGCCAGTCGGGCGCCATGGGCGTAACGATCCTCGACTACGCCCGCGAATACGGGATCGGGGTCAGCAAGTTCATCAGCCTGGGCAACAAGGCCGACATCTCGGGCAACGACGCGCTCGAGTATCTGAAGGACGACGAGAGCACGTCGGTCATCCTCATGTACCTGGAGAGCTTCGGGAACCCGCGACACTTCACGCGCATAGCGCGTGAGCTGACCCAGATTAAGCCGGTGGTCGCCGTGAAGGCCGCGCGCACGAGGGCTGGCGCGCGGGCGGCGAGCAGCCACACCGGTGCGATGGTTGGCCTCGATGTGGCGACTGACGCGCTTTTCGCACAATGCGGCGTCATCCGCGTCGACACAGTCGAGGGGCTGTTCGATATGGGCATGGGCTTCGGGAGCGCGCCGCTGCCGAAAGGGAATCGAGTGGCGGTGGTCACCAACGCCGGCGGGCCCGGCATCATCATCGCCGACGCCATCGAATCGCAGAACCTGCGAGTGGCGGAGCTGACGGAGGCGACCCGCGAGGAGCTGCGCAAATCGCTGCCCGAAGAGGCGTCGGTGAACAACCCGGTGGACATGATCGCCAGCGCCGATGCCGACAGCTATCGAGCCGTGCTGGAGACCGTGCTGGAGGACCCGGGAGTGGATGCGGTGATTGCGTCCTTCGTACCGCCGCTCGGAGTGCACGCCGCCGACGTGGCCCGGGCGATCACCGACACCGGGGCGGGCCGCGAGCAACCCGTCATGGCGGTCCTGATGGGCCGCAAAGGCCTGCGCGAGAGCCGTGACCTGCTGAACGCTGCCAGCGTGCCCGCCTTCATCTTCCCCGAGTCGGCGGTCCGCGCGCTCGTCGGCATGGACAAATACCGGCGCTGGTTGGAGCGCCCCGCGGGCCAAGTGCGGAGCTTTGACGATGTGGACCGCGAGCGCGTGAGCGGGATTCTGGAGAAAGCTAAGGGGCGCGAGCGCCTCAGCGAGATCGATGCCCTGTCGCTGGTCGAGGCCTACGGCATTCCTGTCGTGCCGTCGCGCGCGGCGACTGACGCCGATGGCGCCGTGGAAGCGGCGGAGGCCGTAGGATTCCCGGTCGTGCTGAAGGTGATGGCGCCCGATGTCTCGCATAAGTCGGATTTCGGTGGAGTGATCGTCGGCCTGGACTCGGGGCGCGAGGTGAGGGGCGCCTACTACGAGATCATGGACCGGCTGGCGGAGGGCGGCGTCGACAAGAAGGCGATCGAGGGCGTTCTGGTGCAAGAGATGGTCGGCGGCGGCCGCGAAGTGATCGTCGGGATCGCGTTCGATCCCGGTTTCGGGCCGCTGATCATGTTCGGGCTGGGCGGCGTCTATGTGGAGGCGCTGGGCGATGTGGCTTTCCGGGTCCACCCGGTCAGCGACATCGACGTGACCGAGATGATCCGCCAGGTGAAAGGCTACAAGCTGCTGGAAGGCGTGCGCGGCGAAAGAAGTGTCGATTTCGAGGTCTTGGAGGAGGTGATCGAGCGGATCAGCCAGTTGGTGGGTGACTTCCCACAGATCACCGAGATGGACATCAACCCCTTCGTCGCCTTCGAGCCCGGGAAGCGCTCGATGGCCGTGGACGCTCGTGTGTTGATCACTCCGGAGATGGCGTCCGAGAGTGAACCGCGGCGCGCCACCGGGGTACCGGGTGCGAAATGAGCTCCACCCCCTCGGACTGCCCGAGCTGTGGCGCCCCGCTCCTGCCGGGGGACGCCCTCTGTCCCTTCTGTGGCGAAGTCATGGCCCCTGTGCTGCCCGGTCGCGAGACGACCGCGCCTCAGGTCGAGCCCGGCTTCGTCGCTCCCCCGATTTCGGGGCCGCCTCCCGAGACTACTGCCGAGGCTCGTTCTACGGAGAGCATCGACGCGGCAGCTTCCGAAGCGCCGCCCTGGGAGTCGCGCGCTGCGTACGGCTTCTGGCGCGCCCTGTGGTTGACCTGGTACGACAGCGTTTTTCGGCCGGTGCAGTTCTACCGCAAGCTCCCACCGCGCGGCGGCATCGGGCCCGCCTTGGGCTTCACGGTCCTGCTCACCGCGTTCGCCATCCTCTCTAACGCCTACTGGGCCACGGTACAGGGCGCCCTGACCGGGGCACAGGAGGGAGGCGCGCTGCTCGTCGTGGGGGGCAGCATCCTCGTGGCGCTCATCTGGCTGGCCTTCGTGGTCCCCGTCTACGTGGCGCTGCTCTTTGCCATGGCGGGCGTCCTGCATCTCAGTTTCATGGTGGCCGGCGCGGGCCGGCGTGGGTTTGAGGCGACCTTCCGCGGCATCGCCTATTCGTCGGGGCCCGCAGCCTTTGCGATCTTCCCCTTCTTTGGAGCGCTGCTCACTCTCGTCTGGGGCACGGTCGTCCTGTTCATCGCCATGCGGGAAGTCCAGCGGACTACGAATGGCAGAGCCACGCTGGCGTTCCTGCTGCCCCTGATCGCGTTCACCGTCTTCATCATCATCCTCACCGTTATTCTCGCGCTGATCCTGGCAAGCACCGGCCTGACCACGCTCGAATAGCTGCCCGGGGAACCGGTCCCTCTCACTCTACGTTGCCAAAAAACAAGGTGGCGGAAGCTGTCGCCACCGCTTCCGCCATTGGAGCCGCCCCTGCTTTTTCCACACTCCGAGGCCCACTGTGGAAAACTTATCGGGTCAAAGTGACACGGGCGAGCCGGCGGCACCTGGCACGGAAAGCGGGCCCTGTACATCTTGTATCTCTTGACCTGAAAACGATTTCTCTCTGGAGGCCTCGACCTATGGGCACGATCTGGAAAGGCGCGATCAGCTTCGGCCTGGTCAACATCCCGGTGCGTGTGGAAAGTGCGACCCGTGACACAGCGCCGAAATTCCGAATGCTGCACGGCAAAGACAACTCTCCGGTGAAGACGATCCGGATCCGGCAGGCCGACGAGCAGCCTGTTGGTTTCAAGGAGCTGGTCAAAGGATACGAGTACCAGCCCGGCCACTTCGTGATCATGGAAGAAGACGACTTCCAGCAGGTCGCGCTCCAGGTGACGCGGACCATCGACATCATGGATTTCGTAGACGAGCCGGAGATCGACTCGCGCTATTTCGAGAAGCCGTACTACCTGGCGGTGCAGCCGGGCGGCGAAAAGGCGTATGCTCTGTTGCGGCGCGCCATGCAGGAGACGGGCAAGGTGGCGGTGGCGAAGGTGGTCTTCCGCAACCGCGAGCACCTGGCGGCAGTGAAGGTGGTCGGCGATGCGCTGGTCCTCGATCTGATGCGCTTCCACGACGAGCTGATCCCACTGGAAGCGGTGCAGACACCGAAGGAGGAGGATGTGAGCGAGAAAGAAGTCGACATGGCGCTGCAGCTGATCGAGCAGTTGTCGGCGAAGTTCGACCCGCAGGCGTACAAAGATGAGTACAACGAGAAGATGATGGAGCGGATCAACGCCAAGATCGAGGGCCAGGAGATCGCCCGGATCGAGGTGGAGGAAGCCGCCGAGACCGAGGTGGTCGATCTCGTCGCGCGGCTGCGTCAGAGCCTAGAGAAAGGCCGGGAGGAGCCCAGGGTGGCGGAGGGGTCCGGCTAGCCGGCGGCTGAGCGGGTGATGGACATCGACGGGTATCAGGAGAAGCGTGACTTCAGCCGCACGCCGGAACCGTCCGGTGGGGACAGTGCGGCGGAGGTGACTGGTGCGGCGCGCCGATTCGTGGTCCAGAAACACGCGGCGCGCCGCACGCATTTCGACCTGCGGCTGGAAATCGGCGGGGCGCTGGCGAGCTGGGCCGTTCCCAAGGGCCCCAGCGCGGACCCGGACACCAAACGACTGGCGGTGCACGTAGAGGACCATCCACTCGACTACGGAGACTTCGAGGGGATGATCCCGAAGGGCGAGTACGGGGCGGGCGCGGTGATCGTCTGGGATCGCGGCACCTACCAGCCGGTGGGTGAGACCCGCGATTCCGAAGAGGACCTGGTTCGCGGGGTCCGGGAAGGTAAGCTCGACTTCGTCCTCTACGGCGAGCGGATGTGTGGCCGCTGGACCCTGGTGCGCATGAAGGGTCGTCCGGGCGAAGGGGACAACAACTGGCTGTTGATCAAGAAGAAGGACGTCCACGCGGAGCCGGGTGAGCCGGAAGGGCTGGTGGAACGGCATCACGAATCGGTCGTCTCCGGTCGCGGTCTCGACGATCCAACACTGGCCGAGCCGGCGCCCGTGGATGAGGCGGCCGGGCCGCGACCGCCTGTGGACACCCGGCCGATGCTGGCCGAACGCGACGAGCGTCTGCGCGAAGGCGAGGCGTGGTGCTTCGAGTTGAAGCTCGATGGTATCCGGGCCATCGGCTGGGCGCAGCGGACGGGTGAGGCTCACATATTCTCGCGGCGCGGCCATCGCCTCGAGATCACGTTCCCCGAGATCGCAGAGGCGCTCGAGCTGCTGGCCCGCCGCACGGGTCGCGAGTTCGTCCTCGACGGGGAGATCGTCGCGGCCACCGCGGAGGGCGGCCCGCGCTTCGAGGACCTGCAGCCGCGCCTCAACCTCCGCGAGCCCCGCGAGATCGCTCGGGAAGCCCGCGCACGGCCCTCCGAGCTGCATGCCTTCGACCTGCTATGGCTCGACGGGGAAGACCTCAGGGATCAGCCTCTGTCCGAGCGCAAAGAGAAGCTCAGATCGCTGCTCAGCTCCGCCGGCCATCGCCTTCACTATGTCAGCCACGATGTCGCTCGCGGATTCGCTGTCAGGGACCGAGCCCGACGCGAGGGGTTCGAGGGCGTCGTCGCCAAGCGACTCAAGAGCCGCTATCGGTCTGGGGAGCGGTCCCCGGACTGGCTCAAGGTGAAGGAAGTGGCCCGCCAGGAGTTCGTGGTGGCTGGCTGGACCGACTCACAGGGTGGCCGCCTCGGGTTCGGCGCTCTCGTGCTGGGCTACTACGACGAGGGCGAGCTGCGCTTCGCCGGCCGCGTCGGTAGCGGGTTCGATGCCAAGCAACTCGAGGCGATATCGAAACAGCTCCGCACCCTGGCGCAGGATGAGAGCCCCTTCGCCGAGGTTCCGGAGGAGGTGAGAGATGCCCACTGGGTGCGCCCCGAGCTCGTCGCTGAGGTGAAGTTCCAGGAATGGACCCGCGAGGATAGACTCCGCCAACCCGTGTTCCTGGGAATCCGCGCCGACGTCGACCCGGTGCTGGTGGTGCGCGAGCGTCGCGTCGCGGAGCCTACCAAAGGCCCGCCGGTGCGGACGACGGCCGAGATGGACTCGTTGATCCAGACGCTGCAGGCGCTGGAGCAGGCCGGCGCGGATGGCGACATTAGCGTGGAAGGCCGGCCCCTCAAGGTCACCAACCTCGGCAAGGTGTTCTGGCCCGACGTCGGTGCGACCAAGGGCGACCTCCTCCGCTACTACGTGTCGGTGGCGCCCGTCATCCTGCCGGTCTTGAGCGGCCGGCCTCTCACCCTGGAGCGCTACCCCAGTGGCATCACCTCCGACATGTTCTACCAGCAGAAGATGCCCGGCCCGATCCCGGAGGGAGTCCGCACCGTCACCCTCGACGTCGATGGTGAGCCTGCCGAACGAGTGACCGGCGGCGACTTGTATACGCTCATCTACACCGCGCAGCTCGCTGCCATCTCGCAGCACGTTTGGCCGTCACGCTTGGGCTCGCTGGACGACATGGACTACAGCGTGCTGGACCTCGACCCCGGCGATGGCGTCCCCTTCTCCGCCGTCCGTCAGACCGCCCTCGCCGTCCGCGAGCAACTCCAACGCCTCGGTCTCCGAGGCTATCCCAAGACCTCAGGCGCCACCGGAATCCACATCGTCATCCCCCTGCAGGTCGGAAACAGCTACGAGACCGGCCGGCTGCTGGCGGCCCTGGTCGCCAACCTGGTCGCCAGGTCCTGCCCGGACCTCACAACGGTGCAGCGCGTCATCTCGAAGCGGGGCCCCAGAGTCTATCTGGACTTCCTCCAGAACCGCCGGGGCTCCACTGTGGCATCCGCCTACTCCGTCCGACCTCGGGCGGGCGCCACCGTCTCCGCACCTTTGAGTTGGGATGAGCTCGAGCACGATCTGCAGCCCGAAGAGTTCACTCTAAGATCGATGGGCGACCGCTTACGAGCAGTCGGTGATCTTTGGGCGGCCTGTCGATCGGATGCGAACGATGTGCGCGAGGTGTTGGAGCTTTTGTGAATGAATTTCCTGTACAAGCAACATTTTTCGAAATTGGGTCGCTATGCATGCACGGTATTGAAAACTCGGAACGCGCATGTCTAGAAAAGAAAGAGCTTGCGTTACTAAAACCAAAAAACTTCGCATCAGAAGTTTCTGCAAAACTCGCCGCTGGTCGCGCCGCGCCCCATCTCTGTATGTAATTGTTCTGCAATAGGTTAGGACTTCGCCACCGAACGCGTGTTCGAGAGCCACTACACTTGCGTTCGCCTTCTGTCGCTAGTATAATGGGCCCGCTTCGAAAGAGGGGACTGCTGCTCTAAAGACCAAATCCGGGGATATCTGCAGGGCAGCCCATTCCAATAAATTGTAATTTTTCTAGCCGTAATGGCGCGGTCGAAGTACGCCTATCAACCGGAAGGATCTCACCGAATGGCGGAGTCACGTTCAGTCAACCTCGTCGTCAACTTGCCAGCGGACCTGGCGGACGAGGTAGAGCGTGTGCAGCAGAGCGACCCAGAATTCTTCGAAAAGGTGTTGGCCTATGGGCTAGTCCGGCGAGCTGTGTTTGCTCGTCTGCAGGGTGTGACGGCCCTGCACAGACCGTCTGCGTCACATTGGGAAGAGACTCTCGAGTCCTCTCTGAGCTGACGTAGACGGTCGCCCTCCCCCCCTGTCGAGGGCTTCTCGCTAGCGCTTGTCCCCCGCCACAAGCCAGCGAATCTTGACCCGCCGCCGTCCGGCGTTTAGCATGGGCGAAGGCAGCCTGTTGCTTTGGTGCGACGTGGCTGACCTTCGGAGGGAGGAGGAGGAGGGGAGCATGGCGCGGCGAATGGGAAAGGGCGAGCCGCGGAAGTCCCAGAAGTCCGGTACCGAACCTGAGGAAATACTGCGGGCGAAGTACCTCGACTATTGCTCGGCCCGAGTCTGTGATGTCTTCATGGAGCTCGAGGAAGAGCGGGTCTTCGAGCTTGCCAGGGCGGCACAAGAGAAGGCGGGCGTCGCACAGGGCGCACTCAACTTCCAACAAATTGCGACGTTACTCGTCGAGCAGTTGATCGACGATCTCGCTATCCCGGACTTCGAGTCCTGGGCCGCAGACTATCAGCGTAACCCCGAAGAGTACGACCCCTACCTGTTGGGCCTCTGGAAGAGCAGCGTGGAGACCCCGGCCGGCCGACCCTGACTGGTCCGGACGCCTAGCTCGTTGTAGTAGGTACGTGTGCCCAAGTAGGTCAGCGGTCCCGCCTTCCGGAAGTCACTCCACCTGGTACGGCTGACTTTGGTGCTTCCCTCGTCGATGTAGTGGACCTCTCTTTCAGGAATTGGGGAGGTGGGGTATCATTCAGCCGATCACGAAATGTGAGCGGGGAATAGCGCGCGAGCGCTCCGGCAACGGTGCACGAGCGCGTTCTCGTTGATGCACACCTCAAAGGGAGAAGCGGATGGCTTCGGGCGGTGAGAAGAAGGAGAAGGAGGGGCACATCCCGATCGGGGAGTGGAGGGTGGAGCTGAGGCTGGCGACGGCGCGAATCGAGGGGGGCGGCCCTCTCAACGTCGCTGATGAGTGCGGCGGTCACTGCTGCCGTCACGGTGTATACGCATCGCTGCCCGCGCGTGACAGGATCCTCGAGTACGCGGATCGTATCTGCGAGGTCATGGATGCCACGCAGACGACGGACACGAGCGAGTGGTTCGAGGACGAGGTCGAGGAAGACGAGGACTACCCCGGCGGGCTCTGCATAGGGACGGCGGTTTACAGTGACAAGTGTGCGTTCCTGAACGCCGAGGGCCTGTGCGTTCTGCAGCTGCTCGAGCCCAGCCTCCGCCTGCCGGAAGGTGAACGGCTCAAGCCTCTCTACTGCCGGCTGTTTCCGCTGACCACGTGGTTCAGGCACGTGGAGTTCGATGATCTCTGCGACGGGGTGCGCCCCTGTTGCACGCTCGCCTCCGACGGGCCCTCCCGGGCCATCGATGCGTGGGCCTACGAGTTCAAAGAGGTGTTGGGCGAAGCAGGTTACGACGAGCTGCGCCGGCGGGCGGTTGAGCTCGAGAAGAAGCAGCTAGGCGGCCAAACGTCGTAGGCGGTCAGGCGGCGGGTGTGACCTGCACGCCGACCTTTCGTACCCTGGGGCCGTCGAACTCGGCGAGGAAGACGGCCTGCCAGGTCCCCAGCACGATATCCCCGTCTGACACGAGAAGCGCCGTACCAGGACCCGCCAGGCTGGTCTTCACGTGGGAGTCGGAGTTTCCCTCAGCGTGTTTGTAGGCTGCCTCGTCCCGGGGCACGAGCTGCTGGAGCTTCCACGAGATGTCCTTCGCCACGTCGGGATCGGCGCCCTCGTTCACCGTGAGACCGCAGGTCGTGTGGAACGACCAGAGGTGGGCGATACCCTCACCCACCCCGGCCCGCCGCACTGCCTCCCGGACCGGAGCCGTGATGTCTACGAGTTGCTCTCTACTGGATGTCCGGATCTCGAGAGTCTGCATCCTGGGCCTTCGTCTCCGTATCGCTCGTCTCAGGGGACCCTGGCTCGTCGCTCGTCTCGCCGGCGCCCGCCGGTTCATCGCCGGGGGCTCGCGGGGTCATGGTGACCTCCGCCTCCTTGGTGGCTTCCGGCTCGGCATGCATCGCGTCGGGCATGAACTCGGATGGCTTGGGCAATATGCGGCGCAACTCGTCGCGTGTGTCCGCCTCGCGTCCCGCCTGGGCGATCTCCGACTTGACTTCGTTCAGCGCTTTCTGGAACTCGCGCAGGCTCTTGCCGATGGTCTGAGCGATCCCGGGCAGGCGACTCGGCCCGAAGAAGATGAGCGCGATCGCCAGGATGACGATGAATTCGGTCCAGCCGATGTTGCCGATACCCATTCTCTTACGCCGCTACTCAAGAAGAAGGCTAGGTGAACTACTAAATACTACGGGAATTCCGTGAGCTTCTCAACTTCCAGTCGTCGTCGTCGCGTCATCCCCCGCGCCCTCGTCCGCGACTACAACGAGGCGGAGTATGGGAAATCGCGGGCGCGGGCGCGGGCGACGACGCGGCGATGACGCTCGCCGAGAGGTGTCACTGTGGCCGAGAACTAGGAAGTTCCCAGCTCTAGCTTCCCGGTTCATAGTTACAGAAGGGATCGGTTTCCATCGGGTCTCCGGTCATCCCGTAGGCCCGGGCACGAGAGCCGCCGCACGTCCAGCGGAACTCGCAGCGGCCGCACTTCCCCTTGAGCTTGTCCATGTCGCGCAGCTCGGCCAGAT
The DNA here is from genome assembly GCA_039589115.1 of Gemmatimonadota bacterium. GTDB lineage: Bacteria > Gemmatimonadota > Gemmatimonadetes > Palauibacterales > KS3-K002. The sequence goes on along the minus strand of JBDHHZ010000004.1, from coordinate 14,567 downwards.
GGGGTGAGTTCCGATAGATGGTGGAGAGCGGTTCATCTCGCACGTTGCCGAGTAGTGGGTGGGGCAGGAAGCCCGCCGGGTAGACCTCGCCTTTGTGGGACACGAAGATGACGCCGTTACCGTCGCGCACTCCGAATCCCATGCGCATGGCGATCTTGCCGATCTCCTCCAGCGGCATCCCCTCTTCGAGCTTCCGTTGCAGCCAGTACCGGCGGTAGTGGGGCGCCTCGACGGTCCCCACGTGGAAGGGTGCATCGCCGGAGACGCCGTATACCCAAGCACAGAGCTCCTCGATGTCCTGCGCGGACGGGATCCCCAGCTCCTGGCCCCGGCCCACCGGCACCAGGAGGAACAGGCTCCAGCGCCGGACGGGCGGCGCGAAATCCTCGCTCAACAGCGTGTAAATCTCATCCAGGTGGGGCAGCGTCTGACTGGTGATCGTCGTATTGATCTGGACGGGTATGCCGAACTCGCGTGCCCAGCTCAGCGCGTTCATCGAGTTGGCGAACGTCCCCTCGACGCGGCGGAAGCTGTCGTGCACTTCAGCGCTCGGGCCGTCGAGGCTCGTCCCCATGGCCGAGACGCCCAGCTCACTGAAGTTCTTCACGACATCGCGCGTCAAAGACGGCGTCGTGCTGGGTGTGATGCTGACGGGCAGGCCGATCTCGCGGCCGTAGGCGATCAGATCGAAGAGGTCGGGCCTCTTCATCGGGTCGCCACCGGTCAGGATGATCATGCTGCCCATCTCCTTCACGTCGCGCATCAGCGCCTGCCCCTGCTCGGTCGTCAGCTCGAGTGGATCGCGGTGCGGGATCGCCGAGGCCCGGCAGTGCACGCAATCCAGATCGCAGGCGATCGTCATCTCCCAGTAAACGTTCCGCGGTGCGTGGTTGAAGACGTAGCCTGGATAGTCGGTCTTCTGGACGAGTTCTGCGTTTAAGCCCATTGTGTCTCAGTATGCGGTATGCGCACGCGGTCGGTGGCCGGTGGCCGGTAGCCGGTAGCCGGTGGACCCCACATGGGCGGATATTGCCGACCCACTGATCTCTTTCAGCAAGGGCTGGAAGATACTTGGAATCAAGGAATTCGCCATGGAGCAGCCAACTCTGCCGCTGACGGTCGGCGATTCGCCGCTGGACGAGGCCCGCCCGGTCACACGCTCGCAACAGGTCATGACGCACCTCACCTCGCCGCTCGATGTGAACCTCCACGGTACGGCCTTCGGCGGTGTGATTCTGGCGGCGGTGGACCGCATCGCCTACGTGAGCGCGGTGCGCCACTCGGACAGCCAGGCGGTTACGGCGTCTTTCGACCAGGTCGACTTCCGCTCGCCGATCGCGATCGGTGAGATCGTCACGCTGATGGCATCGGTGAACTATGTGGGCCGGACATCCATGGAAATCGGCGTGCGAGTCATGGCGGAGTCGGTCGCCGGTGGCGAGCCACGACACACGAACTCGTGCTACGTGACGATGGTGGCAATCGACGAGGCGGGTAAGCCGAAGACGGTCCCGAAGCTCATTCTCGAAGACGAGATCGAGTATCGTCGCTACCGGGACGCGCTGGATCGGCGGAAGGCACGCCTGCAACTGGCCGAGGAACGACGGAAGAGACGGGTTCGGTAAGTAGTGTGCGGTATGCGGTATGCGGTATTAGTAGTCGGTGGTCCTTAAGTAGTCACTACACACTGCACACTGCAGACCGCACACCGGTTACTAGCCACCGGCCAATGCCCTAACCACATCGGTTCCGTAGAACATCTCGATGTACTTCGCCTGGATGGGCGTGACCCTGCGAACGGCCCAGACCAGCTCGACATGGTTCGGCTCGGAGGCGGAGTGCAGCGGTCTCATGTGCGCCTCTTCGGGCGTGCGGTTCCCCTTCTTGTGGTTACAGCGGGTACAGGCTGTGGTCACGTTGTCCCAGGTATTGTCCCCGCCCCGGCAGATCGGGAGGAGGTGGTCCCGGGTCAGGAACTCGCGGTGCCCGAGCTCGCGGCGGTGCCGGCCGCAGTACTGGCAGGTGTAGCCGTCGCGGGCGAACAGGAAAGTATTGGTCACATGCCGGCGGAAGCGCCGGGGCACGTGAACGTATCGGACCAGGCGAATGACGACCGGGGTGGGGAAAACGAGACACTCCGACCTGACGGGGCGCGACTCATCGACCTCGAGGGCCTCGGCCTTCTGGTCGATGATCAGCCTGATCGCCCGTCGCAGCGGTACGATGGTAAGCGGCTCGTAAGACGCGTTTAGCGTCAGACATCCCATAGCGTCAATTCACCCTTCGAGCGCACGAGGAGGTCCGTGATTCTTTCGCGGGTAGGGTGCGTTTGTCAAGCGCGCGGTGGGGGGTGCCCGGCGGGCAAGACCCTGGAACCACGGGCGTTGACTGCTCCCGCCTAATGTTAGACACCAGGTGATCGCAAAGGTGCCAGCCGGCGGAGCGCCGCTGGGGGCTGGCGTGACGAGGGTAAAGGTCTCTAGCGGTCCCGCTCCTCGATGGGCTCGACCGGGTACTCGACGTGGTAGTAATGCCTGGAATTCTCGTGGTGGAGGTGGATATGCACCACCTTGACGCCGTCGGTCGTCTCGCGGTTGAAGCGGGTCACCACGATCCTATCGGAGATGCTGAGGTCTCCTAGATCGCCTATGTCGTCGGGGTACTCCAGGTGATCGGCAAAGTAGCTCTCGCACATCGTGATCATGTTGCGCAGGTCCTCTACGGCGGCGGCATCGTAGGCCCGCTCCCGCGCGCGGCCGAACTTGGGCAAGGCGATCATGGCCAAAAGGCCGATGATCAGGACGACGACGAGCAGTTCGATCAGCGTGAAGCCGCGTGTATTTCGTGACATTTAGGTGACCCCTAGTCTCCGCCGATTCGAGCGGTCGTCGCGGGGGTGCCCGCTCTGCGAAGACAAGAAGACGACAGGCACCCGCATACGGGTAACCTCTCATCCTATCGATGTTTACGGAGTAACGCGGGCGGGATGGCGGCAGGATGTGCGCCGCCAACGCGTTTGTTGGGACCCGGCGCCAATCTACGGTCCGCCGTGGCTAAAGCAAGCTCAGGGGATCGCGGTCGATCTCGACTCGAAGGTCGGAGCCCGCCGGCTCGAAGCGCTGTGCGAAATAGCTAAGCACGCGTCCGAGCGGCGCATTCTCGTGAGACTTAAGAACCAGATGCCAGCGCCAGCGGCGGCGGATCCGGTCGATCGGGCAGGGGGCGGGTCCCAGCAGGTCGATCCCGCTGATGTCCCGGGCTTCGAGCAGCCCGGACAGCCAGCCCAGAGCGCCTTCAGCGGTCTCCTGTACGCCGGGCTCGTTGGGTCCAGAGAAGACGATCTTTGCCAGACGGGTGTGGGGCGGGTACCTGGGTCCGGCGCGCTCTTCAACCTCTCGCTCGGCGAAGCCATCGAAGTCGTGATCGATGGCGAAGCCGATGGCATAGTTGCCGGGTAACGCTGTCTGGATGAAGACGTGGCCGCCGGCGGGCCCGCGCCCGGCGCGGCCGGCAACTTGGGTGAGGAGCTGGAAAGTTCGCTCGCTGGCCCGGAAGTCAGGGAGACCCAGGCCTACGTCGGCGTTGATCACGCCGACCAAGGTGACGTTGGGGTAGTCCAGCCCCTTGGCGATCATCTGAGTGCCCAGCAGAACGTCCACCTCGCGCCGTTCCACCCTGCCCAGGATCTCGTGATGAGACCACTTGCCGCTCGTGGTATCCACATCCATCCGTGCGATTCGGGCCTCGGGGAAGGTTTCGCCCAGTACACGCTCCACCTGCTCCGTCCCAACGCCGCGGTGGCTCAAGTTGGTGGACGCACAGTCCGGGCAGGATTCCGGCACGGGTTCCTGATGATTGCAGTAGTGACAGACAAGGCGCGGTGGTCGCCTGTGCTGGGTGAGCGACACGTTGCAGCTCGGGCAGGTTCGCACGACGCCGCAATCGCGGCACTGGGTGAAATTGGCATATCCGCGCCGGTTGAGCAGGAGGATCGTCTGCTCGCCGCGGACGAGGCGGTCTTTGAGAGCGACCTGCAGAGGTTCGGAGAGCACGAGCGGACCGGTGGGCCGGGCGCCGGCGGCAGCTTTCCGCCGTTCGCGCTCCTCCCGCAAATCGATCACCTGGACCGAGGGGAGTGGCCGGGCGCCGATCCGCTCGGGTAGCTCGAGCATCGCCCAGATCCCCGACGTTGCGAGCGACCAGGCTTCCAGCGACGGCGTGGCCGACCCGAACAGACAGAGCGCACCGGAACGGCGTGCCCTGACGACGGCAACCTCGCGCGTGTGATAGCGCGGCGCTGGGTCGTTCTGCTTGTAGGAGCTCTCGTGTTCCTCGTCGATGATGATCGCGCCCAGGTCGGGGACCGGCGCGAACACCGCCGAGCGGGCGCCGATCACGATGCGCTTCTCACGTCGGCGGATCGCCAGCCAGGCGGCGTAGCGTTCGCCGTCGCTGAGCGCCGAATGGAGCAGGGCCACATCGTCGCCGAACGCGCCGCGGAAGCGACTGAGCGTTTGCGGCGTGAGAGAAATCTCGGGGACCAGAAGGATGGCGCCCTGGCCGCGACGGGAAACCAATTCACGCAACACCTCGATGTAGACGAGCGTCTTGCCCGAGCCGGTGACGCCTTTGAGTACGAAGACTCCGGGCGGCTGTGACCCGGCTGACGCCAGGACGGTCCGGATGACCGAGCCCTGCGCGTCGGTAGGTGTCGGCGTCGGCTCTGTCGAGACGGGCAGATCAGCGAATGGGACTTTGCTGGCTTCCTCCGTCTCGATCGCAGCGACGCCCTTTCCGGCCAGGCCCTGTACGACCGAGCGACTGATGCCGAGATGCTCGGTAAGGTGAGCGACTTCCGCACGGCCGCCCACCGTCTCCAGGTACTCGAACAGTTCCCGCTGGCGACGCGCCCGGCTGAACAGGCTGTCTCGCTCCTGAAGGCTCTCGATCTCGCGCGTAAGCGAAACGACCTGACGTGTACGCTGGGGTGGCGTGACCTCGGGCGCCTGGTGCTCGATCTCGAGAGCGCCGCGGTCGGCCAGCTTTCTGGCGGCCCTGGTCCAGGGGCCCGGTCCCAGCGCCTTGCGTACACTGCTCAGCTTCACCGGCCCGGCGCGCCTGGCCAGGTGGTCGAGCAGGGCGCGCTCCGATGGGCTCGCTTCGCTCACGTCGGCGCCCTCGCACAGCACCAAGCGATCCGCCGACTCGGCTGTGAGCGCTGCCGGGAGCGCCGCCCGCAGGGTGAGTCCCAGGGGGGCCACGTAATAGCGGGCGACCCAGCGACAGATGTCCAGAAGTTCGGCGTCGAATGCCGGCTCCGTGTCGGGGACGTCGAGAAGATCGCGAACGGAAGCCGGCAGGTCACTCGGCTCGCTCACCAGCTCGTCCACCCATCCGGTGAGCTGGCTGCGACCGAACGGCACTACCACGCGGCTGCCCGGCGCGATCTCTGCCGCCAGGCTATCGGGTACCCGGTAGAGGAACGTCCGGTAGAGCGGTCGGGGGACCGCCACACGTGCGTAAACAGTCACTGGGGCGGCTCGATAGCTTCTCTCACGGCCGCCGCGGCATCCCGGAGCAGAACGGCGCCGTTCGTTTCCGTGCGCGCGGCCGCCAGCTCCTGCATGAAGCGCTCGACGGCGCCGGCCCGGCCGGTACTCGCCGACTCGACCGCGGCGGCCGCCGACTCGAGGCTCCCGCAGCTGCCTTGCTCCACCCAGCCGATCTCACAGGCGCGTTGCACGAGCTCCTGCAGGCGCTCAGCCAACTCGTGCGGGTCATCGGTATCCACACGCTCTGGAGCGATGGTGTGGCCGCCGAGGCTGTTTTCGAGGAACCGGTCTTCGGATTCGCAGCCGCGCGGCAGCCCGATGGCCGCCTGGATGCGGTACTCGGCGATCCCCGGCCGAGTGTCCGAGTGTGCCTCGACCACGAAGCCGGCTAGCGCTGTGCCCGGCGCGACATCCTCGGTCGACGGCCCCAGCCCGTTCGTCCAGCGCACCCAGCGATCCCGTTCGATCAGGTCGACGCCCCAGCCGTCCGGCACTCCGGTCCGGTCGGTCTCGCGACCCGCTCGTACCGCTATCGCACCAGCGGCGGCCTGGCTGGACGGCGCCACGCGTGCCCGGTAGGCGTACCTGTGCGACTCGCCGCTCGGGTCCCAACGCGCCTCGATCACCGCATCCAGCTCCCCACCGTTTCGGGTCCGCTGACCGCACGCGGGCAGATCGAGATCGAAGCGCGCGTCATCACTGGGCACGTGGATCCAAAGACGTCCCGGGAGCGTCTGGTCGGCAGTGGTGCCCACCGCAGAGACCGGCAATTCGTGAGGCGCGAAGAACCGGAACTCCTCCAGCTGCCGGCCGTCGCGCAGATCGTAGAGCACGCCGACCCCCGTGGCGATCGCTGTCTCCGCCCAGCGGCTGCGACCCGGCGGCCGCCGCTCCACATCGATCAGCGCTAGGAGGCGTCCATCCATCACCAGGCGCGGCAGGGCGAGACGGTAGCCGTCCAGATCCAACGGGGGGCCCACCTCGCCGGATAGGGCGTCGACCACGTGATAACGATCGTGCCCAGCGTCGAGCCGGACCAGGATCAGGTCACGCCAGATATCGCCCACAACGCCCAGCACCGGCCCGAAGACTCGTTGGTAGTCGAAGACTCGTACCACAGCGTCACGGCTCGTGTCGACCAAAACCGGCCGGTTCGCCGTGTCGAGGGTCCACATGTACGGCGCGCGGTGCTCGAATCCGGCCGCCCGCTCGTCCGGCCTGAAGTCGCGCGTGCTGCCGATCCAGCGCAACGACTGACCATCGTAGATATCGGTATCGATCGCGGATCCGTAGCGGAACCACTGGATGTAGAGTTTCGATGCATCGGGCGCCGTCAGCATACGGGCCGCGTAGGGCGGCACAGAGCTGGCTGGTGGCGCGATCTGCCGGGCCTCGCGCCTCATCAGGTCGATCTCGAACACGCGTATCGCGCCGCCGCCATCCACGGCTGTGAAGTAGATCCGCTGGCGGTCCGGGACCTCGAGTATCTGGCCGGTCAGTGCCTGCAACTGCGGGCCGAGCCGTATCGGCTCGAAGGGTGCGGGCATCACCATGGCGTGAGGCGCCACGCGCTCGATTCGTACGGCGTCGAAGTAGCGCGTCGCAGCGGATGGTGGCTCGACCAGGTAGAACTGCCCGACCGCCGCCCCCGCTCCGATCTGGGCGATGGCGTCAGTGTGCGGGGAAAGGCATGTGGCAAGCGCCAGCAGTGAGGTGGCGAAGGGTCGGGATGACGACGTCACCGGCGGCTGACGCCCAGTCCGGGCTCGGCGCTCAGATGGATGCGGCCGCGAGCGATGCTGAATCCCGCGAAGGGATCCTCGGCCAGCAAGGCCGCGCCGTCCAGATCGCAGTAGTCGACCAGCGGGGCAAGCTGGGCGGCGGCCGCCATGCCCAGCGACGTCCCGACCATGCAGCCGAGCATGATCGACATGTTGTGGGAGCGCGCTGTGTGGATCATCCGCAGGGCTTCCGTCAGGCCCCCGCACTTGGCGAGCTTGATGTTGATGCCGTCGACGGCGCCGGCCAGGCGCGGGATGTCGGTGGACTTCAGGGATGACTCGTCCGCGATGATAGGCAGCGGCGAGCGCTCGCGCACGAAACGGAGGCCGTCGATATCGTGAGCCGCCACAGGCTGCTCGATGAACTCCAGGTCGAAGCGCTCGAGCTGTTTGATCCGCGCCACCGCCTGCTTGGGGTACCAGGCCGTGTTTGCGTCGACGCGCAGCTTAACATTGGGTGCCTCTTCACGGACGACCGACAGGATCTCCTCGTCCTGGTCGGTACCGACTTTGACCTTCAGAATCGGATACTCGGTGGCTTCGCGTACCTTCTGGCGGACGACTTCCGGCTCGTCGATCCCGATCGTGAAGCTGGTGACCGGCGCGCGACTTGGATCGAGTCCCAGCAGCGTGTGCACGGGTAGACCCAGGCGCTTTCCAATCAGGTCGTAGAGCGCCGCGCCGATGGCGGCGCGGGCGGAGTCGTTCCCTCCCAGGTCGTCGGCGCAGGCGGCCTCGATCTCCTGCACCGCGAACGGGTTCTCGGCCGACTCGAGGACGCCGCGGTAAGCCTCGAAGGCCGCGCACACCGATTCCGGCGTCTCGCCGTAGTATTGGACGGGATTCGCTTCACCCCAGCCGGTGATGCCGTCGTCGTCGGTGAGGCGGACCCATACTGCGTACTCCTCCCCGTGACCGCCCCGCGCGATGTTGAAGCGATGCTTGGTGCGGAGGGTGGCTACCTCGTAGTCGAGTCTCATGGCGCTGAGTGTCGTGGGGGAAGTCGCGTTTCTACTCGCTCGGTCTCTCTCGAGGGAAGAACGCCATTCTCACAAAATCGTACGGCGGCCAGGGGCCGGTAAGATCGAACTGAAACTCCGGATGGTCGGCGTCTATCTCGTCGGTGTACTCGACGAAGCTGACCCACTCGGCTCGACTGACCAGGAAGGCGGCGGAGAGGATGCGCCTGCCGGTCGCCGGCAGAGTGAACGCGGCGCGCGATCGCCTACGCAGCGCCGTGTAGAAGCTCGCCGCCTTGTCGGCCAGGTCGCCCTCGCTGACATCGTGACGCCGGCCGGATGTCTGGACGTGGAGCCGCATCTCGAAGGCGCCATCGAGGAACGAGAGAGCTTCGTCGAGAGCGACGGCCTGGTCGTCGAGGAAGTCGGCAACCTGCTGGCGGCCTTTGAAGACGATGCCGTAGGGAGCGGGCACGATGGTCGTCCGGCGCATCGCCCTCTCGATGGCGCTGCTGTGCTTCTGGATGAGCTCGGTGTTCCACTCGGGCAGGCGATAGGGCACGGAAGCTACGAGAGCGGCGAGCCCGCGATGCTCGACCAGCTCGTCGCCTGGTGCGGCGGTCAGCTTGGCCAGCGCTCGTTCGGCGCCGCGAGCGCGCAACACGCCGTGGAGCAGAAGGCCTAGCGGCTCGGCCGCCTCCCCCTTCTCCGAGACCCCTTCGGCCGCGGCTACAGGTTGCTCGAGCTCTCCCATCCCTCCCTCAGCAGCGGATAGATGTCGGTCTGCGGTTTGGGCGTCGTCACCTCCGGCCCGTTCGGCCCGAGGTAGACGTTGATCTCCGAGCGGACCCCGAGGAACTCGTCGGCCATGTAGACGCCGGGCTCGACCGAGAAGCCGATGCCCGGGAGCAGGATGCGCTCGTCCGACGTCTCGACGCCATCGATGTTGGGCCCAAGCCCGTGCACCTCGTTGTCTATCGAGTGGCCGGTGCGATGGTTGAAGCAATCGCCGAAGCCCGCCTGCTCGATCACAGCACGGCTCGCCGCGTCCACGTCGCAGCCACGCAACGGCGTGTCGGGGCTGCCGAAGTGGTCCTCCGCCCACTTCACTGCAGCGGTACGGGCGCCGTGAACGGCTCGCCATACCTCCTGGACGCGATCCGGGATTTCCGTTCCCATGAAGCCCATCCACGTCTGGTCGGCGAAGACCGAACCGGGCTCACGCGCCCAGAGGTCGATGAGCAGAACGCGGTCCGCCACGATCGGCACGGCGCCCTGTGGTGTCGGCTCGTAGTGGCCGTCGGCGGCGTTGGCGCCGACGCCGACTATCGTATCGCCTTCCACCAGCCCGGCGCCCTCCATCGCCTCTAGAATAGACTCCTTGAGACCCCATTCGCTCAGGCCGCCGCCGGAACGCACCGACTCGGCGGCCTGCTTGAAGGCGCGGGCCGCTATGTTCGCGATGGCGGTCGACGCCACCCGGTGACTCACCAGTTCGGCTTCCGTCCATCCGGCCGCGAAGAGCGTGACGAGCTCGCTCGACTCCACCAGGTTCACGCCCGAACGCTTGATCAGGTCGAGGACCCCGGCCGGTACTCGATCGAGCTGCGGGATCCTGTCGTCCTCCGAGTACTCGACGGCGATCCGCTGTCCTGGCGCCAGCAGTTCCGCCAGCGTCTTTTCCAGCTCCTGCCAGCGGAAGTAGACGCGCACGGCGCCCTGCCAATCGCTCCAGGGTGGCAGCTCCAGCGTGTGCGCGACGGCGACCGGTTTGCCTTCGACGGGTATCAAGACGAAGTAGCGCCGGCTGAGCGGGTTGGGCAGACCCAGTACGCGGCCGGCGATCGGGTTGGTGGCGTGATAGTCGTATAGCAGCCAGCCATCCATACCGCGCTCGCGCAGCGCCGTCTGCATGGCGCGCAGCCGTTCCGGTTCGATGTACGCTCTTTGCGCTGTATGAGCCATGGAAATAGTCCGTCCTAGTCGTCGCGCACGGCGGCGCCGCCGGTCACTTTCGAGCCCACGATGAGAGTCACGCCGATGGTCCGCTCCGGGCCGAGCAGCTTGCGAATCTCGTACTCGCGCTTCAAGGCGCCCTTCAAACCACGCCAGCCCCAGCGCGCCCAAGCGCGCCTCAGTATAGACAACTTGTCGGCCAGCGTGGACAGCTCGGCCAGGCGTGTGAATGTGCGACCGCGAACGAGGAAGGGAAAGGCCTGGTCCGACCAATCCTCCACGTGCAGGTCTTCCACATTCGCCTCCCGCAGCGCCTGCTTCCACTCGACGAGCATCAAGGGCGGAGCGCCCAGGTGCTGGACCAGGACCTCGCGCCGTTCGTCGCCCACATGACCCGTCCAGATGAGGCCGATCAGCGCCACGCTTCCGGACGGCCGGGTCACTCGACCGAGCTCCGCAACCGCCTTGAACGGGTCGGCCGAGCCCGCCAGGCCCAGCTCGCCGATTGTGAGGTCGAAGACCCCGTCTTGATACGGGAGATCATCGACCGGCGCGCTCTGGTAATGGACCTTCGAAGCGACGCCCACATCCCGGGCGCGCTGCTCCGCCACTTCAACCGCTCCCGGGTCCGGGTCCACGCCGGCGACATCTGCCGGGTAGTGCTTCGCGAAGAAATTGGCCACGGCACCGCGGCCACAAGGGACATCGACCAGCGACTGGGTAGACTCGCTTTCGGACAAGCCTGTCAGCTTTGCGATCTGGCGGTAGAGGACCTGGTCGCCGGGAGAGAAGCCCCTAGAGCGGCTCAGTCGCAAGAGATCGATAATCGAGGGCCCGCGTTCCGGGGCCAGCGGCGAGACGGCTGGTGGCGCGGTGTCCCGGTCGTCGCCAGGAGACATGCGCGAAAGTATAGACGGGGGTCAGAAAGGGGTCAACCGAGCCGGCTATAATCGACCCCGGCCAGCGCCTTGACGTGGGCGATGCCGCAGTCGGCGAGCAGGTCGAGGTCGTAGCCCCCTTCCAGCACGGAGATCAGGCGGCCGTCGCAGTGTGAGTCGGCGATCTCCATCAGCCGCCGGGTAAGCGCATGGTAGTCGCCGGGCCTTAGCGTGAGGCCGGCGAGCGGGTCGCCGTCGGCCGCGTCGAAGCCGGCCGAGATGAAGACGATGTCGGGGCTGAACTCCGAGACGGCCGCATCGAGGCCGCCCAGCAGCTCATCGACGTATTGCTGAGCTGGGAGGCCGGGCGGGACCGGAAGGTTGAGGGTGGCGCCGGCCCCGGAGCCGTGGCCGCGGTGCGCTGTGTAGCCCGTCCCTGGGTAATGTGGCCACTGGTGCATCGACAGGTAGAAGACGTCGGGGTCCTCGTAGAAGATCGCCTCGGTCCCGTTCCCGTGGTGGACGTCCCAGTCGACGATGAGCGCCCGCTGCAGTCCCGAGCTCTGCGCGTACCGTGCGCCGATCGCCACGTTGTTGAACAGGCAGAAGCCCATGGCCCGGTCCGCCGTGGCGTGATGGCCTGGCGGCCGCGCCAGGCAGAAGGCGTTTCGGGCGGAGCCCTCGACCAGCGCGTCCACAGCGGTGAGTACCGTGCCGGCCGCGGCCAGCGCCGCGTTCCAGGAGCCCGGAGAGACGGCAGTGTCGGCGTCGATGTGGAGGACGCCGTCGAGCTCGGCGGCGCGATGTACCGCTTCGCTGATGTGCCCGACGTGCTGCCTCGGGTGCACGAGCAAAAGGTGATCCTCCGTCGCGTGCGCGCCTTTGGCCCGGACGACGCGGCCCTCGAGCGCCGGAGCCGCTGTGTCCAACGCCGACTGAAGCGCGACAAGCCTCGCGACCCTCTCGGGGTGCCCCGGGCCCGTGTCGTGGTGGGCGCAGTCGGGATGCTCGATCACCACCGTGCCCGGGGGCGCAGAGCCGGACATCGTCACTGGCCGCGCCTGTTGGGCGTCGGCGTGTGGTGTGGGTGGGGCTGTCTGCGGGGGTGGGGAGGTTTGGCCGGTGGTGCCCGGTCGTCGGGGCGGCGTGGCCCCGGGCGCCGCGGGGCCTTCGGCGCCGGCCCGCGCCGTTTCCCTGCCGTGAACGCGACTCGAGCGCAGCCCTGCGGCGTCATGAGATCACCAGGGTGGGCATGCGAGCGCGCAGGTACTGCTCGCAGTCGCGGATCGGATAGAGGAGCACGTGCCAGCGCGGATCGGGAAGAGCGAGTGGGGCCGTCTCGGCTGTAAGCCAGCGGCTCACCTCGTCCGCCAACTCGAGAGTGTCCGCCTCGGCGCGGCCCTCGATCCGGGCCAGCGCCCAGTAGATGTCGTGGTCGACCGGAGAGCGCAGCCGCAGGTACCAGCTGTACACTTCGCCTACCTGCGGCCTGACCGGCTTGAAGACAGATGAGCGGCGGCCGCCACTCATCTGTAGGACGGCCGCCATCGCCTCCGGCGCGAGGAACTGGGTGCGGTGGCTCTTGACCAGGCCGATGGCGCGGCCCGACTTCATCAGGCTGGGGTCGATGGCCAGACCGCCGTCTACCAGCAGCCAACCCGTGCCCGGTAGGTCCGCCGCCCAGCCCCGTGCCAGACGCCGTTCCAGGAGTGCCCTGTGCAGCTTGACCGCCAGGCGGCCGTTCTCCGCCAGGCGAATGGGGTGCGGGCCGGCGGGGTCGCCTTCGCTGTCGAGCAGCGCCCGCTCTGGAAGCCCGAGATCCAGGAAGCGGTCCGGAGGCAGCAGCTCGTGTGGGAAGGCGAGCACCTCTTCCTCGACGACGTCCCAGGTGCTGAAGGACCGATCACTGCGTTGACGGATCACCGCCGCCACGTAGCCGTGCACGATGGGGACGGTGCCGAGGTAGCCGCAGACTCGGGTATGCTCGATGCCGTCGAGGAAGAACTCGAAACGGGACGCGCCGGCCGGGCCCACGTCCGAAGTACGGAACGACCCGTCGCCTTCGACGATCTCGGCTTCGCCGATGGCCGTCGGCTCGGCTGGCGGCTCGAATTGCGGGCCAGCGTGCACGGCGTGCCAGCCGCCGCCCAGCTCGGAGCCCGCTTCCAGCAGCCGCCGCCAGATCGAGGCCTCGCTGCTCTGTTGATCGGATCGTGCGCTAGCTCTACTTTCGCTAATCATGATTGCGTCTATGAATAGGCCTTCCGGCACCCTTCTACAACGGTCAGCCCCCGCTGCGCTCGCCTTGCTGCTGCTGGCGGGTTGCGATGTGGAGTGGGGCGGTATCTCCGTCGAGTTGCGTGAGCCGGCGGTGGAAATGCCTGACACGGCGGGGGCCGCCTCCGACACGGCCGCCGAGACGCCCCCGCTAGCCATGCCCGTGGGCCCCGTCCTGTTTCATGTGCGGAGGATCGACGCTGTCGGTTCGGCGGTCATCGAGCCCGTGGCCGAGCTGCTCAGCGGGGACCTGCGGCAGGTGGGCCCGCGCCGCGCCGAGCGGGCCGACGAGTTCGTCTCCGAGTTCCTCGCTCGCTACTATCAGGCCGACCAACCGTACACGCTGTTCCGGGGCCCGGCACGCGTCGGGACGTTCTACGTCGGTGCGCCCGCCGTGGATGGCTCCGGGCTGTGCCTCGAGCTGCGCGCTGAAGGGCGGGTGGAACTGCGACCGCTCGCCGACACGCTGAGCGAGTTCCTGGCCTGGACGCCGGGCGCGCGAAGCGGGATCGATAGCCTGGCGTCGCCGGCCTACCGGTCCGACATGCTTTCGCTCTCCCAGGTGCTGGCGCGGCGAGGTGTGCAGGAGCACGGGATCGCGGGTACATGGCGGATTCAGCCGCCCGCCGATCTACGTGCCGTCCGGGTGGGAACGGGAGCGCGAGGCTTCGCCGCGACCTTCATGATCAGCGACTCGCTCGGACCGGGCGCGCCGCGCGACTCGGCCGGAACGGTCTTTCTCGTGACCGACTACGCCCCGGCACGGGGATACTTCACGGTCTACTTCGACGCCGATTGGTACGGCCGGGGACAGAAGCGGGCGTTACGCTGGCTCGACGCAGTCGATCTGGTCGGCGGCGCGGCGGACGAGTGGCTGCTTCAGGCCTCCGGTGACGCGACCTCCTGGTACGAGCTCGTCGGGCAGCGGGATACCGCGCACGCGGTCGTCTGGTCCAGCCGGCGGCCGGTCTGCGAGGCAATGTAAGGCCGAGTAGGAGTGGGAGTAGGAGTGGGAGGAGGAGAAGAGTAGGAGTAAGAGTAGGGACGTTTTGTTGGAGCAAGAGAAAGAGCAGGAGTAGAACCTTCCTACTCCTGCTCTTTCTTTTACTCCTCTCCTACTCTTGCTCCTAATCCGACCTTAGAAGCCCTGCTGCACGCGGAGCA
>JBDHHZ010000003.1:0-33283 GCA_039589115.1 Gemmatimonadota bacterium | reverse complement strand
CAGCGCCCGATCGAACTCACCGCGCAAGGTCAGCAGATCGGCGATGTTCGCCTGCATGGCGATCTTCTGGTCGGTCACGCCGGCGACTTCCATGCTCTCCAGCGCCGATTCCCAATGGTGCAGCGCACCGTCCCAGTCGCCGGCCCGGAAGTTGGCCAAGCCCAGCAGGTCGTGGCAGACGGCAACGCCGCCCAGTTCATCCACCTGCCCGAAAACCTCGAGGGCCCTGTGCGCCAGCGAGCGCCCCTCCTCCGGGTCGCCCCAAGACACATGGACTCGTGCCATCCGGTACGCCGCCTGGGCGACGGTCTCGGCGTTCCCGCTCTGCTCTGCTACGTAGAGCGCTTCTTCGGCCATCAGCAGCGCTTCTTCCGCTCGACCGACCCGCTCGGCGACCACGCAAGACAGATCGAGGGCCATCACCAGCTCTTCGGCCATCTCGGCCTTTCGCGTCTTGTCGACCAAGTGGCCGGCGAGGGCCGAGACCTCCAGAGGCGGAACGCCCCGCTCCAGCTGGAGCCAGCCGAGCATGACGGAGGAGCCCGCCTCGATAGCGACGTCTCCCAACTCGCCGGCGCGCTCGGCGACCGATTGCAGCAGCGCTTCCGCTTCCGGCTCACGGTCCGTCGCCGCGTAGATTCTGGCTAGCCGGTACTGGATACCCAGCTTCTGATTCTCGTCTTCCGTGATTCGCGCGGCGGTTCGCAGGTATTCGTCTACCTCGTAGAGCGCATACAGACGTTCGGCCAGGTCAGCCGCCTTGAGCGACCACTCGAGGTTCTTGGCCCGCGACTCGGTGGTCAGGTAGAGGGTGGCGATCTCATCGGCGATCTCTTTCGCACCACCACTCGCCAGCTTCTCGAGCGTCTCGGCGGCACGGCTGAGGAGGTGGGCGCGGCGCTTTCCGGAGACCCGGCTCGATATGATGCGGCGCACCAGCGGGTGTCGGAACCTATAGCGCACCGACTGGATTCCCGTCGACCAGCGTCGCCGGCCGATGCCTTTGAGGATACCGTGATCCTCAGCTGCCTCGAGTTGCGCCAGCACCTCGTCCTGCTTCTTCCCCACCTGCCGGGTCACCACGGTGGAGTCCACGACAGAGCCGCAGAGTGCGGCGGCCTCGAGAGTCCAGCGGAGGTTGGGCTCCAGCGAATCGAGCCGGCCAGCGATAACGCTTTCCGTCTTGGTCTCTGGATCGGGAAGCTCGCTCTCGCGAACGGAGTACTTGAAGAGGCGCTTGCGGAGGATGTCGCGTTCCAACAGCCAGCGCAGGCACTGTTCCGCCCGCAACGGAACCCCCTGAGCGGCGGCGACCAGCCACCTGCCGAGCTCGTCGCCGAAGGAGCCGTCCAGGAGGTCCTCGGCCATCTGGAGGATCGGACCATTATCCAGCTCACGGATCCCGAGCTCGACCGCGTTCGGGCCCACCCGGTGCCGGAGCGGTTTGATGGAGATGGCGTGTTTCGAGTCGACCTGCCCATAGGTCGTCATAACGAGGACGGGCAGCGTGCCCAGCGCGCTGCCGATGCGAGCCAACAGGTCGAGCGAGGAGCGGTCGCTCCACTGCAGGTCGTCGATGAAGAGGACCAGAACGCGCTGGCGAGCGATGGCGCGACAGAGGGCGACGAACTGGTCGAACAGCGCGTTGCGGCCCGGCGAGGGGGCCGCACCTGGCATCCAGCCGGGCACCTCCCGTCGCACGATGGCCGCCAGGCCTGGTGCGGCGGCCTTGCCGATCAATTCGGCCAGCAGGTCCCTGAACGGCCCGTAGGGGAGAAACGCGGTCTGTCCCTCGACGCAGCGAGCCGAGAGCATTATCGCCTCGGGATTCGCCACCCGGACCCGTCGCAGGAAAGCCTCTGCAAGGACCGTCTTGCCTACGCCCGTCGGCCCGGTCAGGATGACGAGCCGACCACGCCCACCCTGGTCGACGCGGACATCGCGCAGTGCGCGATCGAGCTGCGTCAGCTCGGTAGCTCGCGCTACCAGGCGACCTTCCTCTTCGTACTCGCTCGTTGCCATCGTTCGTTAGGGATGTGCTCGACGTACACGCAGCCTTGCGGGGACCTCCCGTATCACGGTCGAGAGAGCTCCAGTATCCGCTCCCAGATTCCGCTGGAAACCGGCATCACCGAAAGGCGAGGCATGCGCACCAATTCCCAATCTGCGAATCCCTCGCTCTTCTTGACCTGGGAGAGCGTCACCGGTCTGGCGAGCCGGTCCAACGGGCTCACCTCGAAGACGACGCGGCGCTCATCATCCACCTCGGGATCTGGATAGGCGGCAGTCTCCACCCGGGCGATACCGACGATCGCTTTCTCCTTACCCGTATGGTAAAAGAGCACCCGATCGCCCGGTTGCACCTGCCGCATGTGCTTGAGGGCCAATGGATTCTTGACGCCATCCCAAACCGCCTGCCCCTCCCGCTCCAGGTCGTCGTAGGAGTAGTCGTTCGGCTCGCTCTTCAGCAGCCAGTAGGCCGCCACTACTCCGCCCCCTCCGTCTGCGCATCGGACTCGCTGAGCTGATCGCGCCGCTCCACGCTGACGACGCCTTTCACTTTGCGCATCGATTTTATGACCTTGGTGAGATGGGTGAGGCTCTCGATCTCCACCACGAACTCGCCTTTCATGCCGCCTTCAACCGCTTCGGTCTCGGCGCTCTGGATATTGGTGCCTGTGTTGCTGATCGCCCGCGCGATATCCGAGAGCAAGCCTCGTCGATCGGTACCCTCGATGACGAGCCGCACGAAGTAGAGCTGCGCCTTGTCCGTGCGCCAGTCGATCTCTATCCGCCGCTCGGGAAACTGGCTGAATGTCAGGATGTTCGGGCAGTCGGTACGGTGGATCGATATCCCGCGCCCCGCCGTGATATAGCCGATCACATCGTCCCCTGGAACCGGCTGGCAACACTGTGAATAGCGAACCATCACGTTGTCGATGCCCTGGATCTTCACGCCGCGGGGGCCGCCGCGTATCTGCGTCACCAGACGGCCGATCCGACCCGGCTTCTCGGGGACCGCAGGCACCTGCTGGTCCGGCCAGAGGTCCCGGAGGATATGGGAGAGCGCGACGTCGCCGCGACCCAGTGCCGCGTAGAGGCTCTCCACGTTAGAGTAACCGGACTTCGATCCCGCCTCCTCCAGCTCGGCCTCCGACGCCTTCTTCCGCCGCTTGCGCAGCTCGCGCTCCAGAAACTCCTTGCCGATCTGAACGGCGGACGTCTGCTCCTCCTGCCGGATCCACTGGCGGATCTTGTTACGGGCGCGCGCCGTACCGACGAAGTTCAGCCAGTCGGGTGACGGGGTCTGCTTCGCGTTAGTGATTATCTCCACCGTGTCCCCGCTCTTCAGTTCGCGGGTTAGTGGAGCTATGCGCCCGTTCACGCGTGCGCCGGCGCAGTGGTGTCCGACTTCCGTATGCACGGCGAAAGCAAAATCTATGGGCGTAGCACCCTTTGGTAGCTGCTTGACATCGCCGGCTGGCGTGAAGACGAAGATCTCGTCCTGGTACAGGTCGATGCGCAGGAACTCGAGGAACTCCTCCGGCTCACTCGTCTCCTGCTGCCACTCGAGGACCTGCCGGAACCAGGCCAGCTTCTCTTCAACTTCGTCCGGCGCTCCCTTGTGGCCTTCCTTGTAACGCCAGTGCGCGGCGATCCCGTACTCGGCCGTTCTGTGCATATCGTGAGTGCGAATCTGGATCTCGTACAGCCGGCCGCCCGGTCCAAAGATGGTCGTATGCAGGGACCGGTACATGTTCGACTTGGGGGTTGCGATGTAATCGTGGAAGCGCTCCGTGAGAGGCGTCCACTTGTTGTGTATGGCGCCGAGAGCGTGATAGCAGTCCTTGATGCTCTCGGTCAGCACCCTGATCGCCATCAGGTCATATATCTCGTCGTACGGCTTCCCCCGCTTCCGCATCTTGTTGTGAATCGACCACAGATGCTTCGGCCGCCCCATCACCTCGCAGCGGATGCCGGCTTTCTCCAGCTCCTCGGCCAGCGGCTCCGCTAGCTGCCGTACCCACTCCTCCCGCTGCTTCCGGCGTTCCTGGACCTTCTTGGCCAGCTGCTTGTAGGACGGACCCTCGATGTACTTGAAGGCCAGGTCCTCCATTTCCCACTTGACCATCGCCATCCCGAGTCTGTGGGCCAGCGGCGCGTAGATATCGCGGGTCTCCAGAGCGATGCGGCGCCGCTTACCGGCTGGCAGGGCCTCCAGTGTCCGCATGTTGTGGAGCCGGTCGGCCAACTTGATGATGATTACGCGGGCATCGCGCGCCATCGAGATGAGGAGTTTGCGGAAGTTCTCAGCCTGCTGCTCGGTGCTCGAGCTGAACTCGACGCGGCCGATCTTGGTCAGCCCGTCGACGATCGTGGCGATCTCGTCCCCAAACGCCTCCCGGATCTCCTCGATCGGGACCTCGGTATCTTCGACGACGTCGTGGAGAAACGCCGCGCAGATCGACGCGGTGTCGAGGTAGAGGTCGGCCAGTATTTTGCCGACCTCGACACAGTGTGTGATGTAATCTTCGCCCGATTTGCGCTTCTGGCCTCGATGCGCACGCTGACTGTACTCGAAGGCTCGAGCCAGCAGGTCGAGGTCGAGACGCTCGCGCGTCTCGGCGATGGCGTCGACGAAGTCGGACGGCAGGGACAGGAGAGCGCCGTCGCCGGACGGCGAGTCAGCGGTACCGGGCCGCTCGACCAACCTGGTGTCTGTGTTGCGGTCGGACGCCATAGAGAGTCGCTTCCTGAGACGTACGGAGGGTGAACCCGTGATGAAGGGCACACCCCACCCATCACTCCTACACGCAAGGCGGGGAGCCGCTTCTGCCTCTTGCAAGGCTCGCAATCTTAGAATCGCTAGATTTATGTCCGACCGCAAGTTACGCGGGTCGGGCGATGGGGCTATCCGCCTGCCGCCGCCCGTTCTCTGCGACCGTCTCAGCGGTCAGGGCGTGAGATGTAGCCCAGGTCGAGGAAGCTGGCGAACCGGCCGTTCCCGACGATCACGTGGTCGCGGACGGGTATCCCGAGCAGGCGACCGGCCTCCACCAGCTGGCGAGTGACCTCCCGATCGGCGGGCGACGGGGTGGGATCGCCGCTGGGGTGATTGTGGACCAGTATCACGGCGGCGGCGGCCTCGGATAGCGCCGGGGCGAACACCTCGCGGGGGTGCACGACGGAAGCGTCGAGAATGCCTCGGGTTACCATGACCTCGCGCATCACGGCGTTCTGGGTGTTGAGGAGCAGTACGTGGAACTCCTCCTGTCGCAGGTCCCGCAGCCGCAGCTCGAAGCGTCGATAGACATCGCGCGGCGTGGCCACCCGGTCGTCGTCGTGTCGGACCTCTTCGGCGGCCCGGCGCCCCAGCTCGAGCGCCGCCTGGATGGCTACCGCACGTGCCTCGCCAATCCCCGGCACCGCCATCAGCTGCGTTCCCGGAGCGTTGCCCAGCCGCCTGAGCGACCGGCCGAAGCGATCGTAGAGGCTCTCGGCGATCTCCAGGGCGCTGCGGCCGCCGGTCCCGCTCGAGGCCAGGATGGCCAACAGCTCGGCCGTCCGCAGAGCGGTGGGGCCGAGGGCGCGGAAGCGCTCGCGCGGCCGCTCGTGTGGCGGCCACTCTTTGATGGTCGGGAGTTCTCTGCTGTTGTGGTCCATCCCGGCCCAAGATGTGCGGGCACATCAACAGAATATCACCCAGAGAAAAAGACTCGGCAGTCAACAGCCGACAATCGACAAGCGACTCACGAGTACTGCTCGGCGTACTACGCCCGGCATCCGACATCCGACGCCCGACATCGTACAGCGAGTCGGGCGACGCGAATCGGACGTCGGGCGTCGTACGTCGGGCAGTACTCGTGCGTCGGCTGTCGAATGTTGGCTGTCGGATGTCGAGTTGTTATCCGACCCTGCCGCTACAAGGGAGGCGCCCCAGGGCGGCCGTGGCACTTCTTGTACTTGTTACCGGAACCGCAGGGACAGGGATCGTTGCGGCCGACTTTGTCGCCCACGTTCGTCGGCTTCGACGACGCTCCCTCGCCACGATTGGTGAGAAGCTGGCCGGGCTGCCGGGCAGGTGTTCCCGCTGGCTCGGCGACCCCGCCAGCCGGAACGGGCTCCGCTGACGCGGCGACGCCCGTGGGAGCGTACCGGCGCGCGGCGAGCCCGGCAGCGCCCGGCGCGAATCCTTCATCTGTCGTGTCAAGCGTGGGACCGCTGAGCCGGGTGACCTGCGGCGCCCGCATCGGCTGAGGCGGCATCACCTGGGTCTTGAACAGCCGGTCGGCCAGCGTAGTCCTAAGGTCACCCATCAGGTCCACGAACATGTCGTAGGCCTCTTTCTTGTACTCCACCAAGGGGTCCTTCTGCCCCCAGGCCCGGAAGTAGATGCCGGCCTTCAGCTGGTCGAGATCGTAGAGGTGATCCTTCCACTTCTCGTCGATAGTGTAGAGGAAGATGCGGGAGAGCACTTGCTCCGAATGCTCGCCGAACTCCTCGACCTTCTTCTTGAACGTGGCAAGCGCCTTGTCGGCGATGTAGTCCTCAATGGCTTCCCGCCCATCCCACTCCATCGCTGCGTCGAGCGAATTGTCGTCCGGCAACTCCGGACAGTGCACGAAGAACTCGATCAACAGCCGGTTCTTGAGTCCAGCCAGATCCCATTTCTCTTCGTGTTCGTCGGCCGGCACATATTCGTCGACGCGGCTGAGCAGAGCATTGCGGATCATGTCCAGCATCTCGCCCTTGAGATCTTCGCCACCCTCGAGAGCGAATAGCCGCAGATCGTAGATGACCTCGCGCTGCTGGTTCATCACATCGTCGTATTCCAGCAGCCGTTTGCGGGCGTCGAAGTTCTGAAGCTCCACGCGGCCCTGGGCGCGCTCGATCGCCTTGGTCACCCAGGGATGCGTGATAACCTCGCCGTCTTCCGCGCCCAGCCGGTCCATGATCTTGGCGAGCCGCTCCGCCATGAACAGGCGCATCAGGTCGTCTTCCAGCGAGAGGAAGAACAGCGACGAGCCCGGATCGCCCTGTCGTCCCGAGCGGCCACGCAGCTGCCGGTCGATCCGCCGCGAGTCGTGGCGCTCGGTACCGAGGATGACGAGTCCGCAAGGCGGATCGTCGTTGCAGGCGAACCGCTTGGCCTGTGCCGATCCGAGATCGGCTTCCTCATGGACGCGGCCGAAGGCCGGTTGCTGCGCATCGACGGCGCAAACTCGGCACTTGACCACACCCGGCCCAAGTTTGATGTCGGTTCCGCGCCCCGCCATATTGGTGGCGATCGTCACCGCGCCCGGCCGGCCGGCCAGGGTGACGATCTCCGCCTCACGCTCGTGGTACTTGGCGTTGAGCACCTGGTGTTTGATGCCCCGGCGCCGCAGCATGCGCGACACCGTCTCCGACGTATCGACGCTGGTGGTACCGACGAGGACGGGCAGGCCCCTGGCATGCATCCGCTCGATCTCGTCGAGCAGGGCCGCATACTTCTCGCGCTTCGTCTTGAGGATCACATCGTCCTGGTCGATGCGGCGAACCGGTCGGTTCGTCGGGATGACCGCCACCTCGAGACCGTAGATCTGATGGAACTCGCCTTCCTCGGTCTCCGCGGTTCCCGTCATGCCGGCCAGCTTATCGTACATGCGGAAGTAGTTCTGGATCGTGATCGTCGCGAGAGTCTGGGTCTCGCCGCGCACGGTCACGGCCTCCTTCGCCTCCACAGCCTGATGCAGGCCGTCGCTCCAGCGCCGGCCGGCCATCTTGCGGCCGGTGAACTCATCGACGATGATCACCTGGCCGTTCTCGACGACGTAGTCGGCGTCGCGCTCGAAGAGTGTGTACGCCTTGAGCAGCTGGTGGATGATGTGGATCTTCTCCGACTTCTTGGCGTACTCGCCTTCGCACTTCGCGATCTTCTGCCGCTTCTCGTCCGTCGACAGCGACTCGTCCTTCTCGATCTCGTGAAAGACCTGCGAGAGATCGGGAACGATGAAGGCCTCATGGTCCTGCGGTGACAGCGCATCGAGTCCCTGGTCCGTCAAGTGGACCTGGTGGCCCTTCTCGTCCATCGAATAGAGCAGCACCTCCTCCAGCTCGTGGAGTCGCTTCTCCCGCATATAGTCGGCTTCGACCCGCTGCATGCCCTTGCGAACGCCAGGCTCCTGCAAAAGCTTCGCCAGCTTCTTGTTCTTCGGCATGCCCCGATGAGCGAGTAGCACCTTCTCGCTCAACTGGTACCAGGCCTCTGAATCTCCCTCCTCACCCTCCGAGCGCTTGAGCAGCTCTTCCGCTTCTCCGAGCAGGCCGCTGACGAGCCGCGCCTGTTTTCGCGACAGGTTGGCGACCTGGGCGTTGAACTCGGCGTAGGCCTTGTTGTCCTCGCGCCCCACCGGGCCGCTGATGATGAGGGGTGTGCGCGCCTCGTCGATCAGCACCGAGTCCACCTCGTCGATGATCGCGTAGTTGTGCATGCGCTGAACGCGGTCTTCGAGGCGGTGCACCATATTGTCGCGGAGATAGTCGAAGCCGAACTCGTTGTTCGTGCCGTAAGTGACGTCGCACTCGTAGACTGCTCGCCGTTCCGCTGTGCTGGGGTCGGTGCCGTCGATGCAGCCGACGCTGAGGCCCAGGTACTCGAGAACCGTTCCCATCCACTCCGAGTCACGACGCGCCAGGTAGTCGTTTACCGTCACGAGGTGTGAGCCGCGTCCGGGGAGCGCATTCAGATAGAGGGGCATCGTGGCGACCAGCGTCTTACCTTCACCGGTGGCCATCTCGGCGATCTTGCCCTGGTGCAAAACGATGCCGCCGATCAGCTGCACATCGTAAGGCACCATGTCCCATTTCATGTCATGGCCGCGCACAAAGATGTCTTGACCCATCAAGCGCCGGCAGGCTTCGCGCACCGTCGCGTAGGCTTCCGGGAGCAGTTCGTCCAGTACATCCTGCGTGCTTTCCTGCAGCTCCCCCTCCAACTGGCCGATCCGCATGGCCATGCGCTCGCGTTCATCCGCCGCTTCGGTACGCTTCTTCGTTTCCTTGAGCTGGGAGATCTCATCTTCGAGCGCTTCGGTACGCTCGCGGAAGATGTCCCGGAACTTCTCGGTCTGTGCTTTCAGCTCTTCTTCGCTGACATCCGCGAGCCGCTCCTCGTGGCGATGTATCTCGTCCACGATCGGCTGGATGTTGCGAACATCCCGCTCGAACTTGGTGCCAAGGAAATTGGTGACTAGCTGCTTCATCATCCCTCTATCGTCCGGCCCATCTTAGACGCGACAGCCATATAATTCATGCTCGACGATGATCCGGTACACCGGATCGGGCACCAGGTAGCGGTAAGGCCGCCCGGTCCTGATCCGTTCCCGTATCTCGCTCGAGGAGATCGCAACATGTGTGACATCGACCCTCACCGGGTTCAGATCGACAGCGTGTTCGCTCATCGGCCCGGCATCAGCCCGCGACAAGACCGCGAAGCGAGCGTAGCTCTCTATCTCCTGCACTCGGTGCCAACGGTGAAGCTCGCGGAGGATGTCCGCTCCGACGAGCAAGAACAGCTCGGCACCAGGATTCTCCGCTTCCAGCTCGACGATCGTGTCGAACGTGTACGTGGGGCCGGTTCGGCGAATCTCACGGTCGTCCACGACGAACAGCTCGCACTCCGCCGTCGCGGCCTCGGTCATCTTCAGGCGCAACTCGCCAGGCGCCTCGACGTTCGTTCGCTTGATCGGATGGGCACCCGTCGGGACGAAACACACCCGATCCAACTCCAGGCCCGCGGCCGCATCCTCGGCCACGATCAGATGGCCTACATGAGGCGGGTCGAATGTGCCACCGAAGATACCGATCTTCATCCTGTGCTCGCCGCCCGGGTGCCTCGAATCTACCCACTCTCGCCGGACTGGCGACCCGGGACCTTGCTGGCCTCCGGCGAGTCCGGATACTCGCTGAGCAGGCGACCGCGCGTCTCCTCGGCCTCGTCGACATATCCGAGCTTCGTGTAGGTCTCGTAGAGCTTCAACAAGGCCTCGGGCTCCACGGCCGCGCCGCGGTACGTCTCCAGCAGGTACTCGAGGTAGACGATCGCCGAATCGTAAGCTCGTCGCTTGATGTAGTAAACAGCGTTCAGGTAGTGTTTACGCGCGAGCTTGTCGGTGAGTTCCTTGACCCGCAGAGCGGCTTCCGACGCGTAGGGACTGCCCGGGTAGAGTAGCGCTACCGCGCGGCACTGATCGATCGCTTCCTCGGTGTACTCCTGATCGAGCTCGGGGCGCGGCGAGAGATTGTAGTAGGACTGACAGGCCCGGTAGCGCGCGTCGTCGGCAAGCTGGCCGGCGGGGCGGTTCTGGGCCAGGCGTAAGAACTCTCCTGCCGCGGTCAGGTACTGCTTCTGATTGTAGTAGGATTCGCCAATGAGCAGCTGGGCGCTGTCGACCTTCTGGTGTCCCGGATCTTCGAACAGGAAGCGCTGCAGCGCCTGAATCGAGCCACGCCAATCGCGCCTCTCGAACTTCTCCAACCCGAGCCTATAGTACTCATCGGCAGGCATGTTCGGCGGCATGTCCTTGGGGCAACCGAACATCGCCGATGCCAGCACCGCAAACACGATCAGATGGACCGCCCGGCTCACCCTTCCCTCTCTTCTTCCGTCGGATTTCTGTAACGGATGGTGCGGATCCGGTCCTCGGCCATGCGGACGCGTCGTCCGGTCCGGCTCGGATTGAGGTCCAGCACTCTCTGGTACGATCTCACCGCTTCCTCGAACTCACCCAGCGCAAAAAGAACCTCGCCGCGCTCGAACCAAGCATCGTCCAACAAAGCCTGAGGCGCGCCTCGAAGAGAGGTCACGTACTCGTAGCCCTCGAGCGCCTCCGTCAGCCGGCCCGCCGCCCGGTCCTCCTGCGCCAGCTGGTAGGCACACTGACCGGCGTGCCACCTGGCATCGCCTCTGGACTCGCCGCTGGGGCGAGTAGCCAGGAAATCCCTATAGTGTTCGAGCGCCCGGCCGCACTCGTCCAGCTGGTAATAGACGCTGGCCAGCTCGAAGCGGACCAGCGGTTCCACGCTGTCCGGCTCGGCCGCCAAGACGGAGAGGTAGTGAGGCAAAGAGGCCTCTAACTCGCCCAACTCGTAATAGTAACGCGCGAAGGGCAGCGACAGCTCCTCCGGAACCGATCCGGGCCGGATCGTCTCCAGCTGCTCGAGCGCCCGAGCGAAGCGCGCCCTGTCGTTCTGCTCCAACGCCGCCTTCGCCATCGCCAGGTAGTCGGCGACCGCCTGGTCGGCGTAGGACGAGTCGACGGCGAGCAGCCTCGAGTAGTACTCGCTGGTCTCGTCCAAGCGGCCCTGGTGGGCATAACCGTGGGCCAGCCGCAGCAGAACATCAGGCTCGTCGCCCCGCTGGCGGAGGGCGACCTGATATTCCGCCATCGCTTCCGCATCGCGCCCGGCGCCGAGGAGGCGATCGCCTCGCTGCAAATGGTCACGCACGTCTCCGCCGCAACCCGCAGTCGCCGAGCAGACCAGGGCAGCAACTACAAAAAGATGGCTGGGGTGTCTCAGCCCGTCCCCTCCTCGCCGGCGGCATGGGTGCGAGGCATGTTGAGGAAAGCTCGGGCCTTGGGATGATCGGGAACCTGCTTGAGGCAAGCTCGCCATTCTGCAGCCGCCGCGTCGTACTGGCCGGCTCTGTAGTGCACCAGGCCGAGGCTTACCCGCGCTTCGATATAGCCGGGGTTCTCGGCCAGAACGTTATTCAGTTCGTCCATCGCGCCTCTGAGCTCTCCTCGCTCCATGAGAGCTCGCGCAAGCTTGGTGCGGATATCCAAGAAATCCGGTCTCAGATTGGCAGCACTCTTGTACTGCGCCACAGCCTCCGCATAGGAGCCCAAGTCGGCGTACAGGTCGCCCAGCTCCATATGCAAGTTGGAAAGGCGCGCCGACACCGAGCGGGAGAACGGCCGGCCGGCGGAGTGATCGCTGTCCCACGCGAGTCTGAAAGCTTCGCGCGCCTCTTCGTATCGGCCCAGATCATTCAGCGTGATCGCCCGGTTGAGATGGGCTTCCACGTAGGACGGGTTGAGAGCCAGAGCGCGGTCGAACTCTTCGAGCGCCGCTTCGGGCTGGCCGGCCAGGCCTAGCGAGAGGCCCAGCTGGTGACGCACGTCTGCGTAACCCGGCTCGCGGTCAGCCGCCTCCCGCAGAGCGGAGATGGCGCCGACGTAGTCGTTCTGCGCCAGGCATTCTTTGCCCTTGGCAATGAGCTGGTCCGTATTCATCGAGCGGAAAGCTAGGCGTTATCAGTCCCCTCGGCAAGCGAACCGCGCCGGCGTCGCCGGCGGAAGATTCGGCGCCAGAGGCCGTACTTGAGGATACAGCGGAAGGCGGAAACCCCGTCCTTCCAGTTGATCTTCTTGCCCTCGGCGTAGGTCCTGCCGCTGTACGAAATCCCCACCTCATAGATCCGCCAGCCGCCCAGGGCCAGCTTGGCGGTTATCTCCGGCTCCAGCCCGAAGCGGTTCTCCTCGATCTCCAGGCTCTCCAACACTGGCCGGCGGAACATCTTATAGCAGGTCTCCATGTCAGTGAGGTTCAGGTTGGTCACCATATTGGAGACCAGGGTGAGGACCTTGTTGCCCACGTAATGCCAGAAGTAGAGGACGCGATGCGGCCCTCCCCCGGCGAACCGGGAGCCGTAGACGGCGTCGGCCTTCCCTTGTTCGATCGGCGCCAGCAGCCTGACGTACTCTCTGGGGTCGTATTCCAGATCGGCGTCCTGGATGATCGCCGCATCGCCCGTGGCCTTCGCAACGCCGGCCCTGATCGCCGCACCCTTCCCCTGGTTCTTCTCCTGGAGCACGAGCTGGTCGATCTGACCCTCCTTCAGTAAGCGCTCCAGTATGTCGCGTGTGCCGTCGCACGAGAAATCATCGACGCAGATGATCTCCTTGTCGACGGAGACGGATCGGACCTGGGCCACGACCTCCTCTATCGTATCCCGCTCGTTGTAAATGGGGATCAGCACAGAGATCTTCACTCGACTACCCGTCCGTCGGCATCGTCAGCAGCGTCGCCCAGGACCCGGGAGAAGTACTCGATCGTCTTCTGCAGGCCATCGCGTACATCGACTGCGGGCTCCCAGCCGAGCAGCTCGCGTGCGGTGCTGATATCCGGCTGCCGCACCTTGGGATCGTCCTCCGGAAGCAGCTCGTAGTTCACTCCGGCCGCGCTGCCGGTCAACTGCACGACGAGCTCGGCGAGCTGCTTGATTGTGTATTCCGTGGGATTCCCGATGTTCACGGGCTCCGAGCAATCGGAGTTGAAGAGCCTGTAGATCCCTTCGATCAAGTCGTCCACATAGCAGAACGACCGAGTCTGAGAGCCATCGCCGTAGATGGTTAGCGGCTGCCCGCTCAGCGCCTGCACGATGAAGTTCGATACGACGCGCCCGTCGTGCTTCCGCATGCGCGGGCCATACGTGTTGAAGATACGGACGATTCTGGTATCCACACCGTGATAACGATGGTAGGCCATCGTCATCGCCTCGGCGAATCGCTTCGCCTCGTCATACACGCCCCGCGGACCTACCGGGTTCACATTACCCCAGTACGACTCCGGCTGCGGATGCACGGCCGGGTCGCCGTAGACCTCCGAGGTCGAAGCTATGAGGAAGCGGGCGCCCTTGGCCTTGGCCAGGCCGAGGGCTTTGTGGGTGCCCAGCGAGCCGACCTTCAGGGTCTGAATGGGCAGTTTGAGGTAGTCGATCGGGCTGGCCGGCGATGCGAAGTGAAGGATCCCGTCCAGGCCACCTTCCACGTAGATGAACTCGGTCACATCGTAGCGGTGGAACGTGAAGGCTTCGTTCCCCAGCAAGTGGCTGATGTTGTCCGGTGACCCGGTGATGAAGTTGTCCATTCCTACTACTTCATGCCCCTCGGCCAGAAAGCGATCGGCGAGGTGCGACCCGAGGAAGCCCGCGGCGCCTGTTATCAGGACCCTCACGTTACAGCCTCCCGTCCCAGCGGGTAGTACGTGAACTTCAGCTCCCTCATCTTATCCGACTCGTACAGATTGCGGGCATCGAACACGACAGGGGCTTTCATCAATTCCCGCATGCGCTGGAAGTTCGGATTCCGGTACTCCAGCCAGTCGGTCATCACGACCAGCGCGTCGGCTCCCTCCAGAGCATCGTAATCGCCCTCACAGAGGACGATCCGGTCGCCAAATATGCGGCGCGCGTTGGCCAGCGCCGCCGGATCGTGCCCTCGGACCTTCGCGCCGCGCTCAAGCAGCCCTTCGATGAGAACGATCGAAGGTGACTCCCGCATGTCGTCGGTCTCCGGCTTGAAGGCCAGCCCCCAGACCGCGATGGTGCGGCCGGCGAGCTCGGGGCCGAAGTGCTGCTCCAGCTTGTGCAGGAAGACGCGTTTCTGGGCCCGGTTGACCTCCTCCACCGCTCGCAGGACCCGAAAGTCGTAGCCGTACTCCTCGGCCGTCCGCATCAAGGCTTTGACATCCTTCGGGAAACAGGATCCCCCGTAACCGGGGCCCGGGAACAGGAAGGTGGGGCCGATGCGGTGATCCGAGCCGACGCCGCGCCTGACCAGAGCAACGTCGGCGCCCGTGAGCTCGCACATGCGGGCGACCTCGTTCATGAAGCTGATGCGCGTGGCCAGCATGGCATTGGCGACGTACTTGGTCAGTTCGGCACTGGTGATGTCCATGAAGACGATGGGATTGCCCGTGCGAACGAACGGCTCGTAGAGTTGTTCGAGTGCACGTTGCGCCACGGGCGAATCGACGCCCAGCACGACGCGGTCAGGCCGCATGAAGTCATCCAGCGCGGCACCTTCCTTCAGGAATTCCGGGTTGGAGCAGACGTGGACGGGGTGCTGCGTGCAGCTCTCGATCGTCTGACGGACCTGGGCCGCCGTACCGACGGGCACGGTGCTCTTCGTCACGACGATCTTCTCGCCGTTCATGCTCTCGCCGATCGCCCTGGCCACGTCGAGCACGTGGCTGAGATCGGCCGAGCCATCCTCATCGGGCGGCGTACCGACTGCGATGAAGACGACCTCGGATTCCCGGGCGACGCTGGGGATATCTGTCGTGAACCTCAACCGACCTTTGGCCACGTTGCGCTCGACCAGGGGTTCGAGTCCCGGTTCGTAGATAGGGATGACGCCGCGATTGAGGGCCTCGATCTTCTCGGCATCCACATCCCCACAGACGACATCGTTCCCGGTCTCGGCAAAGCATGCGCCCGCCACAAGGCCGACGTATCCGGTACCTATGACTCCGACTCGCATATGATCTCGAAAACGGTTGTGTGTAAATACTGCTGGGGGCCGTCCGGAAGGGATACCTATTATATCCGGATCGGGCTCAGGACCGCAACGGCACCGAGCGCGGAACTCGATACCGGAGCATCGTCCCCTTAAACCAGCGCAGCCCCCAGACGAACCGTAACAGCCTCCGCAGCGCGGCGGCGGAGCCTCCCCGGGCGGGCTCGCCTCCTCCGTGGCCGAGCACCCAGCGAGCGAAATCGTACTTGCGGCGCAGGCCGCGGCGCAGCGCTAGCTCCATCATCAGGGAGCTAGGCAGGAAGCGGACGCCGGAGCCCAGGTAGCCCAGCCTCAGGCTTACCGGTACCCCAAGCCGCCTCGGTAGGGTCAGGTGCTGGTCGACCTGGAGATCGAACAGCTCGCCGGCCGCGGTGAGCGAGTGGCGCAGGTGCCGTTCGCGGCCCATGGCCCGAGCCAGCTCGCCGGCGCTCTCCAGCGCCGACTCTCCCGCGGCGTCGAGTTGAACCGCCAGGTCGAGATACACCGAGAGCGTCCGAAAGCTGTGCAGAACGGCGTGCGCCGACGTGAGGTAGAGCTCGATGTCAGCAGGCAGCACTCTCCAGCGCACCGCACCGATCTCCGCCTCGGCCGTCACCGCCCTGAGCTTCCCCACGGTCACACTACCATCGCTTCCGACGCTCACCTCATGCCACGCCGGATGGAGATCGAGCTGGATCTCCTCCTTCTCGCTGTCGCCTCGGACGTAGGTCACCGCGTAGCGCGCCGACAGGCGACCGCCGCCTGCGGCGTGGCGGTAGCCAGCGGCACGCACGATCTCTTCCACAACCGCCAGCTGCTCGGGCGCCACAAGCAGATCGATGTCGCCCGGTTCACGGGCAGCGGGCGCCGGATAGTAGCGCGCCAAGGCGAGACCCTTGAACAGGACCGGCCGAATCCCGCTCGCCTCGAAGCTGGGAGCCAGCTCATTCAGCCCGCGCTCCTGTACGGCGGTTCTCCGTTCGTTCTCCAGCCGTGCCGCGGTGAGGACCGCCCAACATCGCTTGGGTAGCTCGACCTCCATCGCAGCAGCCGACTCCCCCAGCGCGGGCCCCAGGCGCTCCGCCAAAGCCGCCCCGATGGCCTTCAGCCACTCGGTCGAGCTCCAATCGTCACGCACTCTCCCGCGGCGGAAGTACCTCGAGCGCAGCAACTCGAGCGCCGGCTGAAGCCAACCCAGCCCACGACGCTCGCGGCTCTTCATAATCAGCGGCCCCCCACCCAATCCAGCAGGTCCGCCAGAGACCGCTCGAGCGGAATCTCCGGCGCCCAGCCAGTAGCCCCGGCGAGCCGCTCATAGCTGCCGACCATCTCGGGAACGTCCGTTGGCCGCAGACGGGCCGGGTCTGTCTCTATCTCCACCTGCACGCCCGCGAGCTCTGCGAGGATGTCGACGAGCTGGCCGACGGCGTAGGCACGTCCGGAGCAGACGTTGTAGACTCTCCCTGCTTCGCCACTCTCCGTCAACGCGACGTAAGCCCGCACCACATCGCGAACGTCGCTGAAGTCACGCCGCACTTCGAGGTTGCCGGCCCGCACTGTCCCCTCACCACCCGACTCCCGAAGCTCGACGATACGCGATGCCAGCTCTGCCGCCACAAAGACCGGGCGCTGCCCAGGTCCCAGATGGTTGAAACTGCGGGTGACGATGATGGATAGACCGGCGGATCGATGAAACTGGGTGCCGAGCATCTCCTGAGCCGCCTTCGAGACACCGTAAGGGCTGAGCGGCTCCAGTGGGCAATCCTCGGTCAAAGGCCGAAAGCGGGCCGCAGCCGCTCCGTAGACGTGTGCGGAGCCGGCGATCAGGATCGCCGGGTCGTGGCCCGTCTCGCGGCGAATCGCGCCGAGCTCGTCCAGCAGGAAGAGAGTGCCGACGACGTTGATGCGCATGGGTGGCACGGGATCGTCGAGCGAGTCGGCCGCCGATGAGAGGCCGGCGAGGTGGAAGATACGATCGGGCCGGTGGGATCGGGCCAGTCGGCGAACCGACTCCGCGCTCTCGAGTTCCAGGGCGTCCCAGCGGACCCGCCCGGCCTCGGCCTGGGCGAGCGTGGTCAGTTGCGGTGGTTGGCTGAGCACGGCGCCCACCACGTCCTCACCCCTGCTCAACAACTCCGCCACCAGGTGCTGACCTACGAAGCCGTCCGCACCCGTGACCAGGTTGAGCGTCACGGACGCTCCTGGCCCGCGGGCTGCGAGCGCAGGCGCTCGAGATCGGCCTCGACCATCATGCGGATGAGATCCCGGAAGTCCACTTCCGGTTCCCAGCCCAGTTGCTCCCGCGCCTTCGACGCGTCCGCGACCAGCGTATCGACCTCGGCCGGCCTCCGGAACCGTTCGTCCTCCACGACGTATTCCCGCCAGTCGAGGTCCAGGTGGCCGAACGCCTGCTCCACCAAGTCGCGTACGCTGTGCTGGACACCCGTGCCGACCACGAAATCCCCCGGCTCATCTTGCTGGAGCATCTGCCACATCGCACGCACGTAGTCCAGGGCAAAGCCCCAATCGCGCCTGGCCTCCAGATTGCCCAAGCGAAGCTCCGAGGCCAGCCCGAGCTTGATCCGCGCCGCAGCATAGGTAACCTTGCGCGTCACGAACTCGAGACCACGGCGCGGCGATTCATGGTTGAAGAGGATGCCGCTGGTCGCGAACAGATCGTAGCTCTCCCGGTAATTCACCGTGATCCAGTGGCCATAGACCTTCGCCACCCCGTACGGCGAGCGGGGGTAGAAGGGCGTGGTCTCGGTCTGCGGCGTCGCCCGCACTCTTCCGAACATCTCGGAGCTCGAAGCCTGGTAGAAGCGGGCCTTGGGATTCAGTCGCTTCACCGCCTCGAGCATCCTCATGACGCCCAGCGCCGTCGCTTCGCCCGTCAGCACCGGCTGCGTCCAGGAGGTGGGGACGAACGACTGAGCCGCCAGGTTGTAAACCTCGTCCGGCTCGGCATCGGCCACCGCCGTGAGCAGCGAATTCTGGTCCAGCAGGTCACCGGAGAGGATCGTGATCCGGTCCTGAATATGCCATATGCGCTCGAAATTGAGCGTGGAAGAGCGTCGGACCAGGCCGAACACCTCATACCCCTTCTCGAGCAGGAAATCAGCCAGATACGACCCGTCCTGCCCGGTGATCCCCGTGATCAGTGCACGCTTTGCCATCCGTCGTTTACCTCCGGCCGTCGCGGGAGCGGACTACCTCGAATTCCCTCCCAGCACGTTGCGCGTATCGAGTACGGGCCGCCCCGACCGACGGATCAGCTCATAGTCGACCTGGCTGTGGTCCGTCACGATCACTACGACATCCGCTTCGCCCAGTAGCTGGGCATCGAGCGGCGTCGAACTCAGATCCTGGCCCTCGTGGCGCAGCGAAGGCACCAGCGGATCGTGGTACTTCACGTCCGCACCTTTCTCCGCCAACAGCTGAATGATATCCAGAGCCGGCGACTCGCGCGTGTCGGCTGTGTCCCTCTTGTAAGCGACGCCCATGACCACGACCTTCGACCCCCTGACCGGCTTCCCCGCCCGGTTCAGCAAATCGGCAGCCTTGTCCGCCACGTAGCGGGGCATCTCTGCGTTGATCTCGCTGGCCAGCTCGACCAGCCGCGTCTTGTAGTCCAGCGTCTTCATCTTCCAGGAGAGGTAGTGCGGATCGACGGGGATGCAGTGGCCGCCGAGACCGGGCCCCGGTGTGAACTTCATGAACCCGAACGGCTTGGACGCCGCCGCCTCGATCACCTCCCAGACATCGACGCCCAGCTTGTCGCACACGATCGCCATCTCATTGGCCAGGGCGATGTTAACCGAGCGGAAGGTGTTCTCGAGCAGCTTGGTGAGCTCCGCCGCTTCGGTGCTGGAAACGACGATCACGTTCTCGATGATCGTCTCGTAGAGAGTCCGAACCACTTCGGCACACGCCTCCGTGATCCCACCAACCACCTTCGGCGTGTTACCGATCTTCCAGACCGGGTTGCTCGGGTCGACGCGCTCGGGGCTGAACGCCAAGAAGAAATCTTCTCCGACCTTGAGGCGCCCGTCTCCCGCCAGGGCCGGCAGCAGCAGTTCTCGAGTGGTACCGGGATAGGTAGTGGACTCGAGAACGATCAGCTGACCCGGCCGGATCGTCCGCCGGACCGACTCGGTGACGGCCATGATATAGGAGACATCCGGATCACCGGTCTTGTTGAGAGGGGTCGGTACACAGATACAGATCGCATCCGCGTCGTCGAGGCGCGCGTAATCGAGGGTGGCGGTCAGCCGGCCGGCATCGACCACGCCCTTCAGCTGGTCGCTGGGGATGTCCCCGACATACGACTCGCCGCGTTTCACAGCCTCCACTTTGTCTCGCGACACCTCGAAGCCGACGACGGAGAATCCCGCTTCCGCGAACTCGACGGCGAGCGGCAGGCCCACGTAGCCGAGGCCGACCAAGCCGATACGCGCCTCTCGAGCTTCAATCTTCCGGATCAGCGACTTCTCTAGGTCACCCAAGCTAGCCTCCAAGCTTCTCCGCCAGCTGCCCGGCGTAGTAGGTGATGATCAGATCCGCCCCAGCTCTTCGGATCGAGGTGATGGTCTCCAACGCCACTCGCTCTTCATCGATCCAGCCGCGCTCCGCCGCCGCTTTCAGCATACTGTACTCGCCGGACACGTGGTACGCCGCCACCGGGTAGCCGGTCTCGCGCTTCACCCGATATATGACATCCAGATAAGGGAGCGCCGGCTTGACCATGA
Source organism: Gemmatimonadota bacterium (assembly GCA_039589115.1). GTDB lineage: Bacteria > Gemmatimonadota > Gemmatimonadetes > Palauibacterales > KS3-K002. Next base: position 13,212 of record JBDHHZ010000003.1, on the reverse strand, counting down.
TGATGTCGGCACCCTCTTCGATGTCGAGGCGGGCCTCGCGCAGACCTTCGTCTGCGTTGGCCGGGTCCATCTGGTAGCCCCGGCGGTCGCCGAACTGCGGCGCCGACTCCGCCGCCTCGCGAAACGGGCCGTAGAAGGCCGAGGCGTACTTGACGGCGTAGGACATTATCGGGATCGAAGCGAGCCCCGCGGCATCGAGGGTCTGCCGGATCGCCGCGACCCGGCCATCCATCATGTCGCTGGGTGCGACCAGGTCGGCGCCGGCCTCTACGTGCGAGACGGCCATGCGGGCCAGAAGCTCGAGAGTCGAGTCGTTGTCCACTTCTCCTTCCGACGTCAGCAGACCGCAGTGCCCGTGGTCCGTGTACTCGCAGAGGCACACATCCGTGATGACCACCAGATCCCCGGCCCGCTCCTTGATGGCGCGTACCGCCTTCTGGACGACACCATCGGCCGAATATCCTTCGCTGCCACGAGCGTCTTTCGACTCCGGTATGCCGAACAGAAGCACCGCCCCGACGCCTAGCGACTCGAGCCGGGCAGCCTCGTCCGCCGCGGCTTCCACGGAGAGCTGCTCCACGCCGGGCATAGCCGCCACCGGATGACGGCCGTCCTGATAAGTGACGAAGAGCGGCGCGATCAGGTCACAGGATTCGACGCTGGTCTCGCGCACCATGGACCGCAGTCGTTCTGTGCGCCGCAGTCGTCGCGCCCGGTAACTCGGGAATCTCGCCATCAATCGGGTACCTCTGATCGTTCGTAGTATTCGCAGACCACCTGCAGTAACCCATCCACCGTGTACTCGCTGGCCTCCGCATCGACACGCAGGCCCGCCGCCCGCGCTTCATCGGCCGTGATCGGTCCTATCACCGCAACGCGTGCCCGGCCCAGGTCGGCGCCCGCCGCCTCGACGAAGTGGCGAACCGTCGAGGCCGCGGTGAACGTGATCATGTCCACTTCACCACCCTCGAGCCCGGCCCGCAGGGCGGCGATACCCTCGATATCGGGGCGCGACTCGTACGCCACGACTTCGTCCACTTCAGCGCCGGCGGCGCGCAGCCGCTCGGGTAGCACCTTTCGCGCGCCGGCCGCCCGCGGCAGCAGCACGCGTCGGCCTCCAATCTCCTCCAGCCCGGTCAGTGCGTCCGCCACCGCCTCGGCTATGTACTCCTCGGGCACGACTTGAGGGTGGATTCCCCGGCGCTCCAGCGCCGCCGCCGTGGCAGGCCCGATCGCCGCCACTCGGATGCCAGCCGGCAATTGCGGGCCGCGGCCCACGGCCTCCAGCTCCTGCCAGAACCGGACTACACCGTTGGCGCTCGTGAACACTACCCACTCGTACCGCGCCAGCTCCTCGACCGCGCGCCGCAGCGGCCCCAAATCCGATGGGTCGCCGATCCGGATCGTCGGACAATGGATCGGCTCGGCACCCAGATCTCGCAATCCATGCATGAGACCCTGCGCCTGGGCAGCCGGACGCGTCACCGCTATTCGTCGGCCCTGTAACGGTTTGACCTCGACACCACGGCGTGAACCAGACAGATTATACGCTCCTGCAGGAATCGAACCGCGACGGTCGCACCGCGCGCTGCTGCGCCCGGCGCTCAATATGTACCCCTGCGCCTGGCGCAGCAACCAACGGGCCGCGCAAACCCAGGCCCGAAGGGGAGATAGCGGACCGGCCCTTACCCGGAGCCGACCGCCGGCCGCCACCATCGGGGGTGCCATTGCCGGCCAATGGAGTCCAACGCATATTCACAGGCTCAGAAAGCCCAACTACGCTCATGTGGTGGATCATACAGGAGCTCGTGAGAAGCCCGAAAGGAGCCCCAAAATCATGGCTAGTTTTGTAAGCGCAAACCTCAGCCACGAGCTTACCGGCAGCTTCGTTGTCTTCAAGCTGGACGCGAAGTTGCGTTTCGAGACCGCCGAGGTCGGCCACCGCTGGCTGTTCCAGATCGAGTTCATGGAAGCGGACCCGATGAAGGACGACAAGCTCTCCGCCATGCCGAAGTCGGAGGCCTTCGGAAAGGCCGATGCCCATCTCAAGCGGCACTATTTCGTGCCCTCCAAGGAGGAGATCGAGCTGTCGTTCGAGGAGGAATTCCCTTCCCACCTGGTCGATACCGAGTGGGGGAAAGAAGAGGTCTACGCGAACCTTCAAGTTCTGCCGCTCGAAGCACCGCCGGGTTTCGTTCCGGCCAAGACGCGGACCAACGTCACCAACGTAGACGTTTAGGCCGCCGACCCGGGCGTCCTGGCGCATCCGGCGTCGAGCACAGATGAGGGATAGGCGGCCAGGCTAGAGCCGCCCGAGGCAAAATCGACGGCCGCGCCGCCAGCATCACTCGCGCTGGCACGCGGCCGTTGGACTATTCAGGGGTTCCCAGCTAGAAAAAGGCCGAATAGAGGCGCCCGGGAGCGATCCTCACGGGGCCTTACTGATCTTTCCCGCCTTGATGCAGCGACAGCAGACGCGAACCCGCTTCGCCTGCCCGTCTTCCAGAATGCGAACGCGCTGCAGGTTCGGCAGCCAGCGCCGTTTCGTCCGGTTGTTCGCGTGACTGACGTTGTTTCCCACCGAAGGGATTTTGCCACACGAGTAGCACACTCGTGCCATCGGAATCTCCTCACTTCAAGAACGACCGTGCTCCGCTAGGCTCCGGAGTCCTCGGTCGATGTCTCTCCTTCTCCCGCCTCTTCTTCTTCGCCGAAGTAATAGTCGAGAGAGTCAACGAGGAAGAACGTCGCCTGCTCTCCCAACCTCTCAACGTTATCTGCGGTGAAGAAGCCGCGCTGCACGTACAAAGCGATCAGCGAGTCGTTCAGGGCGTAAACTGAGCCGGCGATCGCCACGGCGTCCCCCGGCTCAACCGAGATCTCGGACTCGAGGACCGGCCGATCGAGAATGAGCGGGTATCCCATCATTCCCGGCAGGTCGACCGTCAGCGCCGCGCGGCCGAGCCGCTCGCTGATGATGACCGGCGAGAGCAAGACACGCCGCCCCGAGAACTGTTCCGGGTTGCTGACGAAGATCGTATCAGCGATCCTGGGCAGTTCAACCATCGCCGAGTCGCTCGGAACGCCCGAGTCGATGCTGCTCGAAGCCGAATACAGCCAAAACATGAAGCCGGCAACCACGATAACGGCTGCTGCCAACCACGGCCCGGTGCTGGTTTTCAACTTCCCGAGCGCGTTCGCCATGTGACTATCCTCACACGAAGTGGGTTACTATTCCACCAGCTGCACCAAGGCGACCTCCGATCCGTCGCCCTTGCGCCGACCCAATTTCAGGATGCGCGTGTAGCCACCATCCCGATCCGCGTAACGCGGGCCCAGCGTATCGAACAGCTTCTGCAGGGCTTCCTTATCATGAATACTGCGAGCAGCCAACCGGCGCGCGTGAAGATCACCACGCCGAGCCAGTGTGATCAAGCGCTCCGCGTACGGACGCAGCTCTTTCGCCTTGGCCGCGGTGGTCTGGATACGCTCGTGCTGGAACAGGCTCGTCGCCATGTTCGAGAGCATCGCCTTCTTATGGCTCGCCGTCCGGCTGAGCTGCCGGCCTTTCCTTCTATGCCTCACGACCTGGTTCCCCGTCGATCGTTATTCGTTGTCGCCGTTGCCACTCTCGCTCAGGATATAGAGTTCGCCGTCCTCGCTCTCCTGAAACTCCATACCGAAGTGCAGGCCGTGATTCCTCAGCAGGTCCTCTACCTCCTGGAGCGACTTCCTGCCGAAGTTCTCGATCTGCAGGATATCGTCCTCCGTTCGCCGCGCGATGTCGCCGAGAGTCCGGATGTTACCCTTCTCGAGCGTGTGGCGCGAGCGGACGGAGATATCGAACTCTTCGAGCGGGCGGTTGACGAGATCTTTGACCTTCTCGCTCACCGGCACGAGCTGCATCTCGGGGGCTGCCGTATCGCCGTTACCTGCCCCGAAGCGACGCAGGTAATCGAGATGCTTCGTCATCAACTCCGCCGCGTAGGCGACTGCCTCCTCGGGGCGCATCGACCCGTTCGTCTCCACCGTCAGAGTCAGCCGGTCGAAGTCAGTACGCTGGCCGACGCGGGTCTCCTCGACGTTGAAGTTGGCCCGCAGCACGGGGCTGTAGATCGAGTCGATCAGAATAAGGTCGACGGGATCTTCCTTACCACCTGCGTGCTGGTCGGCGAGCATGAAGCCGCGCCCGCGATTGATCCACAACTCCAAGCGCAGCGGCCGATCCTCGGGCAGCTCTTCCTGGAGAGTGAACAGGTGATGGTCGCGGTTGATTATGTCGACCTTGGGGTTCGGCGTGATGTTGCGCGCCGTGATGACTCCGGGCTCGCGTACCACGAGCTCGAGCTTCGCCTCGTCCTCTCCTGAGACGATCTTGAGGACCAGGCCCTTGAACTGCTGGATGATCTCGTGCACGTCCTCGACGACCCCGGCAATCGTCTGATGTTCGTGCAAGACGCCGCTCGCCCGGAACGCCCAGATCGACCAGCCGGGCAGCGATGAGAGTAGGATCCTCCTCGTCGCGTTGCCCAGAGTCTGGCCGTAACCCCTTTCCAGGGGCTGAATTAGGAACTCCGCCCAGCGCCCATCCTCGGACACCTCGGTGATTTCTACCCGTTCGGGTAGAACCCAACCGCGTAGGTCTATCTGCACTTTGACAGCCTCCCTGTGATCGCGGCCTCGGCTCCCACCGCGCCGTTGCGGCTAAAGCCTCGATCTACTTGCGTCAACCTATGTTCTATTTCGAGTACAACTCGACGATCAACTGCTCCTGAACCGCCAACGGAATATCAGCCCGGCTCGGCTTCTCTACGACTCGACCGGTCAGCTTCTTGTGGTCGGCGGTCAGCCAGCTGAGCATGCCATTACCGCCCCGCGACGTTACAGCCTCCTGGACCACCGGCATGTCCTGGCTCGCCTTCTTGACGGAGATCTCGCGACCCGCAAGTACCTCGTAGCTCGGGATACTGACGGGCCTGCCGTCCACGAGAATGTGGCGATGCCGAACGAGCTGGCGAGCGGCCTTGCGCGACGGCGCGAAGCCGAGACGATAGACGACGTTGTCGAGGCGCGTCTCGAGCGCGACGATCAAGTTCTCGCCGGTGATGCCTTGCGTCATCGCCGCCTGCTCGAACAGCTTGCGGAACTGAGCCTCTTGAAGGCCGTAGATCCGGCGGACCTTCTGCTTCTCCCGCAACTGTACGGCATAATCGGACATGCGACGCCGCCTCATGCGCGATTGACCGTGCTGGCCCGGCGGATAAGCGCGCCGCTCCAGCGCGCATTTCTCCGTCTGGCACCGCTTGCCCTTCAAGAACAGCTTCTGCCCCTCGCGTCGGCAGAGCCTGCAAACCGGTCCTGTATATCTGGCCATGTACTCTAGATTCCGCCCTGCTTATTCAATGGTGAACGCGCTCTAGACGCGCCGCTTCTTTGGCGGCCGACAGCCGTTGTGCGGGATCGGCGTGACGTCCCTTATCGACCTGATCTGCAAGCCCGACGACTGCAGCGCCTGTATCGCCGATTCCCGGCCCGAGCCCGGGCCCTGCACGCGCACATGTACGCGCTTCAACCCTAGACCGAGCGCTTCCTTTGCCGCATGCTCAGCAGCCACGGTCGCCGCGAAGGGGGTGGACTTCTTCGAGCCCTTGAAGCCCGACTTGCCAGGGCTCCCCCAGACCACCGTGTTGCCCTCCATATCCGTGATCGTGACGATCGTGTTGTTGAAGGTCGCCTTGATATAGACGATCCCTTCGACACCGATGTCCTTCTTCTTCTTCGTTCCAGAGAATTTCTTCTTCGGGGGCATCTGCTGTTTCGCTCAGGTAGTCGTTTCGCCTTACTTCACTCGCAGCACCCGCTACTTACGCGGCGCCTTCTTCTTGCCCGCTACAGCCCGCCGCGGCCCCTTACGAGTCCGGGCGTTCGTATGCGTCCGCTGGCCGCGAACCGGAAGACCCCGCCGATGACGAATGCCCCGGTAGCTACCGATGTCCATCAGCCGCTTGATGTTCATCGAGGTCTCCGTCCGCAGCGCACCCTCCACTTTGAACTTCGCCTCGATCACCCGGCGAACCTTGTTCAGATCCTCGTCCGTCAGCGCGTGCATCCGGATGTCCGGATCCACGCCCGTCTCGGCCAATATCTGCTTCGAGCTCGAGGATCCGATCCCGTAGATATACGTCAGGGCGACCTCGACCCTCTTGCTGTTTGGCAAATCAACGCCCGCAATTCGTACCATCGGCCCTAGCCCTGCCGCTGTTTGTGCTTGGGGTTCCGCTTGCAGATGATCCGGACGACACCGCGTCGCCGCACCAACTTACAGTGCTCGCAGATGCGTTTAACGCTCGATCTCACTTTCACTTCCGTACCTTCTCCAGCTTTTCGGGGCAACCTAGAAAGATATCCCCTCGACTGCGAAGATCAATGCCGGGACACCGCCCGGGCCGGCGTCCGCAGGGGCTCCCCCGGGGCCGCCGGAAACAAATGTTCCTCACTTGTAGCGATACGTGATCCGCCCCCGCGTCAGGTCGTACGGCGACAGCTCCACCTGCACCTTATCGCCGGGCAGGATGCGGATGTAGTGCATCCGAATCTTGCCGGAAATGTGGGCCGTGATCTCGTGCCCGTTCTCCAATTCCACCCGGAACATGGCGTTGGGTAGCGCTTCCACCACCGTACCGGTCATCTGGATCGAATCTTCCTTGGCCACCGGCCTGCGCCTTTCCTCAGCCCGCCTTTGAGGGCACCACGGTGAGTACGCGTGGCCCCTCCGGAGTAATGGCGACGGTGTGCTCGAAATGAGCGGAGACCTTGCTGTCCGCCGTCACCACGGTCCACTCGTCATCTAGGGTTTGTATCTCGCGGCCGCCCAAGTTGAACATCGGTTCGATGGCGAGAACGAGCCCCGGCTGCAAACGGAGACCCTCGCCGGCCCGACCGTAGTTGGGCACCTGGGGATCTTCGTGGGGCCGGCTCCCGATTCCGTGGCCGGTAAGCTCCCTTGGCACGCCGTAACCTGCCTCCCGGCCGATCCTTTCGATGGCGGAGCTGATATCGCCGATCCGTGCCCCCGGCATCGTCGCTTCGACACCGTGCTGCAATGCGCGCTGCGTGGTGTCGAGCAGCGTGCGCACATCGTCATCGATGTCGCCGACAGAGTAGGTTACCGCGCCGTCGCCGTAGTAGCCCTCGTAGCAGACACCGACGTCGACGCTGACTATGTCGCCCTCTTTCAGGACCCGAGACTCGGACGGAATCCCGTGAACGACCTCCTGGTTGATGCTCGTGCACAGGGTCGCCGGAAAGCCGTAGAGTCCCTTGAACGCCGGAGTCGCCCCATCGAAGCTGCGGATCCGCTCTTCGGCCCAGCGGTCGAGCTCCGACGTGCTGGTGTCCGGCCGGACGTATTCGCCGATTCTGTCGAGCACATCCGCGACTATCTCGCAGGCATGAGCGATGAGCTCGAGTTCACCTTCCGTCTTGAGGGTGATCACTAGCTACCCACTAAGCCGACCAGTCCATCGAACACCTCATCCGCAGAACCGGTCGCGACCAGCTCGCGAAGCAAGGTCGAGCTCTCCCTGTACCATTCCAGCAAGGGGGCGGTGCTCTCCCCGTAGACGCGCAAACGAACCCGCACAGTCTCTTCTTTATCGTCCTCCCGGGTCTCCAGCCGGCCGCCGCACTTGTCACAGATGTCGGCGATCGACGGCGGGTCCGAGTAGACGTTGAAGATGGCGCCACAGCCGGAACAAACGCGGCGCCCGGAGAGCCGGCGAACCAACTCCTCTTCGGGCACGTCGAAGTAGACCACGACGTCCAGCGCAATGCCCTGTTCGGTCAGCATCGCCTCTAGGCCTTCCGCCTGAACCACCGTTCGCGGGAACCCGTCGAGGATGAAGCCCCCGGCGGCCTCGGGCGAGCCCAGCACATCCTGGATCAGGCCGAGGACGACTTCGTCGGGGACGAGCTCGCCACCATCCATGTAGCGCTTGGCGTCCCGGCCGAGGGGAGTGCCGCGGCGGACCGCGTCGCGCAGGATGTCTCCTGTGGCGTATCTGGGGGTCTCGCAGTGCGCTGCGAGCAGATCGCCCTGAGTGCCCTTCCCGGCACCTGGTGGTCCCAATAAGACGATATTCATGCTACCACCCGTAAATGCGCGATCGTCATCCGAGCCAATCACATGTACCGCTGCCGACCGCGATACTTCACGCGTCCCTTCTTCATGAAGCCTTCGTAGTGGCGCAGGAGCAGGTGCTGCTGCATCTGCTGTACGGTATCGAGGGCCACACCGACCACGATTAGCAGTGCCGTACCGCCGAAGAAGAAGAGTTGAATGTCGAACCAGGCGAAGATCAGGAACGGCACGAGCGCGATCGCCGCCAGGAAGATCGAGCCTGGCAAGGTGATGCGCGTGAGCACGTAGTCGATGTACTCCGCCGTCCTGGCGCCCGGCTTCACACCCGGTATGAACGCGCCCTGCTTGTTCAGATTCTCGGCGAGGTCGACCGGGTTGAAGATGATCGCGGTATAGAAATAGGTGAAGAAGACAATGAGCAGCGCGTAAGTGATATAGTAGAGCGTGTTACCCGGCTGGAAGAGGTCCGATATCGCCGACAGAAACGGTACGTGCGAGAACGAGGCGATCGTTCCCGGCACGACGATGATCGATTGAGCGAAGATGATCGGCATCACGCCGGCCGAGTTTATCCGCAAGGGTATGAACGATTTTTGACCCTCGCGGATGCGCCCGCGCCCTACGACTTTTCTCGGTATCTGAACGGGTATCTTCCGGGCGCCCATGGTCACGGCCACCGTACCGGCGATCACGCCGATCATCACGATCAGCAGCGCCACGAGCTTGAAGGCACTGATCGTGCCGACCGACAGAGCCTCCATGGTGCGGGCGACCGCGTTGGGGAAGCCCTCGACGATGCCGAAGAAGATCAGCAGCGACATGCCGTTTCCGATGCCGCGCTCGGTGATCTGTTCGCCCAGCCACATGATGAACACGCCACCGGAGGTTAGCGTCAGCACGGTGACCATCCGGAACCCGAGGCCAGCAAACGGGACGATGGGCGCTTGAGCACCGCTCTGGCTCTCCAGGAAGATCGAGTAGGCGTAGCCCTGCACAACACAGAGAACGATGGTGGTGTAGCGGGTCCACTGGTTCAGCTTCTTGCGACCTTCTTCGCCTTCCTTCTGCATCTTCTCGATCGTCGGGAAGACAGCGGCGAGCAACTGGAACATGATGCTCGCCGAGATGTAAGGCATGATTCCCAGCGCGAAGATGGTCGCACGCTGCAGGCCGCCGCCCACGAACATGTCGTAGAGGCCGAAGAGGGTGCCCTGGAGCTGGGCGGCCAGATCCCTGAGCGCTATGACGTCCACGCCGGGCACTGTTATGTGGGCGCCGAGGCGATAGATGGCCAGGCAGCCCAGCGTGAAGAGGACCTTCTGCTTGAGCTCAGGCGCTCTGAGAAGACTCTGGATCGGGTTCGCCATCAGTCGGCCTCGTTCACCTCTCCGCCGGCTTTCTTGATCTTCTCGCGCGCCGTGGCGCTGAAGGCATGAGCGGTCACCTTGATCGCTCGACCGATATCGCCCTGACCGAGGATCTTAACCGGGCGGCGCAGCGACCTGATCAACCCCGCCGCCTTCATGGTCTCGGGAGTGGCCTCGTCCCCCTGAACCAGCTCGAGCCTGGCCACATTCACGACCTGGTACTCGACACGCTTGTAAGGGCTAAAGCCTCGCTTGGGCAGCCTCCGCTGCAAAGGCATCTGGCCGCCTTCGAACCACGGCTTGACCCGGCCACCCGAGCGTGATTTTTGGCCCTTGTGGCCGCGGCCGGCGGTCTTTCCGAGGCCCGATCCGGGGCCGCGGCCGGCACGCTTCGACGTCCGCTTGACCCCTTTGGGTGCCCGAATCGACTCCAAGTGCGTCATCTATCTCAGGATCCCTTCTCCGCTTCATCCGCCGGCATCACTTCCACAAGGTGCTTCACCTTGAAGAGCATGCCACGGACCGCCGGGTTGTCAGGCTTGATCACACTGCGCTGATGCTTCAGACCCAGCGCCTCCAGAGTGCGGCGGATTTTACGCGGCGTTCCCAGCCCGCTCTTGATCTGACGGACCTTCAGCTTACTCACGTTTTCCTCCGCGCAGTTCCTCGACGGGTATGCCACGCTCCCAGGCCGCCCGTTCCACCGTGACCAGGTTGGTCAGGCCATCCATCGTGGCACGCACCAGGTTGACCGCGTTGTTGGAGCCCAGGCTCTTCGTCAGGATGTCCTGGACGCCGGCACAATCGAGAACGGCACGTACCGGCCCGCCTGCTATCACACCGGTGCCCGGCCCGGCGGGGCGCAGCAGCACCCTCCCCGAGCCGTGGTGCCCGATGATCTGGTGCGGGATAGTTCCGTGCCGGACGACCGGGACGTCGACCATGGCGCGCCGCGCCTGCTCGAAACCCTTACGGATCGCCTCCGCCACCTGGTTCGCCTTGCCAAGCGCTATGCCGACGCGACCCTGCTGGTCGCCGGCGGCCACGAGAGCGGTGAACGAGAATCGCCGCCCGCCCTTGACGACTTTTGCGACGCGATTGATGTAGATGACGTTCTCGAGAAGCTCGCTCTCGCGGGTCCGCTTCTCTCGCTTGTCCCGCTTGTCTCGCTTGTCTCGCTTGTCCCGACTTTCCCGCTGACTGGCCACTAGATCTTCAGACCTCCCTCGCGTGCTCCCTCGGCAAACGCCTGCACGCGACCGTGATAGCGGTATCCCCCCCGATCGAAGACAACCCGCTCGACCCCCTTGGCCTTGGCTCGCTCGGCCATCAGCTGGCCGGCGATCTGGCTCTGGGTCAACTTCCGCTGGTCGTCCTCCAGTCGCGACTGGATTTCCTTCGACCGGGTGGAGATCCCTGTGAGGCAGATACCCAGATCGTCGTCGACCAGCTGCGCTTCCAAGTGCCGCAGCGTTCGCCGCACGACCAGTCTGGGACGTTCCGCCGTCCCGCGAATCTTCTTGAGGACACGGAAATGGCGGCGCTGACGAGCCAGCGCGCGCCGATCCGCCTTCCCTCTCGCTTTCTTCCGTTTCAGTCTCGCTATAGACATCAGATGGCCGTCTTGCCCGCCTTACGACGGACCTGTTCGCCGTGATACCTGATCCCCTTGCCCTTGTACGGCTCGGGGGGCCTGAGGGCGCGGATGTCCGCTGCCGCCTGGCCGACCTTCTCCTTGTCGACCCCAGACACGGTAACGGCGGTCGGCGACTCTGCGCCGAGCTGGATGCCCTCCGGCGGTTCGTAAACGATCGGATGGGAATAACCGAGGTGGAAGCGCAGAGACTTGCCAGCCGCTTCCGCCCGGTAGCCCACACCGACTATCTCGAGCTTCTTCTCGAAGCCGTCCACAACACCGGCCACCATGTTGAACAGAAGCGAACCGGTCAGGCCGTGGAGGGCGCGATGATCGCGGCGATCGCTCGGCCGATTGACCCGCAGCTCGCCGTTCTCGTGGATGACCTCCATCGACGGGTCGAATTCCCGCTCGATCTCGCCCTTCGGGCCTTTCACATTTACTCGGGTGCCATCGACCGTCACCGACACCGAGTCGGGTACGTTGATCACACGTTTGCCGATACGGGACATCGCTCGCTCTCCGCTACCTCAGTTGACCACTGCGAGCAGCTCGCCGCCCACACCCGCGGCACGGGCCTCGTTATCAGTGAGGATCCCGCGGCTAGTCGAGAGGATGGCCAAACCCAAACCGCCGCGCAGGCGCGGGATCTCCGATGTCCCCACGTAGTTGCGCCGCCCTGGCCGGGATACCCGACGGAGCTCGCGGATCACCGGCTTCCCCTCCGGCGTGTACTTGAGATACAGCCGCAGGAAAGAGCGATCCCCAATATGGACGATCTTGACGTTCTCGATGAAGTGGGCTTGAACCAACTTCTTCGCGATCTCCACCTTCATCTTGGAGATAGGAACGTCAACTCGCTTCTGTCCCGCGTGCAGCGCGTTGCGGACACGCGTCAGCATATCCGCAATCGGGTCGGTCATCGTCATCGCGATTCACCTAGCGACAGGCTGGTTTCCATTATCCTACCAACTGGCCTTCCGTACCCCGGGGATCTCTCCCTCGAGGGCCATGTTGCGGAAGCAAATGCGACATAAGCCGAATTTCCTGATAAAAGCTCTGGCTCGCCCGCAGCGCCGGCAGCGGCTGTACGCGCGAACACTGAACTTCTTGCGTCTCTTCGTCTTTTCTACCAGAGCTTTCCGGGCCATCGCATCACCAGTTACTTGAGAGAATTCTGACTTTGCTAGACGATCACGGGCTCCATGCCGCTGAACGGCATGCCCATTTCGCGTAGCAGCGCGATCGCCTCCTCGTCCTTATCCGTCGAGGTGACGAACGTAACGTCCATACCATGGACCTTCTGAATCCGGTCGTAATCGACCTCAGGGAAGATTACCTGTTCCTTGATGCCGATCGTGTAATTACCGCGCCCATCGAAGGAACGAGTCGACAGTCCCCGGAAGTCGCGCACCCTCGGGACCGCGATGTTGATGAAGCGGTCGAGGAACTCGTACATGTTGTCGCGACGGAGAGTGACGCTGACTCCCACTGGCATCCCTTCTCTGAGGGCGAAGTTCGATATCGCCTTGCGGGCTTTGTTCACTAACGGGCGCTGTCCGCTGATTGCTGTCACCGCTTCGACGACGGAATCGAGCATCTTCGGCTCACGCGATGCTTCCCCGACGCCGACGTTTATGACGATCTTCTCGAGTCGGGGTATGCGGTGCGGGTTGTCGTAGCCGAACTCCTCGGTCAGTTTGGACCGCACCTTACTTTCGTAATGCTCCTGCAACCTCGTCTTCATCATCAACCTTCCGGAATCGGGATCGGCGTGCTGCAGCGCACGCACAGCCGCTCCAGGGTGCCGTCCGAGTCGTGTCTCCTGCGTACTCGCGACGGGCCCTTACAGTGCGGGCAGACCAGCATCACGTTCGAGACATCGATCGGCGCCTCGAATGTTACGATCCCACCCTCCGGGTTCGCTTGCGAAGGCCGCTGGTGGCGCGTCCGCATGTTGACCCCTTCGACGACCACACGACTCTTCCTCGGAATCACGCGCATCACGCGTCCTTCCGTCCCCTTGAAGTTGCCGGCTATGATGGCAACCTGATCACCTCTACGAACAT
>JBDHHZ010000002.1:0-38318 GCA_039589115.1 Gemmatimonadota bacterium | reverse complement strand
GCTCGGGCCGGCGCATCGCTTCGAGCATGCGGGGGCTGGCGTGCTGGATCGGCATGTCGATGTAAGAGAGCAGCCTCTCCTCCCGGGCCATCAACTCGATCAGCGGCGGTCGCAGCCCGGCGGAGTAGATGTAGAGGAGCCGGAACCATGGGATGTCGGTCACCTCCAGGAGACGCTCGAGCAACTGGTGGAGCGCGCGGTCTCCGCCCAGATCGCGGCCGTAGTGAGCCAGGTCCTGCGCCACCAAGTTCAGCTCCATCACACCACGGGCTTCCAGCGCGCGCGCCTCTTCGAGGAGCGCCTCGGGCTCGAACGACCGGTGCCGCCCTCGCCAGAGCGGGATCGCGCAGAAGGCGCACTTATGGTCGCAGCCCTCGCTGACCTTGAGGAAGGAGATGTGGCGCAGGCCGCCGACCGGCAGCCGCGCACCCGGGTGCGCCTGGAGGCGGCCGTCCAGCAGTCCCCGCGTCACCAGCTGGGGGACCAGGTCCTGGAGGTCGCGCAGGCCGAGAAAGAGGTCGACTTCGGGGATGGAGCTCTGCAGCTCCTGGCGGTACTGCTCGACCAGACAGCCCACGGCGACGACGGCCTTCAGCTGTCCGGTATCCTTCAGCCGGGTCGCCTCGAGCAACGTGTCAATCGATTCTTCCTTGGCGGGGTCTATGAAGGCACAGGTGTTGACGATCAATACTTCCGCGTCGGCGGGCTCGTGGATGTACGACGCCCCGTGGCCGACGAGCGTGGCCACCATGCGTTCCGAATCGACTGTGTTCTTATCGCAGCCCAGCGTTATTACGGAGAACTTCACCTAGTGAACACCTCGACTCCGGCCGGAGGAGTGAAGCTGAACAGGTCGACGGGCAGGTCGAGGTCCACCTGCACGTTACTGAACGTTATCGTGCGGACGGTCTCGGTATGCTCTTCGTGGATCTCGGTCTGACGGACGAGGTAGTCGCTGGCATCGATCCAGACGCGGACCAAAGTGTACGGCGCATCGAACTTCGGCACGAGCGAGAGCAGGTAAGCGGGCCGATCGCCGATGTTCTCTTGACCGATCAGGGTCGCGACGTAGCGCGCGCTGGGATTCATCACAAACTCACCGCCCAGCGTGGCGTTTTCGGCCGTTTGGCGGATCGCCGTTCTTATGACCTGCTCCGGCTGCGCGGTATAGTACATCCAGAACCACTCGCCGTCGGCGACGACCATATCGCCTTCCGGATCCGCGAACTCCATCTTGAAGAAGTTGGGCTTCCTCTGATAGACGGTGCCCCGACCTTCCTGTTGCCGCTCGAGCGCCGGGATCTCGATCCGCTGAACGAACTCTGCACGCAACGTAACGAGGTTCTCGAAGGCTCTGGCGGCTCTCTCGAGTATCTCGTTGGTCTGGTCTTGGGGATCCTGTGCCGGCACCGTCAGCGCCGTCATCAACATCGCGATAAGGGATAGTCCGTTCATCATCTCACCCGACCCCGTTCTAGCCGCCTCCGGCGGTTACATCCTGTCTAGATCTTGAAGTGTAATCAATACGTCGCGAGGTTTCGACCCCTCCGGCGGCCCGACGACACCGGCGTTCTCCAGCTGATCGACGATTCGGGCCGCGCGACCATAGCCGATCTTCAAGCGTCTCTGCAGAAGACTCGTCGAGCCCTGCTGATGCTGGATCACCACTTCCGCCGCCCGCCGGAACAGCGCGTCCCGGTCTTCCAGATCCTCCTGACCCGGCACCCCCTCCGCCTCCTCGAGCTCCAACTCGTGAACGGCCTCCAGGATGTCCGCTTCTTCGCGCTCCGCCCGGGCCTCTTCCTCGCGCTCCCGGTACCAATCCATCAGACGCTCGGTTTCGTCGGTCGAGACGAGCGTCCCCTGGATTCGCACGGGCTCTGACTCACCGGGCGGCATGAACAGCATGTCGCCGTTGCCCAGCAAAGTCTCAGCGCCGTTCTGGTCGATGATCGTGCGACTGTCCACCTTCGATGCGACACGGAACGCGACGCGACATGGGAAGTTCGCCTTGATCAGGCCAGTGATGACGTTGACCGACGGGCGCTGGGTCGCGACGACCAGATGGATGCCCGTGGCGCGCGCCTTCTGGGCCAGGTAGGCCAGCGGCCGCTCCACCTCGTTCTGCACGGTCATCATCAGGTCCGCCAGCTCGTCCACAAACAACACGATGTACGGAAGGATCTCAGGCTCCTGGAGAACCTCGTCGCTTTCGGAACCCGGTTCCTTGATCGGCACGCCCTTGCTGACGCGGCGGTTGAACTCGCGCAGGTTACGGCAGCCGTTGGCGGACAGCCACTCGTAGCGGCCCTCCATCTCGTAGACCAGCCACTTGAGTACTGTAGCAGCATCCCTGTTGTCGGTGACGACAGGATGCCGCAAGTGAGGGAGCACGTTGTAGCCGCCTAGCTCCACCATCTTGGGATCGATGAGGAGGAGCCTTAGCTGTTCAGGCGAATAGCGGTAGATGAGGCTCGATATGATGGCGTTGATGCACACCGATTTGCCCGAGCCGGTGACGCCGGCGATCAGCAGATGCGGCATCTTGGCCAGGTCGAAGACGTCGGAGCGCCCGTTGACGTCTTCACCCAGCGCCAGCGGCAGTTCAGCCCGGCTCGTGCGGTAGGCGTCCGACTCGAGGATCTCGCGCAGGTAGACGACCTTGCGGTGCGGGTTCGGCACCTCGACACCCACTGCGCCCTTGCCGGGTATCGGCGCGATGATCCGAATCGAGGGGGCCTTGAGCGCCAGCGCCAGGTCATCGGCCAGTGCAGCGATCTTGCCGACTTTCACCCCGGACGCCGGGACTACCTCGAACTGCGTGACCACCGGCCCGGTGGTGCGGCCGCCGATTGTCCCTTGCACCTTAAAGGTCCTGAGCGTTTCCACCAGGGTCTCGCCCAACTCATCCAAGGCGTCGCCGCTGACCGAGTAATGCCGCCGGGGGGGATCCGAAAGTAGATCGATGGGGGGTAGGTCCAAGTCTTCCCGTCCCCCTCCGAACGACTTCCTCCGGGTCTTCTCTTTCCGCTTCTTTTCGCCGCCATCCTGCGACGGAGCAGGAGCTGGCTGTTCGGCTCGCGGCTCCGGCTCTGCCGCTTCGTGCTGGGAGCCGAGACGCGACAGCAGGCCTCGACCAGGGCTGCGACTCAGACGCCGGCTCAAGCCCTCGGTCATCCACCTCCAGCCGGCACCGATCATCCCGACCGCCGCCTCGGCCCACTCCACAACCACGGCGCCGGCCCGCACCAACGCCTGACCGGCTCGACCGGTGGCTTCCAAGCCTCGAGCCAAAGCACGGAATGGCCCCAGCCCCAAGATGAGGATCACGACGGTGACGAGAAGCAGGAGGAGGATCAGGGCGCTGCCGACCCATCCGAGCGCCGACGCCAGAATGTCGCCCGCCCACGCTCCGTAGTCCCCAGCCAGCCATACGGCGCCCCCGCCCCCACCCGCCGGGTAGGCCAACGAGGCCAGGAGCGGTGGGACGAGGACCAGGAAGAGGGCGAAGAAGAGGGTCCAGCGCCCGGTCTCGGAGCGAGGAAGTTTTTCGAGGCTCCAAGCGCCCCACATGATGGGAAACAGCGGGACGACGGCGGCGCCGATCCCGAAAGCTCCGACCAAGGTACCGGCGACGGCGGCGCCCACGGGTCCCACCACATTGCCCGACGGAAAGAGCTCTCTGGCTCCCTCGCCGAACGACCCCACCGGGATGAGGCTTAGAGCGGCGAAGAGACCTATGACGATCAGGCCGACCCCGATCAGGATCCGTTGGATTCGGTCATCCCCTCGATCGCCCATACCTCACCTCCTCACCGCCCTTTCTTCTTCCCTCCATCATTCGACCCATCCACCGTCTCGAGCTTGGTGATCTGGCGATCGCTGAACACCGGGACCACTGGAACCGAATCGAGACGCCCGCAGAAGACTATGTCCGCGCCCTGACCGATCTGCTCGATCGCGCGTCCGGCAGCCGTCTCGCGCAGGACCTCGGCGCTCACCGGCGTGTGTTCTCGGGCCAGGGCCAGAGCCGCCACCGCACCATCGCCCAGCTCGGCCCGTTGCGATTGGGCCTTCTTTCCGCGATCTCTCTTCAGGTACGCTTCCACCAACAGGCCCGCGCACAGCGCATCCTCAACGCTCACCCGGCCGCCACGGCCCGCGCAAACGATGAGCGGCTCGCCTTCATCTTCCCTCAGCTGCTTCGCTACCGCGCCGAGGTTGACCAGGCCGACCATGTAGACGGCGCGCGCACCGCCCAACAACGCCAGCGCGCTGGTTACGTTGGTGGTGGTCATTACGATGGTCCGATCGCCGACAGCTTCGTTGGTGAACTCACCCGGCGAATTGCCCAGATCGAATCCTTCGATTCTGATCCCCTGCCGCTCGCCGCAGAGCAGAACGTCGTCGCGTCCGATAGAGTTGGCGATGCGCAGTGCCTCCTCGATGGAGGACGCCGGCACGACCGCCTTGGCGCCGTTATCGATCGCTGTTGCGACGGTGGTCGCGGAGCGAAGGACATCGACGACGACTACGCTACGATTGTGAACGGGAACGCGCTCGAGCTCTGAAGGTGTCCAAAGAACGTCTATGTTCATGGCGCGTCAGCGTTCTCCCGTACCCATCACGTCGTTTCGTTCCAGGAAGTGAGTGTCGAAGTCACCGGCCCGGAAATCGGGGTGATCGAGCACCTTCTGCAGGAAGGGGATCGTCGTGCTCACGCCTTCGATCACGAACATCTCGAGGGCGAGCCGCGCCCGCTCTATTGCCTCGCCGCGAGACGGCGCGCGCACTATCAGCTTGGCGATCAGTGAATCGTAATACGGGGGCACGACATATCCAGTGTAGACGTGGGTGTCCACACGGACGCCCGGGCCGCCAGGCGGATGGAATGTAGTGATCCTGCCGGGCGACGGTCTGAAGTTGGCGGCCGGATCCTCGGCGTTGATTCTGCACTCGAGTGCGTGGCTGAGCAGCTCTACGCCATCCGGGATCGAGAGGTGCTCGCCAGCGGCGACCCTGAGCTGCTCCTTGAGCAAATCGTATCCCGTAGCCTCTTCCGTCACCGGGTGCTCCACCTGGATGCGGGTGTTCATCTCCAGGAAGTAGAACTGCCCGTCGCGATCGAGCAGGAACTCGACGGTACCGGCGCCCACGTAGCCGATCGCCTCGACTCCTTGAACCGCGGCAGTACCCATCTGTTGCCTGAGCTCCGGGGTGAGTGCCGGACTGGGCGTCTCTTCGATCAGTTTCTGATGGCGACGCTGGATACTGCAGTCGCGCTCGTTGAGGTGAACGACCTTGCCGTGCCGGTCGCCCAGCACCTGGATCTCCACGTGCCGAGCGTGCTCGAGCAACTTCTCAACATACAGAGCGCCGTTGCCGAACGAAGCCTCAGCCTCAGCGCCGGCCATGGTGAACAGGTTCTCGAATTCCTCACGTGAGCGCGCGACACGCATCCCCTTGCCGCCGCCTCCCGCGGCGGCCTTGATCATGACCGGGAAGCCGATCTGCTCGGCCGCTTTGCGGGCGGCCCGCGGATCGGAGATCGCGTCGGTACCGGGGATTATCGGGACGTTGGCAGCCGCCATGGTACGGCGTGCGGCGACTTTGTCACCCATCTGGCGGATCTGATCCGCTGTCGGGCCGATGAAGACTATCTCGGAGCGTTCGCAGATCTCGGCGAAGTCAGCGTTCTCGGCGAGGAAACCGTAGCCCGGGTGGATCGCGTCGGCTCCCGTGATCTCGGCGGCCGCTATGATGCGCGGGACATTGAGGTAGCTCTCCTGAGTCTGGGGCGGACCGATGCAGATATCCTCATCGGCGAAGCGCACGTGCAGCGATTCGCGGTCAGCCTCGGAGTGTACCGCCACCGTCTGCACGCCGAGCTCGCGGCATGCGCGGATAACACGCAGTGCGATCTCTCCGCGATTGGCGATCAAAACCTTCTGAAACAATGCTGGTTCCTCATTAGGGCTGGCACACTATTGTCAGGAAACAATAGTGACGTTGCGGTCCCGAATGTTGTATGTAGAATTCTGGATTCCCAATGCTGAGCGTTCTCCGGAACCTTCAGAATTCAGCATTCTACATTCAGCATTCTACACTCGGACCCCGCCTTCACCCGGACGTCTCCCAAACCTCCAAGCTCCCCGCATTCCCGATTCCCCGAATCTTCAGTCCGGATCGATGCGGAACAGCACCTGGCCGTACTCGACCGGCTCGGCGTTCTCGACGGCTATTTCTTTGATAGTCCCGCTAACCTCGGCCTCTAACTCGTTCATCAGCTTCATCGCTTCGAGGATGCAAAGCGTCTGGCCGACGCTGACTCGTTTACCGACCTCGACGTAGGGATCCGCATCGGGAGCGGGCGCTCTATAGAAGGTACCGACCATGGGCGACGTCACTTCCTCGTATTGCGACATCTCGACTGGCTCGGCCGGGGCCGAACTCGCCGGCGCCGCCGACGCGGGGCCCACGTTCGCATCATGCTGGACGGTCACCGGCGCCGACCCGACCGCATTCCCTCCCAGAACCACGGGCGGGCTCTTGCAGATGCGGATCTTGGTCCCCCAGCGGGAGATCTCGAGGGTGTCGATATCGCTGGATTCGACTGTCTCGATCAGACGTTTCAAGAATGCCATGTCGATCATGAGGAGACGCGCTCCAGGTACTTGTTCTCGCGGCGATCAACTTTGATCATATCACCGGTCTCGATGAAGAGCGGTACTTGAACGATGGCGCCGGTCTCCAGCTTGGCGGGCTTCGTTCCGCCCTGGGCGGTATCGCCCCGCACGCCGGGCTCTGTCTCTTTTACGACTAGCTCCACGAAGAACGGAACCTCCACCGAGATCGGCTGACCATCCCGCGTCAACGCCTCGCAGACCATGTTCTCTTTTAGGTATACGAGCTGGTCTTCGCCGACCGTCTGAGCGGGCAGAGGGATCTGCTCGTAGGTCTCGTCGTCCATGAAGTAATAGAACTGTCCGTCGGTATAGCTATACTGCACCGGACGTCGTACGAGCCTGACCTCAACGACTTTCTCTCCGGCCCGAAAGGTCTTCTCGATGACTGCGCCGGACAGGACTTTCTTGAGCTTGGTACGAACGAACGCACCGCCCTTGCCCGGCTTGACGTGTTGAAAATAGGTGATCGAGTATAGCTCACCGTCATACTCTATGACCATTCCATTGCGGAAATCTGCCGTACTAGCCATACCTGCTTCTGTCTAGGTTGTGAGGAACTTGCGCGTTTTCGGGCGGCTTCCGGCTACAGAGGAAGAGAGAGGAGCCGGTCCGATTCTAGCTCCACCAGCGCCTCCGCCCCTTCCCGGGTGACCACCAGGTCGTCCTCAATCCGGACGCCACCCCAACCTGGAAAGTAGAGGCCAGGCTCCACAGTTACAACCATGTTTGCTTCCAACGGCCTCTCGCTCCGCTTGGCCAGCCGGGGATCCTCATGGACCTCGAGCCCCAGACCGTGCCCCGTACTATGGAGGAAGCGCTCCTCCAGATCCCTGGCGGCGAACACGTCGCGTGCCGCCGCGTCCACATCGGCGCCGGTCACCCCTTCGCGCAGCGCAGCTCGAGCCGCAGCCTGCGCCTCGAGCACGACGTCGTAGATCTCCGATTGGCGCGCACGCGGTTGGCCGACTACGAAGGTCCGGGAAACGTCCGAGCAGTAGCCGTCCCAGCGCGCGCCGAAGTCGCAGAGCAGAAAGTCCCCTTCCCCGACCGACCGCTCGCTCGTCGCGGCATGCGGCAGCGCCGTGCGCTCCCCGCTCGCCACAATCGTCTCAAAGGCAGGGCCCTCGGCACCCAGGCGCCGCATGCGATAATCAAGCTCGCTGGCGATGTCAACTTCGCGCATCCCCGGCTCGACCAGCGCTACTGTATCGTGCAGTGCGTCCGCCGCTATCGCGCCGGCCTTCCTGATCGCCGCGAGCTCGACCTCGTCCTTTGCGATTCGAAGGTCCTCGACGACGCCAGAGACGGCCGTCCAGGCCACGTCTCCTCCGTTCTCCTCGAAGCGCGCCCAGTTGCCGTAGGACAGATGGGGCCCTTCGAACCCGACCTTGCGCCCGGCGAACTCTCGGCCGGCCCGTTCGGCCAGCTGCGTGATGAATTCATCGCGCAGGACGACGAGCTCGAAGTCGCCGTCTGCGGCGAGCTCTCCCTCGGCCTGCTCCTCATAGCGTCCGTCCGTCACGAAGATCGCCTGGCCATGATCGAGTAGAAGCCAGCCGTTCGAGCCGGTGAACCCGGTCAGATACCGGACATTCGCATTATGGGATACGAGCAGCCCGTGCAGGTCGAGCTCCGCCAGGCCGGCGCGAAGGCTGGCGAGTCGCCGGGCGGCCGAGCTGTTGGGACTGTTCATTCGCGACGAAGGTAGTCGAGGAGTCCTTCGAGCGCGAGCATATAACTGTCGCCGCCGAAGCCAGCAACCAGAGCGACAGCGATATCGGAAAGGTACGAGTGGTGGCGAAAGGTCTCGCGGGCGAAGACGTTCGTGAGATGGACTTCGACGAACGGAAGGGCGATCGCCTTGAGGGCATCGCGGATCGCCACACTGGTGTGAGTGTAGCCTGCCGCGTTCACCAGCAGACCATCGTAGCCGGATGCGGCCTGCTGAATCCAGTCGACCAGCTCACCTTCGATGTTCGATTGGAAGAATTCGATCTCTATGCCGAGCGCCGCCGCACGCTCGGCCATGCGGCTGTTGATGCCCTCGAGTCCCTCGGACCCGTACTTCTCCGGCTCGCGGCGCCCTAGAAGATTCAGGTTGGGGCCGTGGAGGACACCGACCCTCATTCCTTCAGGCTTCTCAGCCACTCCTGGAACTGCTCCAGATCTTCGGAGCCCGGGGCATCGGAAGCGCCGGAGGCCGGTGGTGTGCTGGGCTCTTGCGCCGCGCTCGGCTTGGGCTCCTCCGCACGAGCCTCGACATCATACGCCAGCAAACCGCTGAGGTACTCTTCTATCGTCGGCACTGCGCCCGGCTCGCCGCCGCTCACCATCGCTGCCGGGGCTGCGACCTCGGCGGCGGGCACGTCCGCCTCTTCCGGGTAGGGTATGTCGGCGCCGGGCGGAAGCAGGTCTTCCGCTGGGCCGATGTCCAACTCCGCCGGTACCGCCTCGGCGACAACCGGCTCCATCTCGATGGGCACGGCCTCTGGCTCGGCGGGCTCGGGCTCGACAAGCTCGGCCAGCGATCCTTGCGTCGTGGGCTCTTGGGCAGCATCACCTCGCTGTACCATCGCCTCGAAGGAGGAAGCGAACGGGTCGAGGTGGTCCATCCCGGCCACCGGTGCCTCGTCCTCGAACCGGAAACCGGCCTTCGCCTCGGCAGCGGCTTCGCCGGCCGCCGATTCGCCGATTCCCTCGTCAAGCAGGCTCTCCGGCGCCAGTTCGACCGGCGGTTCCGGCTCCAGCCCCAGCGGCTCGGGCTCGCCGGGCAGTTCCAGGTCGACCACTGGCCCCAGTTCCGCCATCGCTTCCGGCTCCGCCAACGGTTCGAGGGCATCCGACGGCTCCGTGAGGTCTAGCAGCGCAGCCAGGTCATCGTCGCTAGCCGGTGCGGAGCGGGCATCGGCGGCCATCTGTTCCAGCTCGGCGATCCGGGCGCTGATCCGTTCGTCTTCCGGACGCGCGACGGCCAGCTCGCGGTAGACGCCGAGCGCATCTTCGTAGAGCCCCTGGTCGGCGTATAGCTCGGCCATGGTCTCCGTTACCATCCCCTCGCCGGTGGGGAGGTCGGCCTCGACGGCGTCTTCCTCGCCAAGCGAGTCCAAACCCAGGTCGCCTCCGAATTCATCCATGAGGCTGCTCGAACCCAGGTCCGACCCGGCCTTCCCCTCAATCTCGTCGGCGCTCAAGAATCCGGGTGTCCAGTCGTCCATATCGCCAAGGCTGAACTCCTGGGCCTCACCAGCCTTCGCTTCCGGCGAAGTATCATCCAGCGACAGGGGCTCGGGCGTCGGTTCGGCGGGAGCTTCTCCCGTCTCCCCGAAGCCATCCGCGATCGCCGGCTCGATGTCCAGAGTCTCCGGGTCCGCCAGCGCCTCCGGTTCCACCAGGACATCTGGCTCCACTGGGGCTTCCACATCTGAGAGCCCCTCCCAAGACGCAGTCGAGGAGAAGTCATCATCGCCGTTCACCGCGGCCATCCCCTCGCCGGATATGACACCATCGAGCGGCGCAGCCGGGATCTCCTCCGGACCCAACTCGCTCTCTTCGCCCACCAACTCCGCCATATCCCAGGGCTGTGCCTCCTCCTCGGCCTGGGGAGCCGGCGTCGGAGGCTCAGCCGCCTCACTGACGGCCGGAGCTGGTGAAGCTCCGGGAGCTGCCGGTTCTCCACCCGCGCCCCCCAGGTTCTCCATCTCCTTGAGCACTTCCTCGTTACGCGGGTCGATCTGCAGGATCCGCTCGTACCACGAACGCGCATCCTCGAACCGGCCGCCATTGACCGCCAGATCGCCGAGCGCCTTCAGAGCGATCATATTCTGCGGGTCGAGCTCCAGGACCTTGGAGAACTGCTCGTGCGCATCGGAGAAGCGCTCGGCGTCGAGGTACACGCGTCCCAGAACGTTGTGGGCGCTGATGTAGTTGGGGTGCATCTTGAGGCCGTGGAGAATCAGCCCCTCCGCCTTGGCATAATCGCCGGCCTTGCGGTAGGCGTCCGCCAGGTGGGCGAACACCAGGCCCTGAGAGTTCTGAGCGTAGCGCTCCTCGAGCTGTTCGATCTCCTTTTGGACGTCGTTGTCCGGAGGCATATCGTGTACTCCCTGGGGCGGATGAAATCTCCAGTAGCGGAGGCGGGGGGATCGTGCAAATATATTTGTGTCAATGCGTTAGTGTCAACTTCACCTGCCCCGTCATCGCGCCCGGCCGGCTTTCCACCCGGCACGCGCCGCCGCGCCGTCGCCAGTGGCATTTTCGGGGCCGCCGAATAGATTCAGTCCACACTCGCTTAACCGTAGCCAAGCAGGCTCAGCCGCAGGAGAAGGACTGGCTTTATGCTGCGCTCAATGCGTCGAAACACGAAGATCATAATGCTGGTGGTGGCCATAGCTTTCGTCGGTCTCATGGTCTTCCAGTGGGGCATGGACATATCCGGCCGAAGCAGCCCGCAGGCCTCAGGCGAGGTGGGTCGTGTCAACGGGATGAGCATCAGCTACCAGATCTGGTCCCGTACCTACCGTAACCTGACCGACCAGGCGCGTGCCCAGAAGGGTTCCGCGCTGGACGACCGCGAGCTCGCCTTCGTCGAGGACCAGGCGTGGAACCAGCTGGTGAGTGAAATCCTGATCGAGCAGGAACTCGATCGGCGTGGCATCACGGTCACCGACGAAGAGGTCAGGCTGGCGTTTCAGACGAGTCCCCCACCCTGGCTGGTCGAGAATGAGCTGTTTCAGACCGGCGGTCAGTTCGACTATCAGAAGTACCGCGAGTTCTTCTCCGGTCCAGCCGTGGACCCGCAGCTGCTGCTGCAGATCGAACAGTACTACCGGAACGTGCTGCCGCGTGCGCGTCTGATGGAGCAGGTCTCGAGCGGCATCTACGTTGCCGACTCCGAGCTCTGGTCCCTTTATCGCGACCGAAGCGAGCGCGTCCGCGTGACCTATATCGCATTCGACCCGGAGATCCAGGTCGAGGACTCTGCGGTGACCGTGGCGGACGACGAGATGCTGCGTTACTACGAAGAGCATCTCGATGATTTCCAGCAGCCGGCCAGCGCCGAAGTCACGCTGGTCGAGTTCTCCAGGGTGCCAGGGCCCGCCGACACGGCAGCGGCGCTGGAGCTGGCCAACCGGCTGCGGGCGGAGACGCTCGCCGGCGCCGATTTCGCTGAGCTGGCCACGCAGCATAGTGTGGATCCGGGGTCCGGCCCACAGGGCGGCGACCTGGGCTGGTTCAGCCAGGGCGATATGACGCCGACCTTCGAGGCCGCCGCCTTCGAACTGCAGCAGCCCGGGCAGATCTCGGAGCCCGTGCTCTCGCCGTACGGTTATCACATCATCAAGCTGGAAGAACGAGAGGAAGAGCGGGTCCACGCCTCCCACATCCTTTTGCCGATCCGGCTGCAGGGTGCCACGGAAGAGCAGCTGCTGGGCGGTGTCGATAGCTTCGAGAGGATCGCACTGAGTGATGGACTGGACGCCGCTATCGACTCCCTGGGCGTTACCGGCCGCTCCCTCACATTGGCGCTGGGCAGCGACTTCGTTCCCGGCATGGGTCTGTTCAGGCCAGTCCACACCTGGGCCTTCCACGACTCGACCGTAGTCGGCGACTTGAGCCCGGTATACGAGACCGACGCGGGCTTCTACTTCTTCGAGCTCGATACACGCACAGCAGAGAGCCACCTGCCGTTTGCCGACGCCGAGTCCGCCGTCCGCCGTCGGGTCATGGCGGAAAAGAAGACCGAGGTGGCCCGCGGAATCGTCGATCGAATCAGTGCCCAGCTGGAACAGGGAACGACTCTGGACGAGCTGGCCACCGAATACGACCTGGCCTTCCAGACCAGCACGCTGTTCACGAGGTTCGACTTCGTGCCAGGACTGGGCCAGGCCAACGACGTCACCGGCACGTCTTTCGGTCTGCAGCTGAACCAAACGGCGGGGCCGATCGAAGCCGATGGCCGCTTCTACTTCCTGCAACTGGTCGAGCGGGTCGAGGCCGATCGCGCAACCTTCGAAGCGGTCAAGGAGGACATGCGGGCGCAACTGACGCTGCAGCGCCAGCAGAGCGCTCTGGACGAGTGGCTGGCCGATTTGAGAGACGAGGCTGATGTCGAGGACTGGCGGCAGGATCTCTTCGTTCCGCGATCCTGAGCTTCGTGCTCTGATCGCTCAGAGCATCAGGCGCGCTACGTAAGCCACCGCAACGACGCCGGCGATGCTGAACAGGTTCACGTTCAGCACGATCGGCCCCAGCGTGAAAGCGATCACGAGCAGGTCCACGCTCAGCGGGCCCAAGCTGGCCGAGATAGTGGTCGTGAAGAACTCGCGGAACGGCCCTTCCGGAATGAACAGCACGGACAGCTTGGTGAGGATAGCGCCGAGCAGGAAGCCTAGCGCCAGGATCGCGGCCACACGCCACGGTGAGCGGCCGGATGGCCGTACGAGAAGACCGTCGCCCCTAGTCACTGTCTCCGCTCCACCACGTAGTTGACCGCCTCCGCAAGTGCCGATGCACTCGGGCTCTGCGGTAGCTCCTTGATGGCCGCCAGGGCCTGACCTGCGAACTGACGCGCTTTAGCCCGGGCAAACTCGATACCGCCGCGCGCATCCGTTGCCGCGATGACGCGTTCTATCGGGGCGTCGTCGGGCTCGGGATCGGCGAACACGGCGTTCACGGCGAGCCGCTCTTCTCGATCGAAGTCTCGCATGGCCACGATGAGTGGAAGCGTGACTTTGTGCTCGCGAAGATCCTGCCCCGACGGCTTGCCCGTAACGTCTGCGCTCCCCGTGTAGTCCAGGATATCGTCCGCCACCTGGAAAGCCATACCCAGAGCGTAGCCGTACGCCGTGAGTCGATCGCGGTAGGCGGGGTCGCCCACCATCGAGCCCAACTCGCACGCCGCCGACATCAGCGACGCTGTCTTGGCGCTGATCAGCCGGTAGTAGTCGTCCTCCGAGAACGCTAGGGAGTCGTGCATGGCGAGCTGCCGCATCTCGCCGATCGTCATGTCGTTCGCTGCTTTTGCCAGAACCCCGATCAAGTCCACGCGCTGGAGCCGCGCCATCTCCATCACCGACCGGGAGTAGAGGTAGTCGCCCATGATGATGGCGACCTGATGGCTCCAGACGGAGTTGACAGTGGGCATGCCACGCCTGAGCACCGAGTGGTCGACGGCGTCATCGTGGACGAGCGTAGCGAGGTGAACGGCCTCCACCACGGCTGCCAGCAGGAGCGCTTCCACCCCCGGCTTGCCGCCGATCTCGTTGCAGAGCAGCAATAGCGTGGGGCGAAAGAGCTTGCCTCGCTTCAACAGGAGGTAGTCGTTCACCTCGTCGATGAGATCGAACTCGTCGGCGACCAGCCGGCGGATAACCTCGTCGACCTCGTCGAGTCGGGTCCGGACCGGCTCCTGGATCCGGGATAGGTCTGGTAGAACTGTCCGCAGCATAGACGGTGTGTTAAGGGATGACTGGCGCCGAGGGGCGCGGCTGGCGGACACTTTAGCGGGTATTGAGGAGATT
This sequence comes from Gemmatimonadota bacterium, assembly GCA_039589115.1. Classification (GTDB taxonomy): domain Bacteria; phylum Gemmatimonadota; class Gemmatimonadetes; order Palauibacterales; family KS3-K002. The sequence continues at coordinate 24,112 of JBDHHZ010000002.1, read as the reverse complement.
TGTCAAAGGGGGGGCGGGGGGGACTACTGCCTCAAAGCCTCCACGCGCCGGGAGACGTCCTTGAAATTGACGTCGCAGCTCAGTATGCGCTCATACCAGTCTACTGCATTCTTGGTCTCGCCGAGATCCTCGTAGGAGCGGGCCATCGCGTAGAAGATACCAACCAGCTCCTCGTCCTTGTGATCGCGAACCTGCAGGGCGCGGCCCAGGACTTTCAGAGCTATGCGGTGATCTCCCTTCTCGACGAAACAGGCCCCGAGCATCTCGATGGCGCGCAGGCGGAAGTCGAGTCCGCGGGCCGCGATCTGGAACTCGGCGATCGCTTCGTCGACCAGGCCCATCTCTTTGAAAGCGACGCCGAGGTCGTAGTGGCTCGCAGCATCCTCCTCCTCGATCGCCTCGGCTATCTTCGATTTGAACTGGCTCAGCATCTCGGAGAAGTTGACATCCGCTTCACTTTGTGGGTCGGCTGCGGCGATTCTGAATCGCGTACTTTTGGCTTCCGCCTCTTCGCGGATGATCGTGCCGAGATCTACGAAGTCGCTGGCGGGGGCACCGGCCGGTGCGGCTGCCGGTGGCGCCGCTTCCGGCTCGTCGACGAACATCTCGAGAGCCGCGATCGCTCGACCGTTCTGACGGTCGAGCTCGAGCACGCGGGCGTACACCGCACGGGCCTTATTGCTGGCGTCGGTACGATCCAAGCAGTCTGCCAGACTGAGGTAGGCCTCCACCAAGCCAGGGCGGTCAGCGGCCCGCAGGGCCAACTCGACCCGCTTCTGATAGGCGCGCACATCGTTGACGTTGAGACGCAGTAGCTCATCGAGCACCCGTCCGGCTTCCCGGTATTGGCCCATCCGCTCGTGCAGCTCGAGCGCCTCGCCCAGGCAGATCATCGCCTTGTCGCTGTCACCGGTCTCCAGGAGGGCCTCGGCCAGGTCGAACAGCAGATCCGGCTGTCGACCTTCGGCCTGCAGGCGCGCCTCGAGCTCCGCGACCCGCTCGGCCGGCGAAGGTGGCGCTGGCGCGACCGGCGCGGCTGGGGCCGCCAGGAAATCGTTCGGCTCATCGAGGAAGTCGAGCGACGGCTCAGGGACGACGCCCAACTCAGGTTCCTCGAACACCTCCTCGGGTTCCAGAGTCGTCGGCATCGTTCCGATGTCGTCCTCCCCCGGCGGCGATTCCAGGCCGACGCCGAAATCCGGCTCCTGGTCCAGCGACGCGGGTTCGAACTCGAGGGAGGCGTCGGAAGCTAGGGGATCGACATCGAGCGAGGCGGCGTCCAGTTCAACCCCCGCCATATCGATCTCCGGCGACTCCACGTCGAGCTGGCCCACGTCGTCGGCGACGACTTCCACAGATCCATAGTCGGTGGGTTCCGTCTCCACCGGCTCTTCCGTGACGGCCGGGCTGGGTTCGGGCTCCGCAGCGCCCCACGGCAGGATTTCCGGCAGCTCGAGAACACCCTCGGCGTCGACCGCGGTCGAAGCGGCCGCTTCGGGTGGGTGCATCTCCGGATCGCGCTCGGGCTCCATCTCGATGATACGCTGCCGCACTTCCCGCGCATCGGCGTCGCGCCCTTCATCCTTCATATAGCGCCAAGCCAGTCGCAACTGCTCGACCGCCTGTGGGAGGTGGTCGTGCTCGATCGCCTGATCCGCGATCATCAGCCGGACCTCCGGGTCCGGCGACAGGTCGGCGAACTCGATCAGGGCGGCGAACGCTTCATCGAGCTGGCCCGCCCTCTGCATGCGCTCGGCGTATTCCAGGAAGTGTCTGCGCGCATCGGAGAGGAAGCCCTTCGCCGCTCCGATCTTGCCGAGCTTCAGGTAGGCGGAGTGCCGGTTCGGCTGGTTGCGCAGGATCTTATTGCAGAGCGCAATAGCATTGTTGTAGAAGCCCGCGGCCAGGTGACCGTCGGCGGCCAGCTCGTAGTAGTGAACCGCGCGGTTCACATCGCCGATCCGCCGATACAGGTCGCCGATTCGGTTGTACAGGGCGAGGTCGACTTCCTTACGAGCACGACGGTCGGCCTCGATGGCAGCCTCGTACGCCTCGATCGCGCGCTTCCAGTTCTCGCGCTGCTCGAAGGTCCTCGCTCGCTGCCTTTGGCTTGCCCCGTCGCTCATTCGCCGCCGTCTGTTTGACCGGTGTCCATAGCTCCGCCACTCGCGAGGCCCCGCGTGGGCCCGCCCTCAAAGACGGTAGCCAATAAAGATATACAATTGCGCTGACTTTTCAGCACTCCACAGCGCACCCCCGGTGCCCACCGCCCCAGCGCCCGGGAGGTTCTGGAGCGGCTCCGGCCAAAGTACCCCAAAAAACCTTGTATGTTGCGGGCCTAGTGGACCCGCACTCCCTGCTTCCACACTCCCGCGCAGTGGTTGCTCCCGTAGAGGTAGGGTATCATACGATAATCTGAGACGCCGAACGCTGCAATGTCGGCAGGCGCTCCGGGCTCCAGAGTCCCACGTCCGTCCTGCAGCCGCAAAGCGGCGGCACCGTTTGCCGTTGCAGCAACGATCGCCTCCGCCGGCGACATTCCCAACCGGCTGCAGGCGATGCTCATGACAATCTGTAGGTTCACAGTGGGCGACGAGCCCGGGTTGAAGTCGGTGGCAAGCGCGACCGCCGCACCGCTGTCGATCAGCTTTCGTGCCGGCGGGTATTGGGACTTTCCGAGGAAGAACAGGGTGCCCGGCAGCAGCGTGGCCACGGTTCGAGAGCCGGCCAGAGCTTCGATACCCTCCTCGCTGACCGCTCCCAGATGGTCGGCCGAGGCGGCATCGAACTCGACGGCGAGCTGGGCGCCACCGCTCGACTCGAACTCATCGGCGTGAATCCTGGGAACCAGTCCATTCTCTACGGCCGCCTGCAGAATACGACGGGTCTCCTGCGGCGTGAAGACGCCCGGCTCCATGAACACATCGCAGAAGATCGCCAGTCCCGACCCGGCGACGGCCGGGATCATGTCGGAGGCGACCAGGTCGACATACTCGCCGCGACGGTCACGGTACTCGGGCGGGAACGAATGGGCGCCCAAGAAAGTGGGCAGCAGGTCGATCCAGTCCTCTTCGGCGAGCTTCTGGATCACCCGGAGCATCTTGAGCTCGTCATCCAGGTTGAGGCCGTATCCGCTTTTCACCTCAACCGTGGTCGCGCCGTGTTCGAGGATCATACGCAGCCGGTCGCGGCCAAGATCCACCAGTTCCGACTCAGACCGATCGCGTAGATCCTTCACCGACGCGTTGATGCCGCCGCCCTTCCTGGCGATCTCCATGTACGGCACACCCGCACAGCGAAGCTCGTACTCGTCGAGGCGCCAGCGTCCGAACACGGCATGCGTGTGAGAGTCCACCAGCCCCGGGGTGAGAACATGACCGCTTAGATCGAGCCGCCCTGCGTCGGGAAAGCGCTCGGCTATCCCCTCGCGGGAGCCGACGGCTTCGATCTTCCCGGCACGTATCGCGATCGCCCCGTCCTCGACCAGACCGATGTCGGACATGGCGGCTCCGCGGCGCGGGGCTCCGCCGCCGGGGCAGGTGAGGATCTGCGATGCCTCCAGTATTAGTGTTTCGTGGTCAGGCATAGCTGTCCGGTTTCTGTCTCAATATCCAGTAATCAACACTCAGTAACCACTGTCCAAGGGGGATCTCAAGAGCCAAGTGTCAATGATCAGTGACCCCTGGCCATTGAAACATGTCACTTGAGAGCCACTTGGCATTTGATAAGTGGGTGTTGATTACTGGATATTGAGTCTAATAATCCTCCATAGGAATCTTAATACCGTGTCTGCGGGCGGTCTCAACGGCATTCTCGTACCCGGCATCGGCGTGGCGGGCCACTCCGATACCCGGATCGTTGGTCAGCACGCGCTCCAGTCGTCGAGCCGCCTCCTGTGTGCCGTCGGCGACGATCACTTGCCCAGCGTGCAGAGAATCTCCGATGCCGACGCCGCCGCCGTGATGAAAGCTCACCCAGGTAGCTCCACTCGCCACGTTCAACATGGCGTTGAGCACCGGCCAGTCGGCGATCGCATCGCTCCCATCCTTCATCGCTTCGGTCTCTCGGAACGGGCTGGCCACCGAACCGGTGTCCAGGTGGTCGCGACCGATGACGATCGGCGCCTTCAATTCACCGCTGGCGACGAGATCGTTGATGGCCAGCCCGAACCTGGCTCGTTCGCCTTGGCCCAGCCAGCAGATCCGCGACGGCAGACCCTGGAAGGCGACCCTCTCGCTGGCCAGTCTGATCCACCGGCCCAGCGCCTCGTCTTCCGGGAACAGCTCGAGGACCAGCTCGTCGGTGCGATGTATGTCCTCTGGCTCGCCGGATAGGGCGGCCCAGCGGAAGGGGCCCTTCCCTTCGCAGAACAGAGGTCGCACGTAGGCCGGCACGAAGCCTGGGAAGTCGAATGCGTTTTCGACACCCGCGTCACGAGCCTGGGCCCGGATGTTGTTGCCGTAGTCGAACGTGATCGAGCCCTGGCGCTGCAAGTCGAGCATGCCACGAACGTGCGCGGCCATCGACTCCATCGACCGCCTGACGTACTCCTCCGGGTCGCGCTCTCGCAAACCGGCGGCTTCCTCCAGGCTCAGCCCGCTTGGGACGTAGCCGTTCAGCGCGTCGTGGGCGCTTGTCTGATCGGTGACCAAATCCGGGCCGATCCCGCGCCCAGCGATCTCGGGCACCACATCGGCGCAGTTGCCCAGCAAGCCAACCGATAGCGCCTCGCCGCGTTCGCGCGCGTTCAGGACTAGTTCGAGCGCCTCGTCCAGGCTCTCGGTGGCACGATCGAGATAGCGGGTCTCGAGCCGTCGCTCGATGCGGGCGGGATCCACCTCCACCGCGAGAAAGGCGGCGCCGTTCATGGTGGCGGCCAGCGGTTGGGCACCACCCATTCCGCCCAACCCGCCGGTGAGCACGAGACGACCGGTCAGCGAGCCACCGAAGTGCTGGCGCGCCGCTGCGGCGAACGTCTCGTAGGTGCCCTGCAGGATGCCCTGAGTGCCGATATAGATCCAGGAGCCGGCGGTCATCTGACCGAACATGATCAGACCTTTGCGCTCCAGATCTCTGAAGTAGTCCCAGTTCGCCCAGCGGCCGACGAGGTTCGCGTTGGCGATCAGCACGCGCGGTGCATCGGTGTGGGTCTTGAAGACCCCTACCGGCTTTCCGCTCTGGACAAGCAGGGTCTCATCGTCGCCCAGTTCGCGCAGCGAGCGCACGATCGCATCAAACGCCTCCCAGGAGCGGGCGGCCCTGCCCGAGCCCCCGTAGATGATCAGCTCCTCCGGCTTCTCGGCCACGTCCGGATCGAGGTTGTTCATCAGCATCCTGAGCGCGGCCTCCTGCTGCCAGCCCTTGCAGGAGATTTCCGTACCACGCGGCGCCCGTACCGTACGCGCTCCCCTGGTCACAGAGGCCATCGATCCCTCCTATCGCTCTCAGCGGCACCGGCGTCGGCCTCAGAATCGGCCGGCGTCCTCCAGTCACAACATAGCCCGCTCGTCTCGCGGGCGAACCCTATTTCCGCGTTTCCTGGCGGTAGTCGAACTTCACGTCCCGCAGATCGTTCAGGTTCACGAAGAACGAGAACAGGAAGTTGCCGTTGGACGCTCTCAGGAACTCGAACGTCGCCGACCAGCGGTGCAGCTCGCGTCTCAGGCTCAAGGCATGGTCCACGAACCTGCCGTTCTCGATGTCGTACTGCGTACGCCAAGTCAGCACCCAATTCTCCGTCGGTTGGAATCTCAGATTCGTCCTCACCGACTGCCGGTTCGGAACGGTCAGGCCCTCCTTAGGCCGGTTCCGCAGTAAGCTGTAGTCGACGCTGAGATTCCAGGAGCGCGACGGGCCCCTCGACTCGGGTTCTTCCACGTAGTCCGCGCCGCGATCTGGAAACTCCTCCTCCTCCAGATCCATGTCCCGGGACTGGGGCACGATCCCCCGGCCGGACCGCAGAGGATCGTCATCGCCAAACAGCCCGGCGAGCGTGCGGTCACCGAGACTGAAGTTGAGGTTGAGCTGCGTCAGGAACAGGTCGAAGCGCCGGTTACCGTCAGTGACCTCAAACAGGTCATGCGTGATGCGCAACGTCAAGCCTCGCAGCAGGTCCGACGTCATCGTGTTCGACAACGAGCTGGTGACCAGCTCCTTCTCGACAAGATCGTATGTCAACATCGTCGTCCGAATCGACAGCAGGATCATCTTTCGCGGCTCCGCGTCCTGGCGATTCGCGAGCGAATCGGCCTGCAGCGCGGTAAGCGAATCGGTCTGCTCGCCGTCCAGCGAGTCCGGTAACTCTTGACGTGGCTTGATCTTAGCCTCGAAGGTCTGCTGCAGGCCCAGCGACAGCGTATGGCGCTCCCGCACGCTGTCCGCCCGGAAACCGATCAGGCCTTCCAGTTCCGCAGACGGTGTCACCGCCGGGCTGTAACTCCAGCTCAGGCTGGGAGAGAACTTATGACGAATCCGCTCCACCGAACCGCCACCCGGGAAAAAGCCGTAGATGTCGCTGTTGAGCGAGGCGTTCAGTGACATGCGGGTCGGCGTTGCAACGAAGTTGAGGCCAGTCTCGTTGGACCGGAAGAATCCGCCGTCCATGCTGAGGCCCGGCGTCAAGGTCGTCGAGCCAATGAGGCGTTGCTGGTAACCCAGCGAGGTCCGCCAGGAGGCGGTCCCCGCCCGCACCTCCGGCCCGATCACCAGAGCGCTCGTTATCGTCGTGTCGGGCCCGATGATGACGGTGTCGGGGGGGACCAGCGTGTCCGGCTTCTCTATGACCTGCTCTCTGTAGGAGCCGCTCGAGTTCCAGCGCAGGTTGTTGAGCGTGAGGTTCGAGGTCAGGCCGGAACTGATGTTGGACACGTCCGGCGCGGTGGGCGTCTGAGAGAGCGTACGGCTGAAATTCGTGCTCCCGGTCCAGGTCAGCCCGCTGTACCACTTGGCTTCGAGCGGAGAGCGAGCGGGCGTCAGCTGAATCGGCTGCAATGTGATGGAAAACGCCGGGAACGACGTCGTGGTGGGCTGCGCCCCTATCGTATCCGGATTCGACAGCGGCTGGACCCGCTGGCCGCTCATAGTCAGCGTCCCCCAGTCGAACCGTCGAGTGTAGCCGAGGTCGGACCGTAGCTGCTGCGTCAGTCTCTCGGGATTGAACTCGGCCTCACGCTGGAACTGCTGACTCGATACGAACTGGATCGAGGCGCGCAGATCGGCGCGCTCCCCAAAGCGCTGGGAGTGATTCCAGGCCAGAGAGATCTCCCGGCTGCCGTCGGGCAGGAAGAAGTGTGAGTAGCCCAGTCGGCCGTTGACGAACTTCTCACGCCAGCGGTAGCGGTAGAAGCCATCGAGGCGCGTCCAGGTACCGCTCCACCAGTCGAAGCTGAGCTGGGCGTCCATGTAGTCGCTGATCGCCCAGAAATAGCCGACGTCCGAGATGTGACGGCTGTGCCCGCTGGAGTTGCGGACGATGTCGTTGACCCCGAAGCGCAGCGTCAGGATGCCACTGTGCCGACCGCGCCTGATATCCTGAGCCATGAAGGGGAACCAGAAGACGGGGACATCTCCGAAGTAGAGACGTACCGGCCAGGCCACTACGATGTGGCCCAGCACCAGCTTGATCTTGTCGGCCTCGAAGCGGTAGTGCGGCTCGGGAAGATCGCACGAAGTGAAGTGCCCGTCTTCGACCCAGAGCGTGTCGGTACCCTCCAGAGTGAAGTCCCCGGCAACGTTCCAGACCTCCCAGCGCGTGCGTCCGCCCACGAATTTTCCGACCTTGCGGTCCGTATCGTAGTATACCGGGCCCGACTCGCTGTCCACCTCTTCGCCATCGGCGTTGATCAGCTTCGACTTGCCGTACGCCGTCACGAATCGGCTCTCTCCCTGGTATACCACCGAGTCCGCGTACAGCTGCTCACCCTCGCGCTCGATGTTCGCCCGCTCCTGTATGTGGATCGTCCGGTCTTGCGTCGAGAACTGCAACGTGTCGCCGCGGTAGACTACGGGCCGGTAGCCCGGCCGGAGCATAAGCTCCTGCATGAGCGAGTCCGGCGCCGGGAAAGGCTCGGCGAGCTCCGACAGCGTGTCCGCGGCCAGCGAGTCGGGTAACTGCTCCGGGTCGCGCTCGGGCCTGGGCGGTCGGGCGCGGGTCGTATCCTGTCGAGCCGGGATCGTGTCCTGGACGAAGATCAGGTCGGCGGGCTCGGCGGCCGCCAGATCGGAGACGGATGTCGGCAGCCAGGCCAGGGCCAGCGCCGCAAAAGCGGCTAGCGCCGGGCGCAGGGTGGACTCAGTCCGCGACGGCTTGCCGGCTGCTGCCGGCAAGTCGCCGGCGGTCCACCATAGAGACGAGGAGTACCGAGATTTCATACAACACCAAGAGCGGCGCCATCATCATCAGCATCGTACCGACGTCGGCAGGCGTCAGAAGAGAGGAGAGCAAGGCGACACCGACGATCGCGTGGCGCCTGAACTTCCTCAGAAAACCGGCATCGATGAGGCCGAGCCCAGAGAGCATCAGCGTGACGAGCGGCAGCTCGAAAATGACTCCGAAAGCGAGTATCAGTCTCGTGGCGAAGCGCAGGTATTCGCCGATCGTGATTATCGGCGCCAGCGCCTGCGTCTGGAAGCTGAGCAGGAACCGCAGGCCGAGCGGCAACACCAGGAAGTAGGCCATCGCCACGCCCAACAGAAACAACACGAATCCGCCCAGCACCGCCGGGATCACCAGCTTCTTCTCGTGCGCGAAGAGCGCCGGTGCGAGGAAGCCCCAGACGTGGTAGATGATCACGGGCATGGCCAGAATGATGCCGATGATGAAGGCCAGCTTCAGCGTGACCATCATCGGCTCCGTGGGGCTGGTGAATAGCAGCAGCCCATCGGGTATGAGCGGAACGATCGGCCGCTTGAGCAGGCCGATGACATCGAGCTCGCTGACGATGAAGAAGCCGCCCACCGACAGAGACAGCACCGTCACCGCGATCCAGATGAGGCGCGACCGTAGTTCCTCGAGGTGCTCGAGGAACGGCATCTCTCCAGTAGCCTTGACCTCCTTCACCGCTTTTCCTTCCTGTCCTTTCTGTCCTTCTCATTCCGGGCCGCCTGTTCCTCCGACAAGGCAGACTCCAAGAAATCCAACTGGGCCGCGTCGTACCCTTCACGTGCGGCGAGCTCACGGATAGTCTCTAGATACTCCTCCGGGTCCTGGAAGTTCGTGTACACCGAGGCGAAGCGAACATAGGCCACTTGATCCAGGTCTCTCAGGTGGTCCATCACCCGCTCGCCGATCTGCCAGCTCTCCACTTCGCCCGACTCGCTTCGCTCCAGGCTCTCCTCGATCGAGTTAACGATCTCTTCGATTTGCCGGAGCGTTACGGGCCGCTTCGTGCAGGCCACCTGGATCCCGCGGATCAGCTTGTTGCGATCGAAAGGCTCGAAGCTGCCGTCCCGCTTCTTGATCGATAGTGGGCGCTCTTCCACGTGCTCGTACGTGGTGAAGCGATCGCCGCAGCGCTGGCACTCGCGGCGGCGACGCACGGCACGGCCCTCACGACTCGTGCGCGAGTCGATAACGCTATTCTTCGTGTGACCGCAATAGGGACAGCGCATTTAGGTAGGAATGGTTTGCCCGGCAGCTCGCCGAGCCCACGCACTAGCGGCAGCTGAGCCGATCGGCCTGGTCGCGGGCTAGCCGGGATTCATCGCTTCGTGGATATCCAGCCGTCACACGCTGGAAATACTCACAAGCGGTGTCTTTGTTTCCCTGGCTAACCTGGAGCAGTCCGGCCTTATAGAGAGCCGTCGGCGCTGCTCTCGAGTTGGGGTACAGCTCCACCACCCGGTTGTACTCACGTATCGCCCGCCCGGCTTCACCTTCTTCCCTAAAAGTCTCCGCAAGGTGGTACTGAGCGTCGGGGGCCAGCTCGTCGGCGGGATATTCGACAAGGAACTCCTGGAATCCGGTCCTGGCTGTCTCGTAGGCCCCACGACGGAACTGCTCGATCGCCGCTGCGTACAGGGAGCGGGCGTCTCCTCCCGCTCCCTGCTCCAGTTCAGCGGGCTCGGCCTGGCCCGTGCTGTCGGTCGCCAACAGGATCGCGCCTGTCGTCTCCCGATCCACCTGGCGCTGCTCCATGCGCTCCCGCAGACCACTGAGGACGATCTGGCTCTGCCCAAGCAGTTGCTGAATCTCCACCAACTGCCGTTCCATGTCGTCCAGCTGGCGAAGCAGATCGCCGCGCACCGTGACGACCAGAGCCTCCTGATTGTCCAGCGCATCGGAGACCGAGCTTTCCAGCTCGGCGACGCTGGCAGAGATACTATCCTCGCGGGCGCGGATCGTAGCCAGATCCTCGCGAATGCGATCGACATCCCTCTTGCTGGCGCAGGCCATGCTGCCCACGACAGCCAGCAGGATGGCCAAGCCGGCGGTTTTGACCTTCATGGTGCAACAGCTCGTCTCAGATTACAGACTCCCGCGATCCGTGACCGCGAACTCGGCGCGCCGGTTCTGCTCCCAGGCCTGCTCGTTGGAAGCGGAAACCGCGGGACGCTCTTCGCCGTAGCTGATCGTGGCGAAGCGACCAGCGTCTATGCCGTAGCTCAACAAGTAGCGTCGGACCGCTTCGGCGCGACGCTGTCCCAGCGCCAGGTTGTACTCGTTGGAGCCGCGCTCGTCGCAGTGACCCTCGACACGCACCTTGACGCCGGGGTACTCGCGAAGAACGGTGACCTTGCGCTGCAGCACTTCCTCAGCGTCCGCCCGGATGTCCGACTTATCGAAGTCGAAATGGACGCGCTCGGACATCACTGACATCACGCGGTTGCGCTCGGCTTCGAGGCGACGACGCTCCTCTGCTTCGCGGCGCTGTCTCGCCTCTTCCTCCATCCGGGCGCGCTCGGCCGCTTCGTCCACCGTGGGCTCTTCTACCTGTGGCTCAGGCTCAGGCTCGGGCTCAGGGGGAGGATTGCCGCCGCAAGCCGTCACCACAGCGATCAGCGCCAGAGTGCCCAGCCAACCTGCCGTCTTCTTCCAAGTGCTCAACATTAGACCACTCCCTAGGGATTGTTGCTCTCGGAGCCGGTCCGGGCTCCGCCTGTGAGGTGAGAAGGAGAATCTAAGCGGCCAGACCAGTCAGGCAAGCGGGCGCCCGAAGTGCGCACCAGCCGGCGAATTCGCCCCCCCACGACGTCCAGAACCCAAAGCCCGGCGGACCCATGGCGAGTGGAGGCGAACACGATATGCCGGCCATCCGGCGCCCAGCTTGGATCCTCGTTTCGCCCAACTTGCGTGAGCTGTCGCAGGCCACGGCTGTCCGGCGCCACCGTGAAAATCTGCGGGACGCCGGCGACCCAACCATGGAACGCGATCCGATCGCCGGTAGGCGACCAGTCGGGCCCCGCGTTGTGTACGCTGCGGTCGTAAATGTAAGGCGTGATCAGCTCGGCGGAACCATCCTCAATGTTCTTGACGAATATGTGGAGCTGGCCGAGCCGGTCCGAATTGAACGCGAAGCGTCTGCCGTCCGGCGCGAATGAAGGTGACAGCGAATTTGCGAATCGGGCGAACGTGGCGCGTTCCGCGCAGCACTCCTGCACCAGGTCGTAAGTGTAAACCTCCGTTCGCCCACCTACCGTGGCGGCGAACCCGAGCCGCGTCCCGTCCGGCGTGTAGGCCGGCGTCAGGTCCATCCCCGGCAGGTCGACTCGCAGGCGCGAGCTACCGACGCTGGGATCGATTTCATAGATCGCCGGGTCGCCGTTCTGGTAAGACATGAACGCTATGCGGTCGCCTGCGGGCGACCAGGCGGGAGAGAGCGCGATCGAGCTATCGCTAGACACGCGGCGCGCAGCGAAGCCGTCGCTATCGACCACGTAGATCTCCGACCCACCCGGCCCCTGCGCCACATAGGCGACTCGAGTCGCCGCCATGCCAGCGCTGCTGGTGGCCCACTGGGTCAGCTGGTCGGCGACCACGTGGAGCGCCTGACGGAAATCGGGATGTCTGAGCGGAGGCAGTTCGTAGGCGCGGACCTCCTGCAGCAAGCGGAAGACGACATCGTGAAGCGACACCCTCAGCACCGGCGAATCGGGCGTGCCCTCGACCGCTCCCACCACCAGCCAGACTGCGCCCAGCTGGTCCCAGAGCCCGTAGTTGACCGGCCCTTCCAGCGGTATGCCCTCACTGACGGGCATCACTTGGAAGCGGTCGCTGTAGTCGAGATCGCGCAGGATGATCCGCCGCACGCTGTCGGCCATTCCCCGCAGCTCGTCGGGCGCCGGGACCGGCGGCATGACCACGCCGGGGCGAAAAGCGGGCTGGTAGAGGATCCCCACCCGCACGTCGGTCGGTATACTGTCGCGCACCGGCACCTGGGCCGTTGCCGTGTCTTGCAACAGGATGGCGCCGGCGACGACGGCGAGCAGCGTCAGCGCGAACCTGACTCGGCCCGCCATCCCCATCCTCATCCTCATCATCATCGTCATCATCATCATCATCGTCATCGTCATCTAAATTGAACTCTACTTTAGTATCGCGTCGGGTCGAAAAAGAACGACACCCGCAGACGATCCGACGGGTACTCATCGGGTAGCGGCCCGAAGACCCCACGTCGACCGGCGGCCTCTATCGCGCCACGCGCCTCCAGGTCGAACGCCGGGTTGCCCGACCGCCGAACCCAGGAGACATCCTCCACCGACCCGTCCCTGAGGATGGTGAAGGCGAGCTCGGATCGCCATTGCACGCCACCGGTCGGCGGCCGCCAGTGCCGTTTGATCTGCAAGATAATATTCGCCAGGTACTCCGGGTACGGGAACGGTGCCCCTTCCAGGCGGACCGGCTCGTCGGTCCCCCCCGCCACCTGCTCGGGCGGCGCCGCCGGCCTCTCCTCCACAACCGTCGGCGCCGGCTCCGGCTCCGCCTGCTCCTGCTCGGGCTCCACCGGGCGGGCTTCCTCCCGCGGCGTATCGGTCTCCCTGGGCCGGGTGTCGACAGGGCGAGCGCCAGCTTCCTCCTGGCGCGCCGGCGGTTGCCTTTCCGGCACCGGAGCCACCCTGACCGGTGCCGCTTGCGGTGCGGCCACCAGCTCGACCTGATACACTATTGGCGGAGTCGGCATCTCGATGTGCGTCGCCCCCCAGGCCATGAACGCCAGTACGACCGTATGGATGCTCAGCGAGCCCACGAGCGCCCCGGCGGGCAAACCTTCTTCGAGTCCGCGGGACTTCCGGTCCAGATAGAGCCGAGCCACGCTCAGCGCCTCCGCTGCACTTCCGGTTCCGCAACCAATCCTACGGCTTCGATCTCCGCCGCCTTGAGCGCGGCGATCACTTTGAGCACGACGCCATAGCTGGCAGCTCGATCGCCCTGGACGTAGACCGCAGGCGAGCCCTTCGCGATCCAGACTTCCTTGATCGCCGCCTTGAACTCGTCGAGCGTCACGCTGGCGTCACCGATGTAGATGACTTCCTCACGGTCGATCGTCACGATGATCGCCTCCGAGGCCGGCAGGGGCGCGACTTCCGCCTGCGGCACCTGAACCTCGACGCCGCCCTGCAGGATCGGCGCGGTGATCATGAAGATCACCAGCAGCGTGAAGGCGACATCCACCAGGTTGATGAGGTTGATATCCGCCGTCAGCGGCAGCGATCGATCTCCGTAGAGGCCACCGTAGTTAGCCATCAGATCTTCCCTTCCCGCGCCAGCGCGCCGATGAACTCGTGGGCAAAGCCCTGAAGCTCACCGGCAAAAAGACCCAGCCGACTGGCGAAGTGGTTGTACCCGATCACCGCCGGTATGGCCACACCCAGTCCCGTCACCGTGGTGATCAGCGCCTCGGCGATCCCCGGCGCCACCGCCGTGATGTTCGCGGTCCCCTGAACCGAGATGCCGACGAACGCATTCATCACGCCCACCACCGTGCCCATCAACCCGAGCAGCGGGCTGACCGTGGCGATTATGGCAAGCCAGGGCAGCCCGTGAGCCATCGCATCTCGCTCACCGACCTGTTCCTTCTCCATGACGAGCCGCAGCGTCTCGACCTGCGCGGCGGACAGGCCACCGCCCGGCACATCTCCACGCGGCCGCAGACCTCTAAAGAAAGTCATGCCATGCCGGAAGACGCGAAGGTAGGGTGAATCGGGGAGCGCAATTACCGCCTTGTAAGCCTCATCCAGGTGCTGCGCTTTCGCCACCTGGGCGAGGAAATCCTCCTCGAGCATGCGGACGCGCCGGAACTGGATCCACTTCCAGATGATCAGAATCCACGACGCCAGCGAGAAGATGAGCAGGACGACCAGGATCACTCGAGTCGTGATAGTCGCACTGGCCACCATCTCCCAAGCGTTGCTTGGTAGCGGGCCCTGGACCGCGAGGTGCAAAGCCAGCGCGCTCATCCTTCCAGCCCCGCGATGAAGCGATAGGTGCGTGCCAGCCCATCAGAAATATCCACCGCCGCCTCCCAGCCGAGAGTCCGTAATCTGTCGCAGGCCAGACAATTCCACTCGAGCTCGCCCGGCCGCTCGGGCGCATACTGCACCGGAACGTTGCGTCCGGCGGCGCGCATCAGCTCGGCCGCCAGTTCGTTGACGTTCGTTTCATTGCCAGTACCGACGTTGAACGCGCGGTCGTCGATGCCCGTGCCGTCGCCGAGCGTCGCCTCCGACACGATCATGTTGGCCTGGACCACATCGCCGACGAACACATAATCGCGAGTCTGCTCACCGGTTCCGAAGACCGTCACCGGCTGGTTCTCGATGATCTTGTTCGAGAAGATCGCGACCACACCCGCCTCGCCGTGGGGGTTCTGGCGCGGCCCGTACACGTTGGAATAACGAAGCGCGACGTAGTCGAGCCCGTGCAGCAGCCGGTAGCAACGCAGATAGTACTCGCTGACCAGCTTGCTGACGCCGTACGGCGATTCCGGACTCTTCGGCGCCGTCTCCGGTATCGGGCGTTCAGCAGCATCGCCATAGACCACACCGCCCGATGAGATGAACACGATGCGCATGCTGCCATATTTCCGCGCCGCTTCCAGAGTGTTGAGCAGACCGCCAATGTTGACGTCGGCATCGAAACGTGGTTGCTGCACCGACATGCGCACGTCGATTTGGGCCGCGTGATGGTTGACCAGCTCGAAGCCACCACGTTCATCGAACAGCTCGTGCAGCCGCTCGTCCCTCACGTCGAGCTCGACGAACTCCGCTCCCTGCGGCAGATTCTCGCGCCTACCTGAAGAGAGATTGTCCACGATGGTCACCGACCAGCCGCGTGCCAGATAGGCATCGGCGATATGCGAGCCTATGAAGCCGGCGCCGCCGGTCACCAAAACGGACTTGGCTCTAGACATCCCCACCCTCCTCGATCCCAAACAGGTACCTTGCCGCTTCCAGTATGTCGTGCTCGCGGCCGTCTCCAGCCGCTTCGCGCATGCGTGCCGTCGGCTGGTGCAATACTTTCTGGAGGATGTCCCGGGTGAGACGTTCCACCCGCTCCCGGTCCGTCGCCGGCAGATGGTCGAGCTGCTTGAACGCGCGCTCGAGCTCGGTCTGGCGGACAGACTCGGCCCGATCGCGCAGTCGCCGGATGAAAGGTACTGCGCGGAGGCCCGAGTACCATTTCCAGAAGTTGTCGACCTCGTCCTCTATGATAGCCTCGGCCTTGGGCAGTTCAGCCTCGCGCCGCTCGTGATTGGCGGTGACGATGGTCTTCAGGTCATCGATGCTGTAGAGGAAGACGTTCGGCAGTTCTCCGATATCGGGCTCTACATCTCGCGGGATCGCGATATCGACGATGAAGAGCGGTGACTTCAACTTGGCAGGCATACGGCGCCGGAATTCCTCCAGCGTGACCATCGCGTGAGGCGCTGCGGTGCAAGTGATGACGATGTCCATCTCCGGCAACTGGTCCCAGAAATCAGAGAAGGCCACACTCGATCCCCCGAACTTCTCGGCGACCTTCTGGGCCCGGGCCATGTTGCGGCTGGCTACCATGACACTCGTCACCCCCTCGTCGACGAGGCATTCGAGAGTGAGTTCGCCCATATCGCCGGCGCCGATGACCATGCCGCGTCGGCCGCGCAGTGAGCCGAAGATTTTGCGCGCCAACTCGACAGCGGCGGATGGGATCGAAGCGGCGCCTTCGGAGAGACGCGTCTCGCTACGCACGCGTCCGCCGACGGCGAGGGCACTCTGAAACAGACGGTTGAAAACGGCGCGGACCGCCTGCCGTTGGCCGGTCAGGCTGCGAGCCGTCTCATAAGCCTCTCTAACCTGTCCCTGGATTTGGACCTCGCCGAGCACCATCGAGTCGACGCCCGAGACGACTTTGTAGAGGTGCTGCACGGCGTCCGATCCGCGCCTGACGTAGAGGTATCTATCGGCCGGCTTGGGAAGCTCGCCCGACTGATCGGCGAGCGTCTCGATGACATGCGAGATGGCTTCTTCGGGCTCGGTCAGATGCAGGTAGAACTCGGTCCGATTGCAGGTCGAGATCAGTGCAACCTCGGCCACGCCCTTACCCTCGAGCACGCGAGCGAGGGCGTCCGTCATCTCGGTGGAGGCGAACGCGAACTTCTCTCGAACCTCTACCGGCGCCGTGCGATGGTTGAGCCCGACTACTGCGAACGGCATGCCTCTACCCCTGGCCGATCCTCGGTCGTAACCATCGCGATGACAGTTCCGGATCCTGCAATCACCTCGATGCCCCTCGCCCTACAGGAAGAATTGCGTTTCGGGGATCAACATTCTGGCAACGAAATATGCCAGAAATACCACTGCGAACCCAACAACGTTCCACAGAGCCGCCTGCCGGTTGGTACGCATGCCACTGAAGCGCGCCCAAAGCGCCAGCAGCATCGCCAACCAGGCCAGGACCCCCCAGATGACCTTCGGGTCGGAGATCCGGAGTGCCTGCTCGAAGCGGATCGTCCAGGCCCACCCTACAGCGAGGCCGAGGGTCATCGCCGAGAAACCGATCACGAGAGCCCACTCGGCCAACTTGTCGAGCGTCTCGAGCGGTGGGAAGAACTGGAAAACCGCACCCAAGCGCTTGTGCTTGAGTTCGCGGAACTGCAGCAGATACATCGAGGCGGCGGCGGCGGAGACGACCCAGCCGGCGTAGCCGAAGAAGGCGAGCGAGATGTGAAACAGGAGCCAGGGCCCGCGGAACTCCAGCTCGGAGCCGGTGGGGTGGATGCCGATGACCAGAGCCAGGAGGAGAAAAAGCACGACCACCGGGGCGAGGAGCAAGCCCACCGGCCTGGCCGATGAGAAGAGACCCATCCCGGCGATGGCGAGAGCGACGAGCAGCGAGAGACTCGCCAGCGATGGACCGAGCCCTACGAGGGGCGCCTCCCCAAATCTGACCCAATAGAGAGCGAAGCCGGCGAGGTGAAAGCCGACACCGGCATAGATGATGATGGCCACCAACGCGGTCGCACCGGGACGTGCCCGGGCGAACCGCATCGCGTATCGAATCGACGCAGCCAAGTAGAGCACTGCGGCGATGGCATAGGCTAACAGGTGCATGCGCAGGGGAATATAAGAATCGGCCTGGCAGAAACTAGGCCGGCCGGCTCTAATGAGCCGGCCGGCCTACTGCTGGGTGCCCGGCGCCTTACTAGGACGGCATCCTACGGATGAGGCGAACCGGAAGTCCCACGTTGACGGTAGGATGGCGCATCTCGACCAAGCGGAGGGTAGCCGTCTGTTCGGTCAACCGCACGACCCGACCGAGACCGATGTGCTCCTCCGGCAGGCTGAGGCCACCGGACGACCGACGGGTGGAAGCGTACAGCTCGAACTCGTCGCCGACGTGGACGCCCTGGTTGCGGCCGACATCGATGAAGACGAGGTCTTCCGTCGAAGCGATGACCTGGTCGTCCATCAGGCCGATCAGCTCACCCGAGGGGCCAGTCGCCACAGGCTCCGCGAAGACGCCGCGCTCGAACTCGAAGTACTCCGCCTCCATCGCCTGATCACCTACCAGTACCCGGTCGTACACCTCGATGACCACGGCGGTCGACACGTCCTCGTGAACGGCAGCGATGGTCGCCATGCCGGTGGGACGGATGACGCGGCCCCACGGCTTCAGCTGGCGCTCGATGCGGAACAGCAGGAAGCGATCGCCAGGCTCCGGCGGCTCGCCGTCCAGGTGGCTCACGTAGAGCCTGCCGTAACGCGGGACCGTCGTGAGCGGTCGGATGGCGTAGCCCTTCGGCGCGCTCACATCGATCACCTCACCACGCGGCCCGATCTCCGACAACGGCAACAGCATGCCGGCCCGGTAAAAGTCGCCGGCGTTGACCGCCATCGGCGGTATCGCCTCAATGGGCTGATAGGTCAGCGTCTGCAAAGCAAGGTCCGGCGGAGTGAAGACAGTCTGCTCGTCGGGCATCTGCGGCGTTTCCGGCAACTCATCAGGCGTGGGCGGCCTGACCAGCGCTTCCTCGCCGGGCACCCTCTCCTCTCCCGGGACCTCGATAGGGGGCTCGACCGGACGCTCGACGGGAATCTCACCCGGGCCGGGCACTACGAGCTCCTCGGCAGGATAGATCCAGTGGGGATCCTCCACCACCACGGTGTTGATGCGGTAGATTTCCGGCCAGAGGAAGGGGTCGCTGAGGTAGAAATTCGCCAGATCCCAGAGCGTGTCCCCGGTCCGCACGACGTGAACGCGGCGACCCTCTTGGGATGTCGCTTCTTGCTGCCCTTCTTGAGCGTGGAGGGGGAGGGCTTCAGGCAATAGCGCCGCAAGCAGCATCGCGGCAACGGACAAGAGGTACTTAGAAGGGCAGGTCGTCACCCTCCTCCAGCGATTCCGCCGGGAAATCTTCATACTCCTCACCCCCATGGCTCGGCGTCTTCTGCACCTCGAAGGCGCCATCTCCGCGGCCACCCAACATCACCATATCATTGGCCACGATCTCGGTACTGAAGCGCTTCTGGCCGTTCTGGTCTTCCCACTGACGGTACTGTATCCGCCCCTCGATGTAGATGCGGTCACCCTTCTTCAAGTACTGCTCGGCGATCTCGGCCAGCTTGTTCCAGGCGACCACACGGTGCCACTGGGTCTCCTCCTGCATCTCGCCGCTGCGACCCGTCCATTTCCGGTTGGTCGCCACCGAGAGCGTGGTCACCCGCGAACCGCTTGGCGTGGTGCGGATCTCGGGATCGCTGCCCAAGTTGCCTATGATGGTCGCCTTGTTCACGCTGCGTGACATTTGTCCTCCAAGGGGGCGGTTGGCGTCGATCCTGCCTAATCCTGACGCCAGCAAGCATTATACCCGGGCGTCAACTTATTGTCAACGCAAGGCTTGCTAGCCCGCCCTTCCAGCAGAATCTACTCGGTTGGCGCCAGTTCCAGGCGCAATACCAGGGCATCCTCCACCGGCGCCCGATAATAGCGCCGGCGCAGGCCTACCTGCTCGAAACCCCGGCGCTCGTACAGCTGCTGCGCCACCTGGTTGCTGACTCTAACCTCCAGGAAAATCTGCTCGGCACCGCGCTCCCGGGCTTTCGCCAGCGCCCATTCCAGCAGCTGGCTCCCCAAGCCGCGACGGCGCGAACCGTGGGCGACGGCCAAGTTGCCCAGTTCGGCATCCTGCAGCACGTACCACACCACGGCATAGCCAGCCACGGCGCCCTCGACGACGGCGACCCAGAGGGTGGCGTCATCTCGATCGATGAGGCTGCTGAAGCTGGGACGACTCCAGGGAGTCGAGAAGCTCGAGCGCTCGATTTCCATCACCACATCCAGGTCCGACGCCGTCATCGGCCGGACTTCCGGCAGCTGAAGCCGCTCGGCCGTACTCATCGACCTTCCTGTTCCTCTGGCACCCGCCACTCGCGGACGTAGAGCGGCTCCCAGACCTCGGGACGCTCAACCCGACCCAGATCGGGTGCCACATCCCGCAGCCAGAGAAGACTCGCCGCTCGTGGCGGGGCGAAGTGCCCGGGGAGGACGGCTGCATCGCCGAAGGCCCGGCCGATGGCCTCGCGGTGGGCGAGGGCACCATCCCCTGCGAAGGCCGGCCTGAGGCTCTGCCGCGCCAGCTCGTCGAGCAGCTCTTCGACGCGCCAGGCGCCCGGCGCCAGCTTCTCCGCCGGCCCTGCCGTGGAGATCTCGTAGCAGGCGGCATAGACCTGGCCGCGGCGCGCATCGAACAGAGCGCAGACGGGACCGGACGAGCCACAGCCCGCGGCCACGGCCAGAAGACTCGAATAGGCGAAGAGGGGTGTCTCACGCGCCATCGCCCACCCCTTCGCCATCGATGCGGCTATTCGCACACCTGTGAATGAACCGGGCCCGCTTCCGACCACGAACGCTGACACCTCCTCGGGCAACGTACCGGTGACGCTCAACGCGTGCTCGAGGGCCGGCAGCACTCGCTCGGAATGCGCACCCTGGATGCGCAGCGAGCACTCGAACGCCAAGCCGCCGCGCCAGACCGCAACTGACCCGACTGAAGTGGCGGTCTCGACGGCCAGCCAGATCGGGGACTCACCGGTAGCTGCGGTTTCGGCCGCGGGCCGGCTACCAGCGCTCACCACTCGACCAGCTCCGGCGCCGTTCCCAAACGACTCACCTTGACCACCCGCTCATCCGGCTCGCGACCGTAGTCGATCGCCACCTCCCAGCGATCCTCCGGCTGTTGCCCCGCGGCACGGTTCGGCCACTCCAACAGTACCAGGCCTGGATCACCCAGCAATTCCTCCCACCCGAGCGGCCCCATCGGATCACCGGGCTTCAGCCGGAAAAGGTCGACATGATGGATCCGGAAGCTCCTGGAGCTGGTGTAGCGCTGCACCAACGTGAAGCTCGGCGACGGTATGTGACCGCTGACTCCCGCTCCCCAGCAAATCGCCCTCGCCAGAACGCTCTTCCCCGCCCCCAGCGGACCCTCTAGCGCGATCCAGAGGGGCGGATCGACAGTGGCGCCGACTCGCTCACCCCAACGCACGAGCTCGCGCTCGCTGAAAGTACGGGGGCCCTGTTTATCGGCGCGTTCCACCTATTCCTCCGTCCGGATACCGGCCACCGGATACCGGCCACCGACTACCGGCTACCAGCCACCGGCTACCGCTTACCGGCCTTGCCGCCAGTCTCGATCTCCACCTTCAGCTGGAAGATGTGGTCACGCAGCTCGGACGCCAACTCGAAGTCCAGTTCGGCCGCAGCCCGCTCCATCTCGGCGGTCAGCCGTTCGACCAGCTCTTCGGGCTCTAGGTCGGGAAGGCCCGCCAGCGTGTCCACCGCGCGCCCAGCGGGATCGACCCGCGAATCGGCTACCGCGGTCGTGCGACGCACCTCGTCTACGGACTTGCGGATCGAGCGCGGAGTTATTCCATGCTCGATGTTGTAGCTACGCTGGATCTCCCGGCGCCGATTCGTTTCATCGATACACCTCTGCATGGAGCCCGTCATCTTATCGGCATACATAAGGGCCTTGCCATGCTCGTTGCGCGCGGCGCGCCCGATGGTCTGGATCAAGCTCTTGTCTGAGCGCAGGAAGCCTTCTTTGTCGGCGTCGAGGATGGCCACGAGCGAGACCTCGGGAAGATCGAGGCCTTCGCGCAGCAGGTTGATGCCCACGAGAACATCGAACAGGCCGAGCCGAAGTCCGCGCAGGATGTCGACGCGCTCGATGGCGTCGATGTCCGAATGCATGTAGCGCACTCGCACGCTCACACCCAGCAAATACTCCGTCAGATCTTCCGCCATGCGCTTCGTCAGCGTCGTCACCAACACCCGCTCACCGCGCCCGGCACGCTCCCGGATCTCCGCGATCAAATCGTCGACCTGGCCACGCACCGGCCGCACCTCGACCTCCGGGTCCAGCAAGCCGGTGGGCCGTATCACCTGCTCCACTACAACGCCGCTCGAGCGGTTCAACTCGTAGTCGCCCGGCGTCGCCGAGACGAATATCGCCCGTGGCACCAGCGCCTCCCACTCCTCGAACCTCAGTGGACGGTTGTCGAGCGCGCTGGGCAAGCGGAAGCCATACTCGACGAGAGTCCGTTTCCTCGACCGGTCACCCTCGTACATGCCGCCGATCTGCGGTACCGACACGTGGGATTCGTCGACGATGACCAGGAAATCTTCCGGGTAGTAATCGATCAGGCAGAAGGGGCGTTCGCCTTCTTCGCGGCCCGATAGGTGCCGCGAGTAGTTCTCGATACCCGCGCAGAATCCCACCTCCCTCAGCATCTCGAGATCGTAGCTCGTTCGGTGCTCCAGACGCTGGGCTTCCAGCAGATGGCCGGAGCGCCTCAGCTCGCGCAGCCGTTCCTCCAGTTCCTGCTCGATCGTGATGACCGCGCGATCGAGGGACGGCTGGCCGATGGCATAGTGGGTTGCGGGGTAAATGGCGGCGCGCTCGAGCTCCGAGATCACCTCGCCGGTGAGCGGGTCGATCTTGGTGAGGCGATCCACTTCCTCCCCCCAAAGCTCGATCCGCACGGCCTGCTCCTCATAGGCGGGATAGACCTCAACCACGTCGCCGCGCACCCTGAAGGTACCGCGTTTGAAGTCCAGGTCGCTCCGGTTGTACCGCACGTCCACCAACGCGGCCAGGATGTCCTCGCGGGACACCTCCTGACCTCGCTGAAGCAGAAGCAGCAGCTGGCGGTACTCAGCGGGATCGCCCAGTCCGTAGATCGCCGACACCGAGGCCACGATGATGACGTCGTCCCGCTCCATCAGGCTGGAAGTCGCGCGAAGGCGCAGCTTATCGATGTCCTCGTTGATCGAGGCATCCTTCTCGATGTACGTGTCTGTTTGCGGGACGTATGCTTCGGGTTGGTAGTAGTCGTAGTAGGAGATGAAGTACTCGACGGCATTGGTGGGGAAGAACTGCCTCAACTCACCGTAGAGCTGCGCGGCCAGCGTCTTGTTGTGGCTCATCACAAGGGCGGGACGGCCCCAATGCGCGATGACGTTGGCTATGCTCAGAGTCTTGCCAGAGCCCGTCACGCCCATCAGGGTCTGCCAGCGATCTCCGCGTTCTAGCCCTGACGCCAGCTCGTCGATCGCCGCTGGCTGGTCACCGGTCGGTTCGAACGGAGAGCGTAAATCGAAGCGTGCGCGTCCCGCTATCCGTCGGCGGCCGCGGGTCGGCAACCCGTCAGAGTCGGGGGTCATCCTCGGGAGACCTGACATAAGGGTATGTTATTCTATTGAACATCGAACATCCAACATCGGACATCGAACATCGAAGGGACACCCGAAGGGGGAACGTTGAACATCGAACCTTCAACGTTCAGAGTTCGATGTCCGATGTTCAGAGCTCGAGGCGAATCTCGATGTTGGATGTCGAATGTTGGATGTTCGATGTTAGCTACGATATCAGCCGTCGAGGCTATCGAACCAACTGTCGATCTTGTCTTCGTCGATCTCGCCCGATCCTGCATCGCTCGCCAGCGACTCGACCTCCGGCAGCTCGTCGAGCAACTGCTTCGCCCTGGCGAGCATTGGAGCGGCGCCCAGTCTATCGAACAGCTCGATCGAGCGCTCGGCGGCGGTGCGGGCTTCCGCCGGCTGCGCTCTGGCCAGCACGTGCGCCTGATGGTACTGCAGGAAGCCCTCGCCATAGAGATCCGTGTCGACCGTCTCGCCGATCCCCTGCTGCGCCACCATTCCGGCCAGCCAAGAGTCGCTGTCCAGGTCGATGACCCGGATACGAACCGCGTCGCCTTCGGCGCGGCGCTCGAACCAGCCTTCCTTACCCTGGTAGAGTTGCTCGAGGCGCGCCGCCTCTTGCCAGGCCTGCAGCTCGTCACCCAGTTCCAGGTAGGCCAAGGCACGCACGGCTGTGATCAGGAAGTCAGCCTTCCAGGCGCCGCTGGCCGGTAGCACCTTACGAATCTGCTCTGTGAGCTCGAGCACGGCGGAGTAATCGGCACGCTCGAACTCCAAACGCGCGATACCGGTGCGACAACGAAGCGCGAGTGAGTCGTCGTCAAGCTCCTCTGCCAGCTGCAGCCCGGACTTGTACAACCGCAGCGCCCGATCGAACTCACCGCGCAAGGTCAGCAGATCGGCGATGTTCGCCTGCATGGCGATCTTCTGGTCGGTCACGCCGGCGACTTCCATGCTCTCCAGCGCCGATTCCCA
>JBDHHZ010000001.1:0-76666 GCA_039589115.1 Gemmatimonadota bacterium | reverse complement strand
AGCGGGATGGTCACCGAGGTGCGGCGGCAGTTCAAGGAGATCGCGGGTCTCATGGAAGGCACGGCCAAGCCGGACAGCGCCCGCTGCGTAGACATTTCGACACGTGCGGCGCTGCGGGAGATGGTCCTGCCGGGCCTCATAGCGATCGTCGCCCCCGTGCTGGTGGGTTCGCTACTCGGCGTCGAGGCGTTGGGTGGAATGCTGGCCGGCGCGACGCTGACCGGCGTGCTAATGGCGCTCTACATGGCCAACGCCGGCGGTGCTTGGGACAACGCCAAGAAGTACATCGAGGCGGGTGCCCTGGGCGGCAAGGGCTCGGAGCCGCACAAGGCAGCGGTAGTCGGTGATACGGTGGGTGACCCGTTCAAGGATACGTCGGGCCCATCGATGAACATCCTGATCAAGCTGATGAGCGTGGTCAGCCTGGTGCTGGCTCCGTTCTTCTTGGCGCTAGGCTAAGGAAAGGCCGAGTAGGAGTAGGAGTGGGAGTGGGAGTAGAAGTAGAAGCAAGCGTTTCTACTCTTACTCCCACTCCAACTCAACTCCTACTCTTACTCCCACTCCAACTCGTACTCGGGTGTCCAGAGCACTTCGCGCCGGTATTGTGGGCCTGCCCAACGCCGGCAAGTCCACACTGTTCAACGCGCTCACCGCATCGAGCGTACCCGCCGAGGCCTACCCGTTCACCACGATCGACCCGAACGTCGGGGTAGTCGAGATCCCCGACCCACGGCTCGATCGCATCTTCGAGCTGGTGCGGCCGCCCCGCAAAGTCCCAGCCGTAGTCGAGTTCGTCGATATCGCAGGTCTGGTGGAAGGCGCGCACCGCGGCGAGGGGCTGGGCAACCGCTTCCTCTCACACATCAGGGAAGTGGAAGCGCTGGTCCACGTGGTTCGCTGCTTCGACGATCCCAACGTCGCGCACCCCGCAGCCTCCGTGGACCCGGTACGCGATGTCGGGATGGTCGACACCGAGTTGCTGCTGGCCGATCTGGAGACTGTCGAGAAGCGACTCGACCGCGTAGAGCGAGTCGCGCACAGCGGCGACCACGATGCGCAGCGCGAGACGGAGTTCCTCCACCGCCTCGCTGGTTGGCTCGGAGAGGGCCGGCTCGCCCGGGAGGTGGATTGTAGCAAGGAAGAGTGCGATGTCCTGGGGTCTCTCTTCCTGCTCACCCGCAAGGATGTCCTGTACTTGGCCAACGTGGCGGAGTCCAGCGTCTCGGGTGACGACGAGCGAGCGGCCGCGCTGGCCGGCGCGGTGGGGACCGATCGGGTCTTGAGTCTGTGCTGTCAGCTGGAGGCCGATCTGCTCAGCCTGGAGCTGGGCGAGCGGCAGGAATACATGGAGGAGCTGGGCCTGGAGAGCCCTGGTGTCGAGCGGTTGATCCGTGCCACCTACGGGCTGCTCGGTTTGATCACCTTCTTCACCTTCAACGAGAAGGAGGTCCGGGCCTGGACGATCCGGCGCGGCACCCTGGCGCCACAGGCCGCCGGGGTCGTGCACACGGACTTCGAGAAGGGCTTCATCCGCGCGGAGACCGTCAGCTACGCGGACTTCGACCAGGCCGGCTCGCTGAAAGCGGCGCGGGACGCGGGACGGGTGAAGGCGGAGGGCCGGGAGCACGTGGTGGAAGACGGCGACATCCTGCTGTTCCGGGCCCAGCCCTGAGACCCGGCCGGGGGAGCTTGAACTCCGGGCCCGGTTCGGGTAGCTTTGTCGAGTTTCAGGTTCTACCTGCCGTGAAAATAGCCTGCTCTGCCCTTAGTCACCGGGCGGGGCCTTAGCGAGCTCGGGCCACCGAGCTCAGACCAAAGGGAGGTGACGATGCGCGATTACGAGATCGTCTACATCTTCGATTCCTCACTCGATCGTTCAGTCGTCGATGAGAAGCTCGAGCGGTTCAACGAACTTGCTACCGGGAACGGTGGCGGTGAAGTAATGGCCGTCGAGCACTGGGGTAAGCGCCAGCTCGCCTATCCCATCGAGAAGCACGACAACGGGTACTACGTCGTGGTTCAGTTCCGCACGAATGCGGAGGCACTGCCGGAGTTCGAGCGGGCGATCAAGCTGGACGAGCAGGTGCTGCGATACCTCGTGGTACTCTCGGAAGGCGAGCTGCCGGTCCCGCAGTCTGCCGTATCGGAGGGAAAGCGGTTCAGTCCCGATGACGACGACGACGAGTAAGAACTCAGAATCTCAGATGAGGCGGTAGATCATGAGGAGAAGGCGGAAGCCGTGCCACCTGTGTGAGTCGAAGATCGCCGTGGTGGACTACAAGGATGAGCAGTTGCTGACGCGTTTCATCACAGAGCGCGGCAAGATCGTGCCGAGCCGAATCACGGGTACCTGCTCGCCGCATCAGCGGCAATTGACGCAAGCGATCAAGCGGGGCCGCTACCTGGCTCTGCTCCCGTACGTAGAAGACTACAGGCGCTAGACGGCCCGTGGCTCCCGAGCGCGGCGCACTGGCTCGAGCTGCAGGGTTCGGGCTGGTAACGATCGTTTTCAACGTGACGCAGCCGTTCATATTGGTCGGCTTTCCACTCGCGTTGCTGCTGATCGTTTGGGGACCGCGTGCCCTTTGGTCGGCGCTCCTGGTGGGCGCGATCGTCGGCACCTCCCTCATGGGCGATCGCTCGGGTCTTTGGTGGTTCGAGCGCGGTTGGCCGCTGCTATTGGCCGGGATGTTCGTCTGGATCACGGTCTGGCAGCCGGCTTGGAGCTTCTCGGCGCGGGCGCTGGCAGCGCTCGGCTTGGCGTTGGCAGCTAGTGCGGCGATCTTCGTCGCGAGCCCAGGCGTCTGGCTCGATATCGATACGCTGATGGCCGCTCGGTCCAGCCAGGCGATAGAAGCCACCGGCGCGCTGTTGGGGAAAGCCGCGGATGAGCAGGTCATGAGCTTGATGCGCGGTGTGGCCGGGTTCCAGGTCGCCATCTTCCCGGCGTTGGTCGCCATCAGCTCGCTGGGCGCGTTGGGCCTCGCCGTATCTGTGCGTGGCTGGCTGGCGGGCGGCGTGTCTTTGAACATCGGGCGGCTGCGGAGCTTCAGCTTCAGCGATCACCTGGTCTGGGTCTGGCTGGCCGGTATCGCAATGATCGTCGCGCCGATCGGACAGATCGCCGATCGTATCGGTGGCAACGCCGTCTTCTTCATGGGTGTTCTGTACGTCCTGAGAGGCATGGCGGTTCTGCTCAGTCTGATCGGCGGCGTATCGGTGGTGGCTGGGGTCGTAGGCAGCCTAGTGGTACTGCTCATCTACCCGCTGCTTGCGCTGATTCTGGCGATAGCGCTGATTGTGGGGCTGGGTGACACGTGGTTGAACCTGCGGAGTCGCCTGCGGCCCGATGAAGGCGGGCCTTGAAGTTTCCGACTTGTTGGGGACGATTCGGAAGGACTATTCTAGATCTGGAGTGGCACAGTGGGTAAGAGTCAAGATGTGATCCTGAGAAGAAAGGTCGACAACCTCGGCGATGTTGGCGATGTTGTCAGCGTGAAGCGGGGCTATGCCCGCAACTATCTGCTGCCGCACGGACTCGCTTATCCGGCTACGGATCAGAGTCGCCGGCTGCTAGACCAGGAGCGTGCGGCCGCCCTGATGGCGGAAGAGCGGGACCGGGGCGACGCCCGGGCGCTAGCGGAGCGCCTGGAAGGTGCATCGATCACCTTCTCGATGCTGGCCGCTGACGAGGGCAAGTTGTACGGCTCGGTGGGACCGCGGGACATCGCCGCGCAGCTCGGCGAGCAGGGTCACGACGTACTGGCCCGGCACGTGCAGCTGGTCGAGCCGATCAAAGCTCTGGGCGTCTACGCCGTTCCGATCAGGCTGTACCCGGAGGTGGAGGCGTCGGTGAAGGTCTGGGTGATCAAGGAGGAGGGAGAGTAGGCCTGGGTATCGCGTACTGCGACGGGCGGCGCCTCAAACGCCTGTTTCTGGCGGGCTCGGAGCGCGTCTACGAGCACCGCGACGAGCTCGATCGCATCAACGTCTTCCCAGTTCCTGACGGCGACACCGGCACCAACCTCGCCTTGACGCTGCGCGCGATCGCGGACGCAGTTGATGGAGTCGAGGACGGTTCGGTGGCCGGGATGGCCTCGCGGATAGCCGAAGCCGGGGTGCTGGGTGCGCGCGGCAACTCCGGCATGATGCTGTCCCACTACTTCCTCGGTTTCGCCGAAGGTCTCGAGGGCCGGGACCGGGCCGGGCCGGAGGATCTGGCCACCGCGATGCGCCGCGCCTCCAATTCCCTCTACCAGGCCGTCGATCAGCCTATCGAAGGCACCATTCTCACCGTAGTTAGAGAGGCCACCGAAGAGGTCGAACGCTTCTCGCTCATCGTACACGGTCTCGAGGAGTTGGCGCGGCGCTGGCTGGGGGCGGCGCGCGACTCTCTGAAGCGCACGCCCGACCTGCTGTCCGTATTGCGCGAGGCGAACGTGGTGGACGCTGGCGCGAAGGGCTTCGTGTGTTTCGTCGAAGGGATGGTTGGGCTGATAGACGGCGACACGACCCGCCCGAAGCAGGTTCCGGGTGCCGCGTTGGAGATGAGGGATGTGGCGGCGGAGGTGGCGTTCCCGGAAGACGGCGGCCGCGCCTTCCGTTTCTGCTCGGAGTTCATCGTACGCGGAGACCCGCCCGAACAGCGGGCCATGCAAGAGGCGGTGAGGGAGCTGGGCGGCTCGCTGATCGTCACACGCGCACACTCCGTCGCGAAGATCCACATACACACCGACCAGCCGGCGGAAGTAGAGCGAGCGTTGGCCGCGTTGGGCTGCTCTGTGGAATGCGTGAAGGCGGAGGACATGCGGGCTCAGCACGAGACCCGGCGCCGCTTGGCGAAACGTAAACTGGCAGTGGTCACCGATTCGACATGTGATCTCCCGCCGGAACTCATCATCGAGCACGACATAACGGTCGTGCCGCTCACTGCGATTTTCGGCGAGCGCTCGTTCTTGGATCAGGTGGACATCACGCACGAGGAGTTTCTCGAACGGCTCCTCGATCCAGATCACCCGCAGCCGACGACATCACAACCATCGCCGGCGCAGCTGATCGAAGGGTACAGGCGCGCCGCCGAGCACGCCGGTGATGTCCTCGGGATCTTCGTCGGGGGCGCCCTATCGGGGACGCTGGGACAGGCGCAGGCCGCCGCTTCCCGCTTCGAGGGCGCCGTGGTCCGCGTCTTCGACTCGCGAGCCGCGTCGCTCGGGCTCGGGTTTCAGGTGCTGCGGGCCGCCGAGCTTGCAGAAGAGGGCTGTGGGATAGAGGAGATCGTCGGAGAGCTCGAGCGTCTCCGACCGCGGTCCGGCCTGTTCATCACGGTAGACACGCTGACGCACTTGCAGCGCTCGGGACGGGTCGGCAAAGCCAAGGCCTTTCTGGGAGGCTTGCTCGATCTGAAGCCGGTGCTGAGCCTGGACGAGGAGGGTTTCCTCGTGCCGGCAGGCCATGTGCGCGGCAGTGAGGCGCTCGTCCCCAAGGTCATCGAGCTGGTGCGGCAGAGTCTGCCAGCGGAGCCCGGGCGCTTGAGGATGGCGGTGGCGCACGTGGGTTGCGAAGGTATGGCCGAGGAGCTGGCCGGCATCGTGGGCCGCGAGTTCGACGCGGACGAGGTGCTCGTCCGTCCGGCCGCCAACGTCATCGCGGCACACCTGGGCCCTGGAGCCTGGGGGGTGTTCTACCAGGCCCAGTGACATGAGAGGACAGAACCAGTAATCAATATCCGACACTCGATAACCAGTTGCCAAGGAAAAGCCCAAGTGACAAGGTCCGATGTCCGATGACCAATGATCATTGGCTGTGATCATCGGTCATTGTTCCTTGGCCCTTGACCCTTGAGGATCTATTTGATCAGTGGTTGCTGAGTGTCGGATATTGAGTGTTGAAAGAGCAACATGTTCAGCTTGTGAGGAGCTCGCTAAGGCCGTATATGTCCAAACCCGAGTTCGCGTTCTCCGGTGCCGTGCCGCGCCCGGCCGATCTCCCACCGACGGTCCAGCGCGCCGTAGAGCTCTGCCAGGAGCGCAACGCGCGCGAGCTAGTCGTTCTCGACCTGCGCGGGATATCCGACGCAACCGATTTCTTCCTCATAGCCTCCGGCGACTCCGAAGTGCATGTCCGCGCCGTGGCCGAACACGTGGTGGAAGGATTGGCCCGCGATGGTGTACGTTCGTCTGGTGTGGAGGGTGAGCGAGCCGCCCGCTGGGTACTGGTAGATTACATCGACCTCGTCTTGCACGTATTTCACCCCGTCGTGCGCGAGTTCTACCAACTGGAGCGGCTCTGGGGCGACGCGCCGACGATGCTCATCGAGGAGCCCGAACCGACATGATGCAGCGTGCGAAGAGCTTCGCTGTCCCGCCGCTCAGATTGGCATGGCGGCTAGCGTGGTTCCTCGTCCTGCTGCCGGTCGCGACCGCCGAGCCGCTGCAGGCTCAGTTCGGCCGCAACAAGCTTCAGCACCAGGTCTTCGATTTCCAAATCCTGCGCACGGCCCACTTCGACATCTACTACTACACGAGTGAGCGTGAAGCTGCGCTCGATGCCGCGCGGATGGCCGAGCGCTCCTACAACCGGCTGAGTCGCATCCTCGGACACGAGTTCGATGACCGGAAGCCGATCATCCTCTACGCCTCACACAGCGAGTTCCAGCAGACGAACGCACTCCAGGGCTTCATCTCCGAGGGGACGGGCGGCGTCACGGAGTTCGCGAAGCGCCGGGTCATCCTGCCGTTCACAGGTTCCTACGCCGACTTCGAGCACGTACTGACGCACGAGTTGGTGCACGCCTTTCAGTACGACGTCATCGCGCGTGGCCTGACGGGCCAGCTCAACCCGCTCGAGTACGTTCCGCCGCTCTGGTTCGTGGAGGGGATGGCCGAGTACCTGGCCATCGGTAGGCTCGACACGCACACGCATGCGTGGCTACGCGATGCCGTGCTGTCGGGCTATCTGCGGACCATAGAGGAGATGTCGCTTTACAACGACTACTTGTCTTACCGGTTCGGGCAGTCGCTCTGGTCGTTCATAGGCGCCAAATACGGCGACCAGAAGATCGGTCTGCTGCTGCAGCGGGCGATGCGACTCGGACTCGAGGGCGCGGTACAGATCACGCTGGGTGTGACCGTTCAGGAGCTGTCCGACGACTGGATCGAGACGGTACGGACGGCTTACCTGCCGGAAGTCGCCAGGTTCGCCGGCGCCGATGAGACGGGCAGCAGGCTTACGCGTCACTCGTTCAGGCCGGGGACAGGTGAGTTCGCCTCCTACCTGGCGCCGGCGCTGGCGCCGGACGGCCGGCAGATCGTCTACCTCTCCGATCGAGGGAACCGGCTGTACTCGTTCTTCGACCTCTGGCTGGCGTCGGCGGAAGACGGAAAGGTCATAACGCGGCTGATCGAGGCCGCGCGCTCGCCCGACTTCAAGTCGTTGCGCTTCATCAATTCGTCTGCCGCCTGGTCCAACGACGGCCGCTACCTGACTTTCGTGGCGCAGGTTGGCGGCCGCGACGCGCTCTACGTCTATGAGGTCGCGAAGCGCCGGGTCGCCCGCAAGGTCGTCGTCGAGCTCGACGGCATCCAGAACCCGACCTTCTCGCCGGACGGGATGCGCATTGCCTTCACCGGACTGAAAGGCGGCTTAAGCGATCTGTACGTCATCGATGTGGACGGCGGTCGCCTGCAACAGCTGACGAACGACAAGTATGCCGACCTCCATCCCGCCTGGTCGCCGGACGGCCGCTACATCGCGTTGGCCACCGATCGCGGGGCGGACACCGATTTCGAGGAGCTGGTCTTCGGCAATTTCCGTATCGCCCTCTACAACGTGGGCCGGCGCGATGTGGAGATCCTGCCCTACCAGGGAGAGAGCAAGAACATCAATCCGGCCTGGTCCCCGGATGGCGACGCGATCGCCTTCGTCTCCGATCGCAGCGGCGTCAACAACGTCTTCATTTATTCGCTACCGGAGGATCGGCTCTATCAGGTGACCGACTTCCTGTCGGGGGTAACCGGGATCGTGCCGCTCAGCCCGGCAATCTCGTGGGCCACCCAGGCCGACCGTCTCGCCCTCACTTACTTCGAGGGGGCCGGCTACAACATCTATGTGATCGATGACCCGCGGGCCGTGGCCTGGCCCGTAGAGATGCCACCCGAGCCCGTCTTGGTGGTTGAGGCCGAAGTCGAGGACGGTGAGGACGGTAGCGAGATCGTGTCTGACGGCGAAGGTCAGAAGCCGCAGTACCTGGCCTCAGGTGCACGCAGTCAGTCTTACTACAGGATCGACGGCGGCTTCCGTCCGTCGGCGGCGAAGCCGGCGGCCGAGGAAGTCGTAACGCGGCGCGAACTGACGGTGGCGGAGCTGCTGGCCGACGCCCAGCGCGGGCTGCCCGATACCGCTCAGTTCGAGAAACGCGACTACGAGTTGAAGCTCACGCCGGATGTCATCGGCCAGCCTGTAATAGGTGCGCAGGTAGGTAGCCACTTCGGCAGCGGCGTCTACGGTGGGTCCTATATCCTGATGTCGGACATCCTCGGTGATCACAACCTGTTGCTCTGGGGCCAGATCGCAGGGTCGTTCGAAGATGCCTACATCCTGACCCAGTATGCGTACATGCGTGAGCGCGCCAACGTATCGATGGCCTACCAGCAGTTCCCACTCTACCGTTTCCGGGGGACAATCCCATCGCTAGACGCAACGGACCAACTGTTCTACGAGGACAGGTTCATTCGTGACGTCTACAGGACGCTGAGCA
The DNA here is from genome assembly GCA_039589115.1 of Gemmatimonadota bacterium. GTDB lineage: Bacteria > Gemmatimonadota > Gemmatimonadetes > Palauibacterales > KS3-K002. The sequence goes on along the minus strand of JBDHHZ010000001.1, from coordinate 67,911 downwards.
CGGACATTCATTACCCGTTCAACGAGTTCCAACGAATCGAGCTGTCCGCTGTCGGCGTCTACATCAGCCGGGACAGCATCGTGGACAGGATCGCGACACGAGAGGTGGGTACGAGCGACCGCACGACGCTGCGGCTGGAGAATCTGGTGTTTGCAGGTCCGTCGGTCGCGATAGTCTTCGACAACTCGCTGTACGGATTCACGGGTCCCATTTCGGGCCGTCGCTACCGGGTAGGGATCGGGCGCTACTTCGGGGACGTCGAGATCAACGACATCACCGTCGATTTCCGAAACTACTTCAACTTCGGCGGGCAGTTCACCTTCGCCACACGCCTGACAAGCTATTCACGGTCGGGACCGGGCGAGCACCAGTTCCGCCTCTATTGGGGCGGCCCCTACTACCTCAGAGGCTACGACGGGGGCTCGTTCACAGCCGCCGAGTGTGCCCAATCGGTGGCCGAAGTGGCCGAGCTGGTCACGACGCTCTGCCCTGTGCGTGACCAGTTGATCGGCAGCAGCATCGCATTCGCCAGCGGCGAGTTCCGCTTCCCCATCTTCAATTACCTGGACTTCGGATTCGTGCCGCTGGGCCTGCCGCCCATACACGGAGTTCTCTTCTACGACATCGGCGTGGCGTTCAACTCGTTCGACCAGCTGATCTGGTCGCGACCGCCCGGCGTCGATCCAGTCGACGTGCGGGCGCCGCTGTCAGCGTTCGGGGCGGGCCTCAGGATCAACATCTTCTACAACGTGTTCCGCTTCGACTGGACCTTGCCCCTCGATCGCCCCGGCAAGAAGCGCGGCATCTGGTCGGTGTCCTTTGGGCCGACGTTCTGACGGGCAGCTGGTAGCCGGTAGCCGGGTGGCCGGTAGCCGGTAATCCCGAATAGCCAACTGGCCACCGGCCACCGGCCACTGGCCACCGACAGCCTTGCCAGACCGCCACAGTACCGCCATTTTTCACTATGCCACGGCACTCCAGCCTCCCGATCACGATCCGTAGACAGCGGATACCGGTCTAAGTTGCATCTGTCGAAACGCACGGCATTCCTCATCGGACTGGCCTGTACACTGCCGGCGATGGCGTCCTGCGGCTCCCAGGAGTCGGAACGCGGCCCGGTAGTGTTGCTGGAGGGCTACGCCTGGCTGGGAAGCGCCGAGGGCTGGGGCCTGCTCGGGTTCCCGCCGAGCGGTGGGCCGCTGGCCTATCGGAGTGCCGAGACGCTGGAGTCGCCGACCTGGGCGCCACCCGACCTGGAGAGCATCTCGCAGGCCTGGCGGGGAGAGGATGCGGTATGGCTGCAGTTCAGCGACTCGCGGATCGGGCGTTATGACTATGCGACAGGCCACCTCCTGAGCTTCGAGGACTACGAGACGACGGATATCGCTGTCGCTCTGGAGGATGCCAGCGGGCTGGTGGTCGGCGCAGGTGAGGGAGCGGTAGAGCTGGTGGCCGAGGCCGAGCCCTGGCACTTCGAGCTCGGTGGCCGCCTGATGCGACTTGTTGCGGCCGATGACGGACGCGTCGTCGCAGTCGTCGACGCAGGTTCCGGGAGCGAACTGCTGGTCCTGGAGCCGCCGCGGGAAGAGCCCCTCGGCCGACGGGACGTCGGCGGCGTACGAGACCTGGCGATAACGGCATGGGGCGAGCGGCTGTACTATCTGTCGGGCGACGAGGCCGACCTGGCTCTTCACGGCCTCACTTTGCCCGGCCTCGAGGACGCGGAGGATCTCCCGTTGCCCGAGCCCGGCCGGTCGGTTGCGGTCACGCCGTCGGGACACCGGATCTATGTCGCGGTGGGTGATAGCCTGCATGTGTTCGACCGTCTCAGGGGTGAGCGAGTGCGCAGCGTAGCGCTGCCGGGCGTAGCAACGTCGCTGCGCTTCAGCCTGAGCGGGGCCTACCTGCTGGCGCGGTTGGATGGCGAGGATCGAGTCGTCGTTCTGGGCGTCGGTGTGGACTCGATCATGGGTGTCATCGATGCGGGGTGGAGCGACAACCTGCCAGCCGCCCTGCCGGGCGGCCGGCTGATAGTCGCTGACGGTGGGGATCTGGTCCTCTACGACGTGTCCCGGCTAGTCGAGGTCTCGCGGGTCGAGGCGGAGGATCGGCGGCTGTGGCTGGCGGTGGAGTGGCAGCCGCCACGGCCGCGTCTCGAGCTGGCCCAGCGCTCGGTCCATCGTTCGGAGGAGGGGTCGGCGGCATCCGGCGCGTCGCGGGAAGCGGACGAGGACCTCGGGTCGGCCGAGGCCGATACTAGTGCGCAACCGGGCTACTACGCAGTGGTGCTAGCGGCGCGTGAGCGGGCCGGTGTAGACAACCTGGTGAGGTGGCTGCGCAGCGTAGGCTATCCTGGGACCGTGGACCGGCACGTCGACGTGATGGGCGTCACCTGGTTCCGGGCCATGGTCGGCCCGTATCCGGACCGCGTGCGGGGTGAGGAATCGGCGCGTTCGCTGAGCGCCCGATACGGCTACAAGCCGTGGATCCTCTCCATCGCCGAGTCCGAGGTCGAGGATAGTGCAGCTGCGGAATCGCCAGGAGAAGAGGGAGAGGGGCCCGGCGGAGCCTGACGAGGCGTCAGGACGGGACAGGAAGCGGTACGCCGTTTGGGAAATTGGGAGGTGGTGAACGTGGATACTTCGGCGCCGAGGACTGACGCACTATGGCCGCATGCCGCGACGCTCGTGCTAGCGGCGGAGACGCCGCGCCAGCGGCGCTGGGCGGTTAGCACCGCGATCGAGATCGTCCGCAAGCTGGCAAAGCAACATCCGAAAGTAGTGCTGGCCGACCTGCAGATGAGAGCCCCATCCGCTCTCGCTGCTGCCCTGGGGATCGATGAAGGCCCGGGCATCGTCGATGTTCTGTACCGCGATGCCGCCTTCTCCGCCGTGGCGCGCAAACCCGACTCGGAGACCTTCTACTTCCTGGCGGTGGGCAGCTCGTCGCCTCCGATCAACGTCCTCTATCAGCACCCGCGCTGGAAGAAGATCGCCGCCAGACTTCCCGACAACGACGCGCGTCTCTTGCCCTGTGTGTCGGCGCAGGATTGGCTGGAGGCGGGCCCGATCCCGGGCTTCGAGTCCTGCATCGTGCTGAACGCGGCAGGGCTCGAGGTCGAGTTGCCCGCCGAGGCCCGCAGCCCGGATCGGTGGAACTGCCGTGGTACGCGTCATCCGACGACACGCAGCCGATACCGGGCATGGTCAAGAGGCCGATCAGCGACCCGGGGCCGAGAGTGGAGGAGAGTCCAAGTCCGGCGGCTGGATCCGTAACCCCCGACGACGCCCCCATGCGAACGCCTCCTACGCCGGATCGGGCGCCGCTGGGGGCTTTCTCCGATGGGCCCACGACCCCTCCGGGGCCTCTGTTCCGGCCGCGCAGACGCCGGCGCGTGATTCCCGTGGCAGGCGTGGCGGCTGCTGCCGCCCTCGTCTTCGTCTTGTGGCGGACGGTGGGCAGCCGACAGATTTCCGAGGATCCCACGTCGCTGGAGGCGGCCGCGGAAACCGTGGCCGTCCCCGCGGAGACTCCGACCGCGAACGAACCGGTGGACCAGCCAACGAATGGTCCGCTGGACGAGCCGGCGGCGCCGGGGCCTCGCCTCAGCGAGGTGAGCCTGCCATATTCGGTGGCTATTGCGTCCTTCAGTTCGATGGACGACGCTGTGGCGCGCCAGCGAGAGTGGACCCGGGCCGACTTGCCGTTCTACGTTGCGCCGACGGTGGTGCGAGGCGTCGTCTATTACCGCGTCTTTGCCGGCATGCTGCCGGGGCGGGAACAGGCCGAGGCGCTCATGGCTCAGCTGGTTCGCGAGGAGATCAAGGACACGGTGAGGAGTTGGGACGTGAGGCCGGTACGATTGGCCTTCAGCTTCGGCACGTATTCCAGCTCGGAAGACGCCCGGGTGGTGCTCGAGACGCTGTTCGGCCGGGGCGTGCCGGCCTACATGGTGCCGGCCGTCGGCCAAGCCGACAGCATCGCCTATCGTGTGTACGCCGGCGGCTACGAGAAGCCGGAAGACGCGAGCCCGCTTCAGGAGCACATCGCGCGTGCCGGACTTGATGTCGAACTTGTGGAAAGGGTGGGACTGCAGCTGAAATGAAGTTAGTCGGCATAGAATTCCACGGCTTCAAATCATTCGCCGATTCAGCTGACATCCGCTTCCACGATGGTATCACTGCCATCGTGGGTCCCAACGGCTGCGGCAAGTCGAACGTCGCCGACGGTCTGCGCTGGGTGCTCGGCGAGCAGCGCCCCACTGCGATCCGCGGCTCGCGGATGGAAGAGGCGATCTTCCAGGGCACGCAGCGGCGTAAGCCGATCCACCGCGCCGAGACGACACTGAAGCTCTCCAACGAGGACCACGCCCTTCCCGTCCCGTACTCAGAGGTCGAGATCAGCCGCACTGTCCACACGGGCGGTGAAGGCGAGTACCGGCTGAACGGCACGCTATGCCGGCTCCGCGATATTCAGGATCTCTGCCGCGATACCGGTCTGGGCACTAACGCCTACGCGATCATCGAAGGTCGCATGATCGATGCGATCCTCAGCGACAAGGCCGAGGAGCGCCGCGCCATGTTCGAGGAGGCGGCGGGCATCGGCCGTTACAAAGAGCGTCGCCGGGTCGCGTCGCGCCGGCTCGACGAGGCGGACCTCGACCTGTCGCGGGTCGATGACGTGGTCTCCGAGGTCCAGACTAAAGTCCGTAGCCTGGCCCGTCAGCGCGGCCGAGCCAAGCGCTATCTGGAGATGCGGGAGCGCAAGCTCGCTTTGGAGCTGGCCATCGCCCACGCCGAGCTGGCGCGCCTGCAGCGCAGGCATCGGGAGATCGAGTCGGAGCTCGGCTCGCTCGACGAAGCGCGCGTCCGGGACAGCGCGCAGCTCCATTCCGCCGAAGCGGAGCACGAAGCGCTACGGACGAGGCTGGCCGACCTGGAGCGCGATCGGGCCGACAGTTCCAGGAAGTTGATGGCCGTTCGCGACCGGCTGGCCGAGCGTGAGCGCCAGCGACTGCTGGCCGAGGAGCGTGCCCGGAACGCCGGCGCCCGACTCGACCAATTGGCCGCCGAGCGCCGCGAGCTGGAGGAGCAATCGGAGGGTTGGCGGGCCGAGGTCGAGCGCCTGCAGCAGATGGCGGACGAGCGCAAAGCGGCGCTGGCCAAATTGCGCGAGGAGCTGGGCCGACAGGAAGTCGAACTAGCCGAGGTGGCCGAGCGCCGGCAGGCGATGGAGGCCGCGGAAGCGGCCGTCGAGTCAGACCGCCAGGCCTACCGCGAGCGGCGTGCGCAGCTCCAGGCGCGTGGTGAGGCCGCCCGGGCAGAAGCGGCTGAGCTGGCCAGACGGCTGGAAGATGCCGAGCGCCGGCTGGCGGCGGCATCTGCGGCGCTCGAGGGGACTTCTCGTGCCGAGGAACATGCGCGCCGCGAGGCCGAGGCGTCGGAAGAGCGCTGGCGCGGGATCACGAACGAGCTGGAAGGGAAGCGGGCGCGACTGTCGGAGGCACAGTTGGAGCATGAAGAGCAGCGCAGTCGGAGCGTCTCTCTCGTCGAGCGTCTGCAAGCCATGGCGGCGCTGATCGAGGACCTGCTGCCACTCACCACGGGTGACGAGCGGTTCAACCCGGCGGTCCAGGCCGCGCTGGCGCGAGCGGATGAGCTGGGCGTTCGCGGTATCCTGGGCCAGGGCATCGAGGTGCCGGAGTCCTTGGCGGACGGTATAGAGGCCTACCTGGGGCCCTACATGGAGGCTCTCGTGGTGGCCGATTCGGAGGCCGTCACCCGCGTTCGGCGCTGGTTCCTCGATGAGTACGATGGCCCCGGCGGCCTCGTCTTGTTGCCCCTCGATCGGGTCTCCGATCTCCACGTCGAGATGCCGCACGGCGTCCGGGTGAGCGGACCGGCCGCGCCGTGGATCAGGCGGCTGTTGCACGGCGCCAGGCTGACCGGCGAGGCGCACGGAAGCGAGGGGGCGTGGATCGGACGACGCGAGAGCCTGGACGCGCTGGGCGTCTTCCGACTGGGTCGCCCGTACGCCGGAGGCGGCCTGCTGGCGCGCCGGGCCGAGCTCGAGCGCCTGCAGGATCAGCGTCAACAGCTGGAGGCCGAAAGGCATCGCCTTGCCGACGTCGTGCGTGCCGGCGAAGAGCGGGTCAAGGCGCTGGCAGCCGAAGTCGAGCGCTTGGCTGCCGAGCGCCGGACGGCGGAACAGGAGACCGGTCGCCAGGCCGCCCGGGCGGAGGCCGCGGCGGAGCGTCTGGCTCGCGAGCGGGAGGAGGCCGAGGCCGCGCGCGAGAGCGCCGACCGGCTACGCCAGGAGCAGACCGCTGCCCTGAGGCGCGGAGAGGCGGAGAACGAAGCCCTGCGGTCGTTGAGGCCCGCGCCGGACGGTTCCGGGCCCGACCCCGAGGAGTTGGTAGCCGTGCGCGCCGAGTGGGAAACCCTCCGCGAGGCCGTAACGGAGGTCCAGCTCGATGAGGCCCGTGCCGCAGCCGCCGTCGACCGCGTCGAGCGCGAGCTTCGGGCGCAGCAGGGTTCGTTGAAGGGCGCCGGCGAGCGGATTGGGCGGTTCCAGGGTGAGGCGGACGAGGTGCAGGCTACGCTTGAGCAGGCGAAAGAGGACTCGGAGGGCGCCGCCACCGACCTGGAGAGCCTGTTCGAGGAGCGCGAGAGCTCGGAGCGCGCGGCCCGAGAGAGGGACGAGCGCGCCGAGGAGATGCGACAGAAGGTGGGGGACCTCGATTCGCTGCTCCGCAAGGTCCAGCAGGATGAGCGCGGCCACTCCGAGCGCCGGCACGAGCTGGAGCTCGAGCGCATCCAGATCGATGCCGACCTCGGCCGCACGCGCGAGCGCCTGGAAGACGAGTGGGGCCGGCCGTTCGATGAGCTCAACCAGGAAGTCGAGCCGGCGGACGGCGAGCCGACCGAGCTTCGGGAAGAGCTCACCGATATCGCGATGCAGTTGGGCCGGATCGGTCTGGTCAACATGCTGGCCGAGGAAGAGTATCAGGAAGAGAAGGAGCGGCTAGAGTTCCTGGAGAGCCAGCGTGCCGACCTGGCGAAAGCGCGAGACGATCTGCGCGAGACGATCCGTCAGGTCAACGAGACGGCTTCGACGGCCTTCCTCGAGACGTTGCACCAGATCAGGGCGAACTTCAACCGCACCTTCGCGACCTTGTTCCAGGGCGGCGACTGCGATGTGTGGCTCGAGTACCCGGAGGATCCGCTCGACTCGCCGGTCGAGATCTCGGCCAGTCCGGGCGGCAAACGGACGCAGCGCATCCACCTGCTCTCGGGCGGCGAGCGTGCGCTGACGGCGCTCTCGTTGCTCTTCGCCATCTACCTGGTGAAGCCGAGCCCGTTCTGTGTGCTCGACGAGGTGGACGCGCCGCTCGACGAGACGAACATCCGGCGGTTTGTAGCGATGCTCGAAGAATTCAAGTCGAGCGTCCAGTTCGTCGTCATCACACACAACCCGGTAACCATCGAGGCCGCCGACTGGATCTACGGCGTGACGATGGAAGAGCCGGGTGTGTCCAAGGTCGTGGGCGTCGAATTCAGCGAGTACGCCCGCGGCGCCGTGGCTTGACCGGCGATGCGGCTCGTCACCGTTGGGACGGGCACGGTGGTGCCCGACCCGGATCGCGCATCGGCCTGCCATTGGCTCGAGCAGGGAGACGCCCACCTCCTCGTTGACTGCGGGGCCGGGGCGCTACAGGGCCTGGCGCGGGCCGGCCTCCCGTGGGGAGAGATCGACCACCTCGTCATCTCCCACTTCCACACCGACCATATCGGCGAGATACCGTCGCTCATCTTCGCGATCAGACACGGTCTGGAGATCCCGCGGACCGCTCCGCTGACGGTTTGGGGGCCGCAGGGGACTCGTCGGCTGTTCGACGCCTGGGCCGCCGCGCTGGGTGCCTGGCTGACCGAGCCCGGCTTCGAGGTGACCGTCCGAGAGATGGCCCCGGATAGACCGCAGGAGATGGGCGGCACCAGCGTGCGGGTGGCCAGCACGCCGCACACCGAAGAGAGCCTGGCCCTGCGCTTCGAGGCGGCTGGAGCCTCACTGGGCTATACCGGCGATACGGGACCCTCGGAGGAGCTGGCCGGGTTCTTCAACGGCGTCGATCTTTTGCTGGCCGAGTGCTCGCTGCCTGAGGAGCTGGTGGGGGACAACCACCTGTCGCCGGCGCGGCTGGCGCGCCTGGCGGTCGCCGCCGAGGTGCCACGACTCGCCGTGACGCACGTCTACCCACAGCTCCGGGGAATGGACGTGGCTGGACTGATCCGCCGCGCCGGTTACAATGGTGAGATTATCCTGGCCCACGACGGGCTCAAGTTGGAAGTCTGAACTAGGAGTTGGGGACGGGGGAGTTGGCTGGGAATTCTCGAAGGCGATTCGGTGATTCGGGGGTTCGGGGGTTCGGGGAAGTGCAGAGGTCTTGGCAATTGAGCGAGGGAGACTGCGAGGTAGGATTTGACGGCTCATCCGGATCACCTCGTGAATCGATTGATCCTCTGATCTGTTGATCCCCGGGATCTACTAGCGCTCCTACCTCCCATCATTACCAGAACTTGAGGTTTAGTTGATAGCGCTATGCTAGTAGTCATGAAGCACAACGCGCGCCCCGAAGACGTGGATGCGGTGGTGCGGGTGATCGAGGAGATGGGCTACGAGGCCCGGCCGATCCCGGGCAAGCAGCGCGTGGCCATCGGGCTCATCGGAAACGACGGTAGGGTCGACTCGAGCCGGCTCGAGTCGCTGACTGGCGTGCGCGAGGTCATACCGGTCACCCAGCCGTACAAACAAGTCAGCCGCGAGTGGCGCGAGGAGCCAACGATCATCGAGCTGGCCAACGGCACGGTAATCGGTGGTCGCGAAGTCGCAGTCATCGCCGGGCCCTGCTCGGTCGAGAGCGAAGAACAGATCATCGGCGTGGCCAGGTCTCTACGGGAGGCGGGAGCCACCGTGCTCAGGGGAGGGGCGTTCAAGCCGCGCACGTCGCCCTACGCGTTCCAAGGGCTCGGTGTGCAGGGTCTCGAGCTGCTCGCCCGGGCGCGCGAAGAGACGGGGCTGGCCGTCGTCACCGAGGCACTCGACTCGCAAGGCGCCGAGCTGGTTGCCGAGTATGCGGACATGATCCAGATCGGTGCCCGCAACATGCAGAACTACCCGCTGCTGCGGGTCGCCGGCCGCGCTGGCCTACCCGTGCTGCTGAAGCGCGGGATGTCCGCCACCGTCCGCGAGCTACTGCTGGCCGCGGAGTACATCCTAAACGAAGGCGAATCGCGGGTGATCCTCTGTGAGCGGGGCCTGAGAACTTTCGACGACCATGCCCGCAACTTGCTGGATATCACGGCCGTCGTGACCGTGCACGAGCTGTCCCACTTGCCGGTCATAGTCGATCCCAGCCACGGGACCGGCATCCGTGCTAAGGTGCCACCGATGGCGCGTGCCGCGGTCGCCGCCGGTGCCGACGGCCTGATCGTCGAGGTTCACCCCGATCCGGATCACGCGCTCTCCGACGGGGCCCAGTCCCTGCGCCCCGATCAGTTCGCCGAGCTCATCAGCGAGCTGCGGGCGATCGCCCGGGCCATCGGCCGGGATCTGGTGCCCGCCCTTTCCTGACCCGGTGGGCGCGCCCCGCGACCTCGGGATTCTCGGCGAGCGGCTAGCCGCTCGCTACCTCGAAGAACACGGCTACAAGGTCATCGAGCGGAACTACCGGTTCGGCCGGCGCGAGGTGGACATCATCGTCCGCCGCGGCGACCTCGTGGCCTTCGTCGAGGTGAAGGCGCGGGCGGGCTCGGGCTACGGTCACCCCCTGGAGGCGATCACCGCGCTGAAGCGACGCGAGATCGAGCGCGTCGCACAGCACTGGTTGCAGCGCCACGGCGAGCCGGGGCTTCAGCCTCGCTTCGACGCGGTGGGCGTAGTATTCCGAAAGGGCGCGGAGCCGGTCATCGAGCACGTGCCTAACGCATGGCGGCTCGGGGAGTGAGGGCCGGTACTCAGTGTGCAGTATGCAGTATGCGGTGATCAGAGCCGCGAGTGGCGGGTGCGACTCTCATCCTACCGCACACCGCACACCGCATACTGATGTCCTACTTGCGTGTCGATCCCAACCTGCCGAATAGTTAGATTCGAACCGCGTCCGCGCGGAGCCTCTCAGGTGGATGCACCGAACTCTCATCGAGGTGATTATTGTGCTCAGCCCAATCCGCCTTCTCTCGATCTTCTCCGTAGCTCTCTGCGCCGTCCTGTCGGCGGCAGCGCGTCCCGCGGAAGCACAGGAAAGCGGCTCCATCTTCGAGCTGATGGAAGTGGAGGGCCAGCTGACCGTTGGCGCGGAAGCGCGCGGGGCGAGTCGGTGACCATCGACCTGATCTCGGAGGACTTCGACGCCTTCCTCTACGTGGTCGGACCGGGGCTGGGGCAGACGCTGTCCGATGACGATGGGGGCGGCGCCTGCCACGCCCGCATCACCTTCACCTTCCTGGAGAACGGCACCTTCCGCGTCGTTGCCAGTTCCGTGTCGGAGTCGATCGGCACGTACATCCTACGCGCATCGGACATGCCGGGGCCGACGGCCGGTTACGCTTGCGGCGCGTTGAACCCGGCGGTGCTCACGGCGCTACCCACGGACGGTCGGAGAAGGCTCAAGTTGGGTGACGTGGAGTCGGGCACGCTGACCGCCGAGAGCCCTACGGTCGGTGAGGGTCGGAAGGCGGAGGCGTGGACGTTGGAGGCGCGGGCCGGCGAGTCGGCGACGATAACGTTGGAGTCGGACGCTTTCGATGCCTACCTCTACATCACCGGCCCCGGGCTCGGCGATGTGCTGACCGACGACGACGGGGCTGGCGACCTGAACTCACAGCTCACGGTGACCTTCCCCCAGAACGCGACCTACCTGGTGGTGGCGAGCCAGACGAGCGGTGGTGTCACCGGATCCTACACGCTGAAGGTGGAGGAGCCGCTGGACCTGAACACGTTGCCCACCGACGGGCGTACGGCCGAGGTGGGCGGCACGATGGAACGCCGGCTCAGCCTGGACGATCCGCTGATCGTCGACGGGCGGCGCGGGCAGGCGTGGGCCCTGCAAGGCCGGGCCGGAGAGAGGTATACCATCGATCTCATGTCCGACGACTTCGATTGCTACCTGTACTTCGTCGGCCCCGGGATCGCAGAGCCGATGACCGATGATGATGGCGCCGGCGACCTCGACTCTCGCATCGTGGTCACCCTGACGGAGGACGGGACCTACCGCATCATCGCCAGCTCGCTGAGAGCGAGCGATGTAGGCTCGTACCGGCTGCGGGTGCTCGGTGGAGATCGCTAGGTCAGGGGAGTCGTTGCGCCGTGCGGGCGGCGGAGTAGATTCTTCCAAACAGGCCCGTCAGGTGGCGGCGCTGGTGAGGTGGGCGGGAAGAGGGCTCACTCCTGCGCGGAACGGCTAACCCCTTTTATTCGACGAATATGCATCGACCGGCACTCGCACGTCTCTATCGTCCACGCAACTTCGCGGAGATCGTAGGCCAGGATCACGTCTCCGTCACGCTGCGGACCGGCGTGGAGCGAGGCAGGGTGGCCCACGCCTACCTATTCTGCGGGCCTCGCGGTATAGGCAAGACGACGGCCGCCCGGGTCCTGGCGATGGCGCTGAATTGCGAGAACCGGCAGGACGGCGAGCCGTGCGGTAGCTGCGATAGCTGCGAGCGGATCTGGTCCGGCCGCACGTCGTTGGACGTGGTCGAGATCGATGCCGCATCGAACCGTGGTGTGGACGATGCCCGCGATCTGCGTGAGCGCGCGATGTACGCGCCCTCCGAGGAATCGCGCTATAAGGTCTACATCATCGATGAGGCCCACATGCTCACGCGTGAGGCGTGGAACGCGTTCCTCAAGATCCTCGAGGAGCCGCCGCCCCGCGTGATCTTCGTGCTGGCAACGACCGAGCCCGGCAAGATCTTCCAGTCGGCGCCGCCGATCCTCTCGCGCTGCCAGCGATTCGATTTCCATCGCATCTCGTTGGAACAGATCCGCGAGCGGCTGGTCGAGGTGCTGCGGGCCGAGAACGTCGATGCGGAAGAGGCGGCGCTGATCCCCATCGCGCGCAAGGCGGACGGCGCGTTGCGCGATGCGCTGTCGGCGCTCGACCAGGTACTCGCCTTCAGCGGCGATCGCATAGCCGCCGAGGATGTGCGCCAGGTGCTCGGACTGGTCGAGGAAGAGCTCTACTTCGATCTGTTCGAGATCCTTCACGAAGGACGCGCCGGCGACGTCTTCGGCTTCGTGCAGCGGCTCATCGATGGCGGCTACGACCTCGAGGAGTTCTACAAGGGACTCGGCGATACGCTCCGCCTGCTGCTGCGCATCCGCCTGGAGGATGCCGACGCGCTGAGCTTCGTGCCCGAAGGTCTCTCCGAGCGATACGTGGAGATCGCCCGGCGATTCGCTCCCGGCGACCTGCTGCGTATGCTCTCGGCGCTGGCGGAGTTGGATACCGACGGCCGGTTCCGCAAGAGCGAGCAGCAGCGGATCCTCATCGAGGTCACGCTGCTCAAGTTCGCCATGCTCGATCGGACCGTCGAGTTGGAGGAGTTGATCGCCGCGATGCGCGGAGGATCATCGGCGTCGGGGAATCCGGGGCCGACGGCGAAGGTCCGCGAGGTCTCCAGCGCGCCGAGCCGACCGGCCCCGGAACCGAGCTCCCGGCGCGAGAAGCGCGAGCCCTCCGGCGGCGTCCCGGAAGAGCCTCGAGGCGCGGGGGGCGCGGGGGGCGGTCCGCTGGAGGCCGCCCAGGCCGCTTGGCAGGAGATGATTGCCGCGGGCAAGGTGCTGCGACCGGGGCAGGGGATCGCGCTCAGGGCGGCTCAGATCGTCGGGTTGGACCCGAGCGGGGAACTGCGGATCTCCGCGGCGGAGGGTACGCCGGCGGCGGAAGTGCTGCAGAACACTGTGACGCGGCGCCGCATCGAGGAGGAACTTTCGCAGCGCTTGGGGCGTCCCATACGCGTGGGGGGCGAAGGTGGGCAGGAGCCGCTTCCGCCGAGGGTAAGCCAGGAGACAGCCAAGCGGCAGAAGCTGGACCGGCTGATGGGCGGTGATGAGGGGCTGAAGCAGCTGGTCGACAAGTTGGATCTGGAGTTCATCGACTGAAGCGGGAGGGCGGCAGTGCCGCAAACGTGTGGCCTTGCGTGCTTTTCGGCTATGCGTAAACTTTGAGCGGTGATGTTGGGTGAGCGGGAGTGAGCCAGGATGAACAATATCCACCAGCTGTTCCAGCTGGTCCAACAAGGTCAGGCACGCCTGACCGAGATACAGACGCAACTGGCTTCAAAGACGGTAACGGCCAGCAGCGGGGGCGGTTTGGTCACGGTGGTGGCGGACGGCCAGGGCCGGATTCGAGAGATCAAGATCGATCCGTCAGTAGTGAACGCCTCGGACGTCGAGATGCTTGAGGACCTCGTGCAGGCGGCCGTGTCCGATGCTCAGGCTCGCGCTCGCCAGCTTTATGAAGAGGAGATCGGTCGGATGGCGGGCGGGCTGGCCCCGTTCAACTTGGGCAACCTCTTCGGGGGCTCGTAGGGCCCAGGCATGTCGGTCATCGACGATCTGGCCAGAGAGTTCACGCGCCTCCCTGGCATCGGTCGCAAGACCGCCTATCGGCTCACCCATTTTTTGCTGAAAAACCCGCCGGAGGAGGCGTGCCGATTAGCGCTGGCCATCGAAGCGGTGGCCGAGCGAGTGAGGCACTGCACGGTCTGCAACAACCTGAGCGAGTCCGATCCGTGCGAGTACTGCACTAACGGGAGCCGGGATCGGACGCAGATCTGCGTAGTCGAGGAGGCTTCGGATATCACGGCAATCGATGCCTCGGGCGGTTATAGGGGGCTCTACCACGTGCTGGGAGGCTGCCTCTCTCCACTCGACGGCATCGGGCCCGAGGAATTGACCGTGGACTCGCTCATCGCCCGGCTGAACGGCGAGATCCGCGAGGTGATCGTAGCGACGAACCCCAGCGTGGAGGGGGAGGCTACCGCCACCTATCTGCACAAGGTCCTGGCGCCGCGCGGGGTCAGCGTGACGCGCTTGGCGCGTGGGCTGCCGGTGGGCGGCGATCTCGAGTATGCCGACGACGTGACCATCGCACAGGCTTTGGCCGGTCGCCGGGGCATGTAAGTGGAGACAACATGAAGAAGGGGGCGATCGCCACGAACAGACTGCTACGGACTCTGGGTCTCACCGCCGCCGGGGTGGTGGCGGTCAGCGCACTGGGCGTCCTGCTGGTCCGTGATCAGGTCCACCGTCATCGACGCGATCTGTTCAGCCCCAGACCGCTGCGTCGCCTCGCCGCGTTGACTTACATCGGGAAGCACCCGGACATCGAGAACGTCCACCTGCTGCGTGACTTCTTGAGCTGGGAGACGGAACCGATGTTGCGCAAGCGTGCGACGTCGATCCTCGACCGCATCGAGCGCACTTTGACCACCGGCTCGGAGGAAGCGGGTGGCACCAACGGGAACGGACGAGCGGACGGATGACGCCTGGCGGAGCTCCGAGCTGGTCTTTCGGGCCTAGCGACTCGCAGCGAATCGAGGAGATCCTCAACAATCTCCTCTACGAGTCGAACGCGCGCTGCGCGCTGCTCGTTGACCGGACGGGTCAGCTGGTCACCACGGTAGGAGAGCAGCCCAATTTCGATTCGGCTGCCTTCGCCAGCCTGACGGCCGCCGACTTCTCAGCCAACGATCAACTGGCTTCACTGATCGGTGAGGAGGAATTCAACTCGCTTTTCCACCAGGGCCGCACCGAGTCGATGTATCTCGCCGACATCGGTAAGCGGCTGATCCTGGTCGTGCTGTTCAACCAGCAGACGACGCTGGGACTGGTGCGGATCAAGATCAAGGACGCTGTTGTAGGTTTGAACAGGGCGTTCGAGGAAGTGTTCGGGCGGGCGGAAGAGGAAGAGTCCCCGGCATTGGAGCGGGGCTTCGTGGATGAAGCGGAGGATGAAATTGACCGACTATTCCGGGAATAGAGGATCTCGACCATGTCGATGATCAACTATGCCTCCCGGGAGATCAACTGCAAGATCGTGTATTATGGGCCCGGGCTCGGCGGTAAGACGACGAACCTGGAGTACATATACAACAAGGTCGCGCCGAACACGCGAGGCAAGCTGATCAGCTTGGCCACGGAGACGGAGCGCACCCTGTTCTTCGATTTCTTGCCGGTAGATCTGGGGACGATTCGAGGGTTCAAGACCCGCTTCCACCTTTACACGGTTCCGGGGCAGGTCTATTACAACGCAAGCCGCAAGCTGATTCTGAAGGGTGTCGACGGCGTTGTCTTCGTCGCCGACAGTCAAGTGGAGCGTCTGGATGCGAACATCGAGGCGATGCACAACCTGTACGAGAACCTGGCCGAGTACGGCTACGACCTACGGCAGATACCGTTCGTGATCCAGTACAACAAGCGCGATCTGCCCAACGTGTCGTCGGTTGAAGAGCTGGATCGACATCTCAATCCCGACCGCGTACCATCCTACGAAGGAGTGGCGACCAAGGGCGTAGGTGTGTTCGATACTCTCAAGGCCGTCGCCAAGCTGGTGATCAAGTCGCTCGGCTGATCGGGGAGCCCTTCCCGTGAACCTACCCAATGGTATTACGGTCGCGCGCGTCTTAGCGGCGCCCGTGGTCTTCTTGCTGATCCTGCACGGTGGGCTCACACAGCTCGTCGTCGCCTTCATCATCTTCCTCGCCGCCGCGATATCCGATATCTGGGACGGCTATCTGGCGCGCCGCCGGGGCCAGATCACCGATTTCGGCAAGCTGGCCGACCCGATAGCCGACAAGCTGCTCGTCGTCAGCACGTTCGTCCCCTTCTACATCGTCTCGATCCGCGAACTGGGCCTCGATGTCCCGGTGGTGCCGTACTGGGGCGTCCTGCCGCTCTGGGTGCTGATCGTGGTTTTGGGCCGCGAGCTGGCGATCACGATCTTCCGCTGGTTCGCCAAGCGGAGGGGAGTCGTGATCGCCGCGGGGGTGGAAGGCAAGTACAAGGCGGTCTTCCAGAATATGTTCATGGGCGGCGAGATCGTTTGGCTGGCGGTACGCGGGCAAGCGCTGGAACGGGGCTGGGATACCCCGTTCTGGTCCTTCTGGCAGGTCTTCCACGGCCTCTACGTGGCGATCACGCTGACGATCGCGGTGCTGCTGACGGCTTACTCGCTTGCCGTCTACCTCTGGAGATACCGGGCGCTGGTCAGAAGTATCGGCTCGTCATGAAGCGGGAGCTCACCGAGATAGAGATCGTCGCGATCGGCGACGAGCTTCTCAGCGGGGCTACAATCGACTTGAACGCGGCCGTCATCGCCCGTACGCTGGAACCGTTGGGCCTGCGCGTGACGCGAAAGACCACCGTGGGCGATGTCCCGGAGGCGATCGCCGCGGCCGTCGAGACGGCGCTGCAGCGGGCGGGTGCCGCGATCACTACTGGAGGCCTGGGGCCGACGCAGGACGATGTCACCATGGAGGCTGTGGCGGGAGTGTTCGGCCGGGGAGTCGAGTTCCGCAAGGACCTCTGGCAGGCTCTGGAAGCGCGTTGGGCGCGTCGCGGGCGGGCGATCCCCGAGTCCAATCGGAAGCAGGTGGAGGTGCCCGCCGGGGCCGAGGTCTTCCCCAACCCCCGTGGCACGGCGCCCGGTCTGGCCGTCGAAGACGACCGGCTGGGGATCTGCGTTCTGCTGCCGGGGCCGCCTCACGAGATGGAGAACATCCTGCGTGACTCTGTCGCACCCTACCTGGGCCGGCGGGTCGGCAGCGGGGCGCGTCGCCCGTTCAGACGAATCGTACGGACGGCGGGTATCGCCGAGTCCGCCATCGCCGAGCGGGTTGGCGACAGGCTCGCCGACCTGGCCGTCGATGTCGCCTTCTTGCCGGAAGTGGACTGCAACGATATCCGTTTGACGGCGTGGGGAGAGAACGAGGATGAGACCAGCGGTGCCCTGGATGAAGCGGTCGACCGGGTGCGCCGGATATTGGGCTCCCATATCTACGCCGAGGAGGAGATCGAGTTGGCGGAGGCCGTCGGCGTGCTGCTTAGGGAACGGGGGCTTACAGTAGCCGTCGCCGAGAGCTGTACGGCGGGCCTCATCGCCGGCAGGCTCACCGAGCCGGCTGGCGCATCCGACTACCTCTGGGGCGGCATGGTCGTCTACGATGACAAGGCGAAGGTCGAGCTGCTGGGCGTCTCGGAGGATACCCTGGCGCGGCACGGGGCCGTCTCGGAGGAGACCGTGAGGGAGATGGCCGAGGGTGCCTGCCGGCGGTCCGGCGCCGACGCGGTGATCGCCGTGACGGGAATCGCGGGGCCAACGGGCGGAACGGACGAGAAGCCGGTGGGCACCGTCTGGCTGGCGGTGCGTCTGGGTGCGTCGACCGTGACCGCGCTGCGGCATTACCCGGGTACGCGCGATATGGTGCGCATGCGGGCGGCCCAGGGCGGCCTCGATCTGCTGCGCCGAACCGTGTTGGAGGAGCTGCGATGAGAGGGGGGCACTCTTATTTCAAGGGCGCCGGCGACATCCGGCTTCATTACCGCTGCTGGGAAGTGCCGACGCCGCGCGCTGTCGTCATCGTCTGCCACGGACTTGGCGAGCATTCGGGGCGCTACAAAGATCTAGCCCAGGATTTCGCCAGGGCCGGATTGAGCACCTATGCCCTCGATCATCGCGGGCACGGGCGCTCGGATGGGCGAAAGGGACACGTGCGCCGTTTCGTCCGCTACATCCACGACCTGGAGAAGTTCCGCCGGCGCGTTGTTGGCGCCGTCGGGACCGAAGTGCCGCTTATCTTCCTCGGGCACTCGCTGGGCGGCCTGATTCTGATCCGCTACCTTCAGGAGTATGGCGGCATCCCGGCGCGCGGCGCCGTATTCTCCGCGCCGTTGCTCGGCATCGCCGTTGACGTGCCGCAGTGGAAGGAGCAGCTAGCGCGGGCGCTCTACTACACCATTCCGGCGCTGCCGATGAGCTCCGGTCTGGATCCACAGTACTTGAGCCACGATGCGCAGGTGATTGAAGCCTACAAGCGTGACGCGCTCGTCCACGACCGGGTCACGCCGCGACTCTATGGTGAACTGCAGCGCGAGATGGGTATCGCGTTCCAGAAAGCGGACCGACTGCGGCTACCGATGCTGATGTTGATCCCCAGCGCCGACAAGCTGGTACGGCCCGACCTGATGCAGCGATTCTCGCGCTCGCTCACTGGCTCGGCCGGTATTCGGGTCAAGACCTATCCAGGTCTCTACCACGAGGTCTTGAACGAAGCGACGCGCTCCAGCGTGGTCGCCGACCTGCTCGGGTGGATCGAGCGGCATATCTCGGGATATACGCACGCACAGAGCAACGCCGGCGAGTCGGCTGGGTAGGCGCGAGCCGCGTCATTGGGAGGGCTTGACGGCTCGAGCCAAAGCGATGACTCTCAGAAGGGAATCCTGACGAACCGATAGAGCAAGCGAAC
The DNA here is from genome assembly GCA_039589115.1 of Gemmatimonadota bacterium. Classification (GTDB taxonomy): domain Bacteria; phylum Gemmatimonadota; class Gemmatimonadetes; order Palauibacterales; family KS3-K002. The sequence goes on along the minus strand of JBDHHZ010000001.1, from coordinate 49,384 downwards.
GATGCCTTCAAAAAAGAAGACGAAGAAGAAGAAAGAGGAGATCCGCGAGCAGGAGCCTACGGAGGTGAGTGAGCCCGAGGCCGATGCCGCGCTCGAGGCCGCCGGGGCGGGCGAGCCAGAGGCTGTGGAAGCTGCCGAGGCCGACGAGCTGACTCCTGAGCAGGTGATCGACGCGCTGACCTCTGAGCTGACGGAGCTCGAGGACCGCCACCTGAGGCTGGTCGCGGAATTCGACAATTTCCGCAAGCGGACGATCCGCGAGCGGGCGCAGCAGGAGCATCTGGCCCAGGCGGGTCTGCTGAAGCAGCTTCTCGAGTCGCTGGACGATCTGGCCCGGGTCTGCGAGCTGGGTTCCACCGACCATGATGCAGCCGCGATCCTGGAGGGCGTCCATCTCGTGGAGATGAAGCTGCGGCGCGCGCTGGAGCAGTCCGGCCTGAAGCCGATCGAGGCGGTGGGCCAGAGGTTCAACCCGGAGTTGCACGACGCGATGGTGACCGTGCCCACGGCGATCCCCGAGGAAGACGAGATCGTCGCGCAGGAGTTAGCGAAGGGCTACATGTTCAAGGACAAGTTGCTGAGGCCGTCGCTCGTGCAGGTGAAGATGTACCGGCCCGAGGCGGAGGGCGGCGGTCCGGGTGAAGCCGAAGACGGATCCTGAGGAATGGCACGCCCAACGACCAAGGACTACTACCACACCCTCGGGGTCTCGGAGGATGCGGACGCCAAGGCGATCAAGAAGGCGTATCGCAAGCTGGCCAAGCAGTATCACCCCGACGCCAACCCCGACAACCCGAGTGCGTCGGAACGCTTCAAGGAAGTGTCCGAGGCGAACGCTGTGCTCTCCGATCCGGAGAAACGCCAGCAGTACGACCGCATGCGCCGCTTCACGCCGTTCGACGACTTCGTCGCGGCGCCCGGTGGTGACGAAAGCCGGCGCGGCTTCTCGTTCGACGACCTGGGCGGCATCGGCGACATATTCAGCTCGATCTTGGACTTCGGGCGCGGTCGCAAGCAGAAGACAGCGCAGCGCGGCCGGGACGTCGACCACACCGTCGAGGTCGACTTCAGGACGGCCGCCCGCGGCGGTCATATCACGGTCAACGTGCCGGTCATCGAGGAGTGTGCCACGTGCGACGGCAGCGGCGCGCGAACCGGGACGTCCACGACTCGCTGTCCCGAGTGCAACGGTACCGGGCACAGGAGCCTGGGGCAGGGCGACTTCGCCATCAACCGGCCTTGCCCGGCCTGCTACGGCCGCGGTGAGATCGCCACCGATCCGTGCCCTAGCTGCAGGGGCAACGGACAGGTGTCCAGCCAGCGGCGCGTCAACCTGCGTGTGCCGGCCGGCGTCGAGAACGGCTCGCGGGTCCGTATGTCCGGGATGGGCGAGCGCGGGCCGGGCGGCGGCGCGCCGGGCGACCTGATCATCAAGTTCGAGATCAAGAAGGATCGCTTCTTCCGTCGCCGCGGCCTCGACATCTACTGCACGGTTCCCATCAACATCGCGCAGGCGACCCTCGGCTCCAAGCTCCGCGTCCGTACGGTGGACGGAAAGCGCGTCGTGCTGCGCGTGCCGCCCAGCACCAGCAGCGGCACCAAGTTCCGCCTCCCCAAGATGGGTGTCGAGAAGGACGGGCGGATCGGCGATCAGTACGTAGAAGTGAAGATCGTCGTGCCGGATAAACTCGACGACAAGTCGCAGAAGCTGATCAAGGAGTTGGCGGACAAGGAAGGCATTAAGTACTGAACTTCGTAATCTGAAGTTTGAATTGTGAAGAGTATGCAGTTTGCAGTGTGCAGTGTGCGGTAGCCGTCACCGCACACTGCATACCGCATACTGCACACCGCTCACCGAATCCTCCCGCCTCCCAGAAGAACCTCGCCATCATAAACCGCCGCCGACTGACCCGGCATCACCGCGCGGTGTGACTCGAAGAGCTCGACGCGGGCGTACTCGTCGGTCAGCTCGACGACTCGGCCGGCGACTTCGCTTCCGCGGTGGCGGATCTGGACGCCTATCTCATCGCCGGGTCGCGGCGGAGCGCCGAGCCAGTTGAGGTCGGTGACCGTGACCTCCAGCGATTCCAGCGCGCTGGCCGGCCCGATGACCACCGTCCGTGTGGCGGGCTCGATCCTCACCACATGCATCGGCTCCGCGAAACCGCCGGGCAGTCCCTTGCGCTGGCCGACGGTGAAGCGGCAATAGCCGTCGTGCTCGCCGATCTTTTCGCCGTCTATGGTGACGATGGGCCCGGGCTGGAAGGCGGCGTGATCGTCGTCCAGGCGCGTAGCCAGGAAGCTGGCATAGTCGCCGTCGGGTACGAAGCAGATGTCGAAGCTCTCCGGCTTGTCGGCCGTCTCCAGGCCCAGCTCCCGGGCCCGGGCGCGGACCTCCGCCTTGGTCAGGTCGCCGACCGGCAGCTCCAGCCGGTCCAGCACCTCGCGATCGATCCCCCAGAGGAAGTACGTCTGGTCCTTTGAGAGGTCGGCCGCCCTGAGGAGCTGAGTCGTGTCGCCGGAGCGTACGCAGCGGGCGTAGTGGCCGGTGGCGATGCGCTCGCAGCCCAACATGCGCGCCCGGCGCAGCAGGTCACGGAACTTGGTGTACGAGTTGCACATCACGCAGGGGTTGGGCGTGCGGCCGTGCGCGTACTCGGCGACGAAGTCGTCGATCACGTCGTGGGTGAACTCTTCCTCGAGGTCGTACACGTAGTGCGGGATGCCCAGCCGCTGCGCCACGGCGCGGGCGTCGGCGATGCCCTCCAGCCCGCAGCAGGTCTTGGACGAGCCCGGTACTTCGGCGTAGCAGAAGGTCTTGATCGTGGCGCCGATCGCCTCGTAGCCCCGCTCGACGAGCAGGGCCGCGGCCAGCGATGAGTCGACGCCGCCGCTCATGGCGACCAGTATGCGGGGACGGTCTGCGTTAGTGTTCTGCACCTTGGAAAGATCTCTTTGCGACAGCGGCCTGGTTCAGCTTCCGCCGGCGAACTCGCGCACGCGACCCACGACTTTCGGGAACATCTGGATGACGTACTCGATGTCCTCCGCCTGAGTTCCCCAACCCAGGCTGAGACGTATCGTATTCTGCGCGAGGTCACCCTTCAGCCCCATGGCCACGGCGACTTGTGAGGGCTCGACGCTGCCTGTAGTGCAGGCGGAGCCGGAGGATACGCTGATCCCCTCCAGGTCGAGGGAGGTGAGGACGCCCTCGATGTCGATGTCCGGTATCGAGATGTTGAGGACGTTGGGCAGGCGCGGCGCGTCTCCGCCGTTAACGACGATCTCCGGGTGCGCCTCGAGCAGTCCGGCCTGCAGCCGGTCCCGCAGCCCGCCCAATCTCACGCTCTCTGAATCGAGCTCCGCCGTCGAGACGGCACCCGCCTCGGCGAAGCCGACGATCCCCGCCACGTTCTCGGTTCCCGCGCGCAGGCCGCTCTCCTGGCCGCCGCCGTGGACGAGCGGCTGCAGCTCGATGTCGCCGCGGATGAGCAGCGCGCCGATGCCTTTCGGGCCTCCCAGCTTGTGGGCGGACAGCGCCAGGAGATCGACTCCTGCGGCATCGACATCGAGGGGCAGTTTGCCGAACGCCTGGACCGCGTCGGAGTGAAACGTCGCGTCGCGCTCGCGGCACAGGTCGGCCAGCTCGCGCACCGGCTGAACCACACCGGTCTCGTTGTTCGCCCACATCACCGAGACCAGCGTCGGCCGGCCATCTTCCGGCAGCAGTTCGGCCAGCGCCTTCAGGTCGACGACACCGTGGCCGTCGACGGGCGCGACGCGTACGTCGTAGCCGTCGGCCTCCAGGGCTTTGGTCGCCTTGACGACGGCTTTGTGCTCGATGCTGGATCGCACCACGCAACCGCCCGGCCGCCTCCAGGCGAAGCCAAGCACGGCCAAACAGTCGGCTTCGCTGCCCGAGCCGGTGAAGATCAGTTGGCCTCGTTTTGCGCCCAGCGCGTCGAGTAGGCGGCGCCGGGCATCTTCGACCGCCACGCGCGCGTCACGACCGAAGGAATGGATGCTGGATGGGTTGCCGAAGACCTCGTCCAGGCTCGCCGCCATCGCGGTTCGCACCTGAGGGTGCAGCGGCGTGGTCGCCGAATAGTCGAGGTAGATTTGTCGCTTCATGTCGCGTCTACCGCTCGGGCACGGAAGGGGCTCTCGCTCCATGTCGCGCGGCTCGATTGCAGGCACGGCGGCTGCGCCGCCGCCGCGCCCCAAATGTCCGCTCGTAGCCCCTTCCGCGCCCTCGCCGTCGCGGTAAGAGGAGCCTGCCATCGCAACGGCTCCTCCGAGACCTCTAAACTTCCCCGGCCCCCCGAATCACCGAATCACCGAATCGCCTTCGAGAATTCCCAACAAACTGCGGCCGTTCCGCGGTTCCCCAACTCTCTTCTAGAACGTACTCACAGACAGCCCGACCACATCGTCTATCATCATTGTCTCACGCGTATAGAACGGCTCGCCGTAGGCGGCGCGGATCAGCGAGCCGTAATGCGCGTCCTGGATGCGGACCAGGTCGTAGAGTGGCACATCGGCGGGGAAGAGCTCGCCCAGCGCCTTAACGCCGTCGAACTGCGACCCGTAGCAGCGGACCGCCTCGAGCTTGCGCTCGAACGCTTCGCTCGTGTCGACAACGAACGTCGGCTTAAGCGCGTGCTCGCGATAGGCGAGGGCATAGAGGACTTTCGCCGGCCGGTGAGGCTCGCCGCCGGCGGGGAAGTTCTTCAGCCCGGCCAGGTAGCAGGCGTCGTAGCCGAGCTCCGCTCCGACCCGGTGGTCGGGGTGGCGTCCCTCGAAGTAGGGCAGGATCACGACGCGCGGGCGCAGCTCACGGATCGCCTCGATCAGCCGCACACGGCTCTCTTCGTCGTTCGCGATCCGCGCGTCGGGCAGGCCCAGGTTCTTGCGGTCGGCGAGGCCCATTATCTCGGCTGCGCGCTCCGACTCGGCCGCGCGTTCCTCGGGCGTCCCTCGCGAACCGGCCTCGCCGGCCGTCAGGTCCAGAACGCCGGTTCTGTGGCCCGCGTCGGCGGCCCGGATCAGGGTGCCACCGCAGAGCAGTTCGGCGTCGTCGGGATGTGGCGCGATGGCCAGCAAGTCGATCATAGGTTACAAGGAATGCAAGGCTGCTGAGGACCGCAACCCGTCCAAGTATCCGCTCTCCATCCCTATCTTCCATCTCCATCTGCATCCAAAACGAGATGAAGATGGAGATGGAGATGGGGAGCAGCTACTCGTAGCGCAGGGAGGCTACCGGGTCGAGGCGCGAGGCCCGCACCGCCGGGAAGAGTCCGAAGACGATGCCAGTGAGCGCCGCCGCCGCGATGGCGAGGATGATCGACCAGAGCGGGATGACGGCCGGCATCGGAGTGAAGCTGTTGACGAGCCAGGCGATGAGGCCGCCGATGCCGAGGCCGGTGACGCCGCCGATCGTGGTGAGCGTGACCGCCTCGACGAGGAACTGCCAGAGGATATCGCGCCGCGTAGCGCCCATTGCTTTGCGGATCCCGATCTCGCGGGTGCGCTCAGTTACCGACACCACCATGACCGCGATCACTCCGATACCACCCACCATCAGGCCGACGCTGGAGAGCGCGAACATCGCGGCGAACAGCGCCGCTGTCAGCTGGTTCCATACCTCCATCATCGATTCCTGGGTCACGATATCGAAGTTGTTCTCATCGCCGGGGCCCAGCCCGCGAAGCGCACGCATGCGGCCGGTGACCTGGTCGATGGCGCGGGATATGTTGACCACCGGCTTGGCCACTATCGTAATCCAGACCAGTTCATCGAAGGAGATCCAGCGGATATCCTTCATCAAGTACTTCTGGCCCGTGTTGAATGGCACGAACACCCGGCTGTCACCCAACGCCGCGAACAGGTTGGGCGGATGCTTGTAGATGCCGACCACCGTGAAGCTCTGATTGCCGATCCGGAACGTCTGGCCGACGGCGCTCTGTGGCGCGAACAGGTCGTGGGCGGCCGAGCTGTCGATGACGGCGACCGGCCGGCCGGCGTCCTCCTCCAGCTTCGTGTAGAAGCGGCCGGCGATGATATCGCCGGCGTCGGTCTGCATGTAGTCGGACGGCACCGCCAGGATGCTCGCCCCCGTCTCGTTACCCCCGGCCTTCAGCTGAACGTTCAGCCACGATAGGTCCGCAGACGCGAACGAGTTCGCCACCGTGGAGAGGGCATCGAGCGAGCGAGCGAAACGAGCCGGTACGGGAGGACGTCGCCGCCAGGTCGGGTCTTCCTCTTCGAGGCCCGTCGACATCTCTACGCCGTAGGCTCGAGTGACATAGAACGTGTTCGCCCCCGAGGCCTCGACGAGTACATCGAAGCTCTGGTTGATGCCCTGGATCACAGCGGCTATGGCGACGACGACCAGGACACCGATGGCGACCCCCAGTATGGTCAGCCCGGAGCGCAGCTTGCTCTGCCTGAGAGCCTGTAGCGCTATTCTGACGCCTTCCCGCAGTGGCTTGATGGTCATCGTTAGCTCTCCGTCACTCGTACCTCAACGCATCGATCGGATCGAGTCGCGACGCGCGGATGGCAGGGTACACCCCGAAGACGATTCCCACGCCCATCCCCAGTGCGACGCCGGCCACCGGCGCCCAGGTGGGGATCGAGGCCGGCAGCGGGGTCATCATCACGACCAGCTTGGCCAGGCCGGCGCCGAGCATCAGGCCGGCGCCAGCGCCGACCGTCGAGAGCGTCGCCGACTCGGCGAGAAACTGTCTGACGATGTCGACGCGCCGCGCCCCGAGCGCCTTGCGTACGCCGATCTCGCGAGTGCGTTCCAGCACCGACATCAGCATGATATTCATGATGACGATGCCGCCAACGACCAGCGCGATAGACGCCAGACCCGGTCCGGCCCACATCAGCACATTCTTGATGCCCTTCCAGACGTCGAGGATCTCACTCGCCGTCTCGATGTCGAAGTCGTTCTCCTCGCCGGGGCGCAACTGATGCCGCGCCCGCATCAGCTCCTCGGCCGTCGCCTCGCCGACCTCCATCGCCGCGCTCGTCTGGAACTTGATCTGGATGCCCTCGAGCGCGTTGCGGCGTCGCGAGAAGTCGGCCTGGTAGGCGCCCCACGGGACGACGACAGATGCGTCGCGGATGATGCCGATAAAGCCGCCCTGGCGCTTCAGTACGCCGATGACCTGATAGCGGAACGGCCCCAGCCGGATGTCGCGGCCGACCGCCGATTCATCCGGGAACAGTTTCTCCGCGATCGCGTCGCCGATCACGACGACCCTGATCGCCCGCATGTCGTCGATACGCGTGATGCCTCGGCCGTCGACGATGTCCCAGCCCTGCAAGGCCAGGTACTGGTCGGTCACGCCGATCAGCCGGACGTTCTTGCGTCTGCGCTGCTCGGCCCGCACCTCCGGCATGAAGCGGTCGTCGTAGTAGGCCATGTACCAGATGTCGGGGATCTGCTCGCGCAGGGCCTCGGCGTCGGCCTCCGTGACGTCGGGGTTGCGCGATTGCGCACGGCGCGTCTCGGCGTCCTGACGGCCGCCGCGTCCCGACCATATCCGTTCGATCGTGATCGTGTTGATGCCGAAGATCGAGCCGGCGAAGTCGTCCTCCATATAGCGATTCATACCTTCGACCACGGCGAACACCGAGATCAGGAAGGTCACGCCGACGATCACGCCCAGAATTGTGAAGAACGACTTGAGCTTCTGGGCCCAGACCGTCTGCAAGGCAATCCGGATAGAGTCGAATACGTTCAAGGTACCGCAGCGCCGATTGTGTGGAGCTCGTCTGATTCGATCTTCCCGTCTCGCAGTGTGATCAGTCGCTCCGCGTAGGCGGCGATGTCTCGCTCGTGCGTTACCAGCAGGATCGTCTCGCCGCGCTCGTACAGGCCGACCAGGACGTCCATGATCTCCTTCGAGGTCGAGGAGTCGAGGTTCCCCGTCGGCTCATCGGCCAGCACCAGAGACGGCTCGTTGACCAGTGCCCGGGCCATGGCGACCCGCTGGCGCTCACCGCCCGACAGCTCGTTCGGATGGTGTGTCATCCGGTCGGCCAGGCCGACGGCCTCCAGCGCGTTCTTCGCCTGCTCGTGTCGCTGCTTGGCCGGCATGCCGGCGTAGATCAGCGGTAGCTCGACGTTGTGCAGCGCAGTCGTCCGCGGCAGCAGGTTGAACGTCTGGAAGACGAAGCCGATCTCGCGGTTGCGGATCCGGGCCAGCTCGTTGTCGTCGAGCTGCGAGACCTCTTGTCCGCTCAGCCAGTACTGGCCGGCCGACGGTGTGTCCAGGCAGCCGATCAGGTTTAGCAACGTAGATTTGCCGGAGCCCGACGGCCCCATGATGGCGACCAGCTCGTTCTTGTTGATCTGCATGTCGACTCCGGCCAGAGCGTGTACGGTCTCGGCGCCCAGCTCGTAGTCTTTCGTCAAGTTAGCCGTCAGGATGACGGCGTTGTCTGGCGGCATCATTATGTCGTCCCGTTCCCTTCTGTGCGGTTGCTTCCGTCGCCAGTCGGCTTCACCAGGTCACCGTGTTGAAGCTGGCGGATGGCCTGGTAACTGCCGGAGACGATCAGGTCGCCTTCCTCCAGCCCTTCCAGCACCTCGAAATGCTCGCGTCCCGCGACGCCCACCGTCACCGGCCGGAAGGTCACCGTGTTGTCCTCTCCGACGACGAAAACGCCTTCGGTCTCCACGGGCTCGGCTTCATCACCCTCCTCGACCAGCTCGATCTCCTCGGAGCTCGTGTCGCCGGACGGTTCCTCCTCTTCCTCCGCCACCGGCGTGCGAAGCGCCAGGGCGATGATCGGGATGCTGAGCACGCTGTCCCGCGCTTCCGCGACGATATCGGATGTGCAGGAGAGGTCGGTCCGTAGACCCTCAGGCGGCACCGTGATCCGGATTACGACCTCGAAATCGACCGACTGGTCGGAGGTGGTTCCACTGAAGCCCAGCGCTCCACCCTGGATCGAGCTGTGGCCGATCTCGGTGACTTGACCGACGAACGTCTCGTCGGGGAAGGCATCGATCTCGATGCTGGCGCTGTCGCCCAGCTCGATCAGCGGGACGTCGGTCTCGTCGACCTCGACGACCGCTTCCATCTCTGATAGATCGGCAACGGTCAGCAGCACCGTGCCCGGGTTGTTCATCGTACCGATGATCGCCGTTTCGCCTTGCTCGACGTTCAGGCGCGTCACCCGGCCGTTGAGCGGGGCGATGATCACGGTCTTGGCCAGCCGGTCGATCGCCTCGCGCACGTTGGCCCGTGCCTGCTCCACCATGTACTCGGACGCCTGGTACAGCGCTTCCTGCACATCGTAGTTCGTCTCGGCGGCCTCGAGCTCCTGCTCCGAGATGAGCTCGGAGTTCTGCTCCAGGATGCGCCGCGTGCGCGTCAGCATGTGTTCCGCCTGGTCCCGGTTGGCCCGGGCCTGTGTCGCCGAGGCCTGGGAGGAGCTGAGCGCGGCCTGGGACCGCTGCACAGCGGCCTGGTAAGTGGCCTGATCGATGATCAGCAGGGTGTCGCCTGAGGCGACGTCCTGGCCTTCGAGTATACGCAGATCGACGATCCGGCCCGAAACGTCGGCCTGGATCTCCACCCTGCGGTGCGGTCGGATGCGCCCGCTGGCCGTCACCACCGAAACCAGGTCGCGGCGCTGCACCTCCTCGGTGCGAACGTCGATCCCTCCCCGGCGGCCCTGTCGCAGAGCCATCGTCATGAACACGATAACCACAATGGCGACTCCGACGCCGATGAATAACTTCTTCCTATTCACGTCTATAGCTCCCGGCCGATCATCTCTCGGCCTAGTTCCCTCCGGAAAGCTGAAGCGGACGGCCAACCGCGGCCTCGAGGGCGGCCAGCGACTGGTGGAATCCGAAGACCGCCTCGATCTGATCTACTTCCGCTTGGGCTGTTAGCGTCTGTGAATCCAGCAGCTCGAGAAAAGTGCCGGCGCCCAATTGATAGCGTTCCTGCGCCAGGCGCATCTCCTCGCGAGCCCGCGCCGTGTTCTCCTCCTGCAGCTGCACCGTCCGATGCGCAGTCTCCAGATTGTGGACCGCCTCTGTGACGTCGGCGTGGATCTGCAGCTCCAGGCCCCTGACCGCGTAGTCGAGGTCGTTGCGAAGCGTGATCGCCTGCTCGACCTGTACCTGGCGATCGAAGCCGCTCCAGAGCGGCAGAGAGAAGAAGGCGCTCAGGGTGACCGGCTCGTTGGCGAAGTCGAACGGGAAGACGGCGTTGCTCCGCCTGATCGATTGATCGATGGAGGCGGAGTCCTCAGGCGTGAACACGAACTGCTGACAATCGCCGAACTCGGGCGGCACGCTGCCGTCTCCGCTGCGCGTGTAGAGCTCGTTGAAGGTATTGCAGAGCCCGACCACCGCCGTCGAGTTGTTTTGGGCGTTGTTTATCGAATTGTTGATCGTGAAGGTCGGATCGGTTTCCTCTCGCGTGAAGCCGCTCCAGCTTGCTCGAAGTGCGAGGGTCGGGAAGTAGGACGCCTTCGCTACCTTCACGGTCGAGTTGGCCGCAGCACGCTCGGCCCGCGCCGCCACCAGAGTCGGGTGAGCCACCAGGGCCTCCGAGAGCCAGTTCTCGATATCCAGTTGCGGCTCGAAAATCTCGAACTCGCTCACCAACTCGATCTGCCCCTGCGGCATCTGGACGCCTAACGCCTGGATCAGCCGGAGCTTCGATACCCGGGCCGCGTTCTGGGCCACGATCATCGCGACCTCGGCCTGGCCGCGAGCTACATCCGCCTGCATCGACTCCAGGCGCGTCCCGGCACCCACTTGTTCGCGCGCCTCGGCGAGCCGCAGATGCTCCTCCGAACGATTCAGCTCTCGCTCCGCCTGCACCGCCCGGGCCTCCAGCCTGAGGACCTCGAGATAGGCAGCGGTCACCTGACTGCGGAGCTGAAGCTCGGCGTTATCGACTCTTCGTTCGACGGCGTCTCGCTGCGCCCTCCGCTGACCCGGCTGGAAGATCGTCGTGCCGTTCAACGCGTAGGTCAAACTGAACGAGTAGTTAGAGATCAACACCGAGGGCTGGGCGGACGTGAAACCACCGAACCGCTGCTGACCGGCGTCCTGCCAGGACGTGGCGAACGAGAGATCGGCGTTGGGCGTGAACAGGTTGGCGTTGGCTGCCCGCACGCCCCACTCGGCCGGGGTCACATCGTTCAGGGTCTGCAGGAACAAGGGGTTGTTTGCCCTGGCCAGCTCGATCGCCTCCTCCAGTGTGAGGGTCGCGACCTGAGCGTCTACGGTGCCTACACTGATGAACAGCAACGCGAGAAGCGCGCTGGGGACCGCTCTCCACTTCATGACCGAACTCCAGTTAGCGAGTGGGTTCCGATTAGTGAATACACAACAGTAAACAGCTTTATTCGTCATAACGCTGAGGGCGGCACGATCGCACCTCCAAACCGGTCGGGGCGCTGCCGCAGGCGTGCGCCGGCGTTCTCTCCCTAGATCCCGGGCCGGCAGTAACTGGCTGCAGCGCTTTGCTTAGCCGTACGGAGCGCTCAGGTCAAGAGTTTCGCCGATTTGGCAGGCCGACGGCCACCCCCTGCGGCCTAGCCTCCGGCGGCTGCCGGCGGAAAGAAACAGCTGCCGGAGCCGCTGCTCCGGCAGCTGTTCATCGGGTGGCTAAGACTGCCAGGCGCGGACGGCGTCAGCCGCCGAACAGTGTCGGAAAGGCCGCCGAGAACAGCGCCAAGACGAAGTACAGCCCCAGGACGACTCCGATGCCCTTGCCCAGAGTTATGCGGCCACCTGAGAGGCCGGCTTCTACGGCGCCGAGCGCGACGGAGCCCCAGAGGCCGAAGAGCTTGATGCTGTTCATCAGGTGGCCGACGAACGAACTGGGCGCGTCGGCGAGCAGCAGCCCAAAGCCGAGCTGGGTCGTCATGTCTCCCTTCGAAATCCAGATGGGCAGAACGACGATGAAGCCGAGCAAGCTAATCCAGGCGACGTGCGCGTAGGCGCTCAGATGCTGCCTGTATGTCGTGTCCTGTCCGAACATGACGTTGAAGGCCAGGTAGAGGGCTCCGGCGGCCACGAAAGCACCGATGAAGGTCACCAGTAGCGCCGCCGCGGCGCCACCGTAGCGCGCGATCATCAGCATGGTCTCGGGGTCCGGCTGACCCTGAGCCTGCTGGCGCCCCGCCGCCTGCGCTTCCATTGTCTGTCGGAAGACATCGGCTGGGACGAGTATCAACAGAATCGCACTGATGATCGCAACGATCGCCAGCGTCCAGAACCAGGGTGAAGCGGTGCGCATAGCTTCGCCCAGCTTGCCGGGCGATGTGAACACCAGAATGACTCGCTGAATCAGATTGGGTGTCGATCCAACGGCACTTACGCTCTCGGCAGGTCCAGCTTCTACGTTCATGCGGTTCCCCCCTTGGCTTTGCGGGCTAGTCTGCGGTGTCCGAACGGATGGCGAGGAACTGCACCCCGGGGATTTCCACCTTCATCACCCTGACACCATCCATCCATACGTGATGGGTACTACCGTCTTGCATTGCGATTTCTATGTGGCGCAGTTGGAGCTCGGCTTGACCGACGGTCACGGGCTCCTCACCTCGATCTACGATGGTGACGGCTTCTTGGTTTCCGTCCTGTGGTACGAGAACGCTGGCCTCGGTCGTGACCTCGTTCCCCAATAGCATCGACGCGAAGAAGTACTGGTGCGCTATGTACCTGTCGAAGACCGCCAGCTTACCTCGTACCAGGAACTCCTTCATCTCATCTCCGCGGGGAGATCTGATGTCCAGCCTGATCCGGTCGCGGATCAGCATGCCGACGATGGTCGTCGCCTCCGAGCCGTTGATCTGCGCCGCATATCGTACCGGGCGACACTGCGGACCCAGCGCTTCCAATCCAACGCTGACCCGCATCGTTCGCCCGTCCAGCTTCAGGTTGAGCTCCGCGCCCGCCCGGTACACCGCGCCTGCGGAACCGGCGCGCTCCCTGCGGATGAGGAAGCGCTCCTCCCCGATCCGCGCTCCGTTGATGTAGAGCGTGAAGGTGCCGTTGTCGAGAAGCTCGGGGCTCGCCGGCGGCGCGGCGGCGAGCGTGAGCGACAAAGCAACGCCGGCGACGAAGGCTAACATCGTCCGGCTAATCCTCGGGCTCATCAAAGATCTTCGTCCTGATCTTCTCGAGGACATACTTGTAGATCTTCTCACCTTTCTCGGCAGTGGCCGCCGATGGGTGTCCAATCGCACCTTTGCAGCCTTCTGGTGGACGTGGCATTCGGCCTCGAAGGTAACGCCGCAGCTGTTTCGGGTCGAGCGGGTAGTCCTCGATGTCGTCGACGCGAACCAGGTCCGGGTACAGGTACAACATCACCGAGGTCTCGGCCTCGCCGGCGTGCTCCGGCTGGAGCTGCTTTTCGAGGAACTCCCCGATTCGCACGCTCTGCAGGTCGACGACTCGTGCCCGGGCATGCTCCGTCACCACGGTGGTTACCGCGTCGAGGTGCGGGTCGTGGAAGTGTGCCGTGATCAGGATGAACTCCTCGAACCCGTGGCCCTCCCAGGCGGCCAGCAGGTCGTTCAGCGCCCGGTGCAGCGTCTTCCGCCTCAGCGAGGCGGTGCCGGCGTAGGCCTGCTCGGTGTCGACGTTCACGCCGTAGGCCAGGGTAGGGGCGACGAGCACGCCGAACTCCTCCGACAGGTCGTTGGCGAGCCGTTCGGCGAGCAGGGAATCGGTCCCGAGCGGGAGGTGTCGGCCGTGCTGCTCGCAGGTCCCGATGGGGATGATCAGCCGGCGGTCCCGCTCCAGATGCTCTGCGACCTCTGGCCACGACATGTCCGCCAGCAGCAGCGGACGCGGCGTCTTGGGTCTGGTCGAACCAGCCACCCGGTCGAAGTCTCCCGTCTGAGGTTCCGGTGATTGGGGCTCCGGGACGTTGTGCGACCACAGGGTCGGCGTCAAGGCCGGTGCGGAGGGGAGCATGGGAGGTAGGGAGCGTTAGTAGAGTGAGGGAGCAGAGGAGTGAGGGAGACTTCGAGGTGCGAGGTGATACATTGGAGGTCCGTCACCTCCAAACTCGCAGTCTCCCTTGCTGAGTTGCTCCCTCACTCAATTAGCGCTCCCTACCTCCCTGCTAGCTCCCCAACTCCGCGAAGCGTTGTTGATTCTCCGTTGATCCCGACCCGCGACAGTCCGGTCGGTTGCCTGCGGGAGGTCAGGGACATGCTGGCATGCTGTCGGACGGCGGGAATACTGGGTATCGACGCCTATATCGTCGTAGTCGAGGTGGACGCCTCGGCCGGGTTGCCGGCGATGGCGACGGTGGGGCTGGCGCAGAGCGCGGTCAAAGAGGGCAAAGAGCGGGTCCTGTCGGCGGTCCAGAACTCGGGGTTCGAGGTCCCGCCCAGGAAGATCACGATCAACCTGGCGCCGGCGGACATCAAGAAAGAGGGCAGCCACTTCGATCTGCCCATCGCGTGCGGCCTGTTGGCTGCCACCTCTCAGCTCTCGGTCGACCCGCTGGAACGCTATGCGATGGCGGGTGAATTGGGGCTGGACGGCGCGCTGCGGCCGATCCGTGGCGCTCTGTCGATGGCGCAGGCGGTGCGGCGCGCCGGGCTTCATGGCTTCATCGTTCCCACGGCCAACCTGGCGGAAGCCTCCGTCGTCGAGGGACTCGATGCGCGTGGCGCATCGTCGTTGGCCGAGGTGACCAGCTTCCTGCGGGGTGAATCTGAGTTAGCCGGCCTGCGGTTCGACCGCGGCGCGTTGCTGCGGCGGCGGCCCGGCTCGAGCGTCGACCTGAGCGATGTGCGGGGACAGGAGCACGCCAAGCGCGCCCTGGAGATCGCGGCGGCAGGCGGCCATAACATTCTGATGATTGGCCCTCCCGGCGGCGGCAAAACCATGCTCGCCCGTCGCTTCCCGACGATATTGCCGCAGCTCAGCATCGAAGAGGCCATCGAGGTGACCCGCGTACACTCGGTGGCTGGGCAGCTGCCGCCAGAACGTGGGCTGATCACCGAGCGGCCCTTCCGCGCGCCGCACCACACGATCAGCGATGCGGGACTGGTAGGAGGCGGCGCCGTTCCGAGACCCGGCGAGGCGTCGCTGGCCCACCGTGGCGTGCTCTTCCTGGATGAGCTGACCGAGTTCCGCCGTAACGTGCTCGAGGTGCTCCGCCAGCCGCTGGAGGACGGCCAGGTGACGATCGGACGGGCGGCGCGCTCGCTCTCCTATCCGGCCAGCTTCGTGCTCGCGGCGGCGATGAACCCGTGCCCTTGCGGGCACCTAGGCGACGGTCGCAGGAAGTGCCGATGTACGCCCACGCTCATCCGCCGCTATCGAGCCAGAATCTCAGGGCCGCTGCTCGACCGCATCGACCTGCACATAGAGGTGCCCCCGGTCTCCTGTCCCGACCTGCTGGACACCGTGGAGGCGGAGGGCTCGATGGCCGTGTCGGAACGTGTGCAGGGGGCCAGACGGACTCAGCTGGCCCGCTTCAAGGACCGGGTGCATCTGTATGCGAACGGCCAGATGGGAGCGCGTGAGGTCCGCATGTTCTGCCGCGCTGACGATACCGGAATGTCACTCCTGCGAGCCGCTATGGGCCGCTTCAACTTGTCGGCTCGCTCATTCCACCGAGTGCTCAAGATCGCCCGCACCATCGCCGACCTCGAGGGGTGCGAGATCATCCGATCGGCCCATATGGCGGAAGCCATTCAGTACCGCGGACTGGATCGGAGTCCGTGACAACGGTGTGCGGTTTGCAGTATGCAGTATGCGGTAGCTGACAACTGGCCATCTGTCACCGCATACCGCACGCGGTACTCGTCGGCGTCATCGTCGCGTCATCGCCCGCGATTCCAATTGTAGTCGCGGACGCGGGCGCGGGCGATGACGAGACGACGACGTGAGGTGGGGCTCCTTCGGAACCGCAACTCAGCTTGACATCGGCATGCGGTCTGCCGTATGCAGTATGAGGTAACTGACAACCGGTCAGCTGGTCACCGCACACTGCATACCGCACACCGCATACTGGTCGAAATGGGTCACGCGAAAAGCGAACTGGAACGCAAAGAGCAGGAGTTACGCGAGACCCTGCGCGCCTGCGGCTCCGCCATCATCGGCTACAGCGGCGGAGTCGACTCGGCTTACCTGGCGATGGTGGCGCTCGACGCTCTGGGTGCGGATGGCGTTCTGGCGGTGACCGGCCGCTCGCCCGCCTACCCGGCTGTCCAGCAGGAGATGGCGGTAAAGGTCGCGGAATCGATCGGGCTGCCGCATCTCGAGATAGAGACGTACGAGTTGGAGGATCCGAACTACGCTGCCAACCCGAAGGACCGCTGCTATTTCTGTAAGGCGGAGCTTTACGGTCGGCTCGTCGCGCTTGCGGAGGAACGCGGCTTCGCAGTTGTCCTCGATGGTTCCAACGCCGACGATCTGGACGACCACCGCCCCGGCTTGATCGCTGCCCGGGAACTGGGCGTTCGCTCGCCGCTTCAGGAGGTAGGCCTGACCAAAGAAGAGATCCGGTCGCTGTCCCGGCGTGCCGGCCTGCCGACTTGGGAGATCCCGGCCTCACCCTGCCTTGCCAGCCGCATTCGCTACGGCATTCAGGTCACGCCGCGCCGGCTGAGCCAGATCGAGGTTGCGGAGTCCCGTATCCGCGGGCTGCATCCATGGCACGATCTGCGGGTGCGGCATCACGGCGACCTGGCGCGTCTCGAGATCGCCGGCGATGGCCTGGGGGTTTTGGCGTCGCGGTCTCTGAGGGATGAGACGGTTCGAGCCCTGAGAGAAGCGGGGTTCGAACGTGCCTGTCTCGACCTCGAGGGATACCGGCGCGGCGCGCTGAACGAGGCGCATTCGGCGGGTGATTCCCCGAGCGCGAGCGGAGACGGCACCGGAAGCGCCGAAGCGGAGCGCCGGCTGGCCGCTACGGGGATTCGAGTCACGGTCGAGGCCGCTGGCAGCGAAGGCGAGGTCGCCGTGATTCGGCCCGGGCATGACTCGTTCGCTCCGCTCCTCGCGGAGCTGCGGACCGTTGTCATCGACGGCTGCCGGGCGGCGGGCTTCCGTTTCGTGACCGTGGAGCTACAGTAGTCGATGCGAGTCTTCGTGGCGCTCAATTTGACGCAAGAGGAGCGGGCGCGGCTGGCGGCGGCGGCCCGACCGCTGCGCGAGGCGGCGTTTCCGGTCCGTTGGCTGCCACCGGAGAACGTACACCTCACCCTGAAATTCCTGGGCGAGCTAGGTGAAGAGATCGTTCCCGAGTTGGCGGCCGCAGTGGGTGAGGCGGTGGCCGGAAGCGCTGCGTTCGAGATGAAAGTCGGCGGGTTCGGTGCTTTCCCGTCACTGCGCCGGCCGAGCGTGGTCTGGGTCGGGATCGAGCTCGGCTCACCGCTCCGCGCCCTGCAGGAGGCGGTGGAGGCGGCGGCCGAGTCGGTTGGCTTCTCGCGCGAGGATCGGCCGTTCCGCCCGCATCTTACGGTGGGCCGGGCGCAGAAGCGTGCGTCGCCCGGCGAGTTCCGGGGCTTCGACGAGCTGGTGAACGGGACGTCCTACGCTGACTGTTATCAGATCCGTGCCGTCGACATCATGAGGAGCAGGCTGATGCCGAGTGGCGCGCTTTACGATGTTCTTCACAGCTTCGAGCTGAACACTTGAGAGAGAACTGAGCATGATGCGTGGGTGTTTGAAGGCGGTCGGTTGCGGGACGTTGCTGGTGGCCGGGCTCGTGGTCGGCTGGTTCGCCCGGGAAGACATCGCCGACTACGCGCGTAAGTTCGGCGCCCGCGAGGAGCCGGTCGTCGAGGCGGCCGCGAGCCCCGGCCCCGAGCTCGCCAGGCGCGCCGAGGAAAAGGTCGTCGCACTGGGTCAAGGCGAGATCGAGGAGGCCACGTTCGATGCCGATGAGCTGAATAGCTGGATCGAGCATGGATTGAGAGGTTTCTTCCCAGAGTACATCTCCGGCGTGGCGGCGACGATCGAGGAGGATAGACTCCAGCTCGATGGCCGGGTGGCCGTCAAGGGTTTGCCGGGCATCGAGGGCCTGGGCCCCTGGGCCTCGCTGCTCGGCGACACAGCCAAAGTGACGGTCAGGGGACGGCTGGACGGTCTGCGACCGGGCGCGGGCGTTTACTACGTTGACGATGTCCAGGTCGGCGCGTTGCCTTTGCCCGATGCCATGCGCGATGAGTTGCTGGAGCAACTGAGAGGCGGACCCGCTGGCGACCTGCCGACAAACGCAGTGCCGTTCGAGTTGCCTCGGTTCGTGACAGACGTAGGTGTGCGTGGCGATGAGGTATTCCTGCGCAGCGCCGCCGGGGATGAACGGTAGCCCCATTTGATGTCGCGCCTCGGTATGCTAACTTCAACGATTGGTGAAACGCGCCGCCGGGACCCGGCGAATCTTTCGGGGACCCTGGCGCGTCTTTAGTTGTAGATAGACAGAAGCGCTGACGGACCCGTCTCGTTGCGGGCCGGGCACGGCGATCGGGAAGGTAAGTGATGGCGAAGAAGCGAGACCACGCGAAGAAACCACAGGGTGCGAAGGAACAGCAGCCGGAGGAAGGGAAGCGCCGGTCCGAGCCCGCGAGCACGGGCCGCTGGCTCTGGGAGTGGGTCAAGTCGATATCGGTAGCGATCCTGCTGTTCCTCGTCATTCGGACTTTTGCCGTAGAGGCTTTCAAGATCCCCACCGGTTCGATGGAGAGGACCCTGCTGGTCGGGGATTTTCTGTTGGTCAACAAGGCTGTCTACGGCGCTCAGGTGCCGTTCACCGCTATCCGACTCCCCGCCTTCGATAGCCCGGAACGGGCCGATGTGGTCGTGTTCCAATACCCGATCGACCCATCGAAGAACTACGTGAAGCGGGTCGTCGGCCTGCCCGGTGACCGGGTCAGCATGCGCCACGGCGAGCTGTATTTGAACGGTGAGCGCCAGACGGAGAGCTACGTTCAGCACACGCAGCCGGCCGGCGACTACTACGATCCGCAGTTCGAGTGGCAGCGGAAGCACCTGGCGCCGGAGGTGAATGAGGACACTTATCGTCCAACGCGTGACGATTGGGGCCCCATCCTCGTGCCGGTGGACAGCTACTTCGTGATGGGCGACAACCGGGATAACTCGCAGGATTCGCGATACTGGGGCTTCGTCGACCGGGGCCTGATCAAAGGTCGACCCCTTTTCATCTACTACTCGTTCGATCGCAGCAAGCTCCGGCCGCTTCCCTGGCTTACCGAAGTGCGATGGGGCCGGGTAGGTAACCTCGTACGCTAGATCCGATCGGAGCCGCCCCCGAGTTGCGATGCGGGGCGGTAAGTTGTATGTGAATGATGTGCGCCACGAAGAGGCGTACGTGCAGAACATATTCCCGGGCCGGGATTACTACGACGCGCAGTTCAAGTGTCAGCGGGCGTACCTGGCGCCGGAAGTCGATGCCACGACTTATCGGCCGACACGTGACAATTGAGGTCCCATAGTCGTCCCGGAAGATAGTTGCTACGTCTTGGGCGACGATCGCGATAACTCGCGAGACTCCCGCCATTGGGGCTTTGTTCATCGAGGCTTGGTAACCTGGTCCGTAAGACCCGACCGTTGTACAATCATCCCTTGGCTTGTCTTTGGCTGAGTCCTAGACCGGCAGCGGAGTTGCGCGATTGAGTCGAGAAGGGCAACAGCACAAACCTGAAGGCGGCAACTCGGAAGATCGGCGCGACGAGCGAGCTCGATTCTCGCCGGCGTTCGAGCCGACCCATCGCGCCGCCACGCCGCCGGGCTCTCTCGACCAGTATCTGAGGGAGATCAGCGCCTACTCGCTCATCGATCGCGATGAGGAAGGCGTGCTCGCCCGCAAGATCCGCCGCGGCGACAGGGTGGCGCTGGAGAAGCTGGTCAACTCCAACCTGCGTTTCGTCGTTTCGATCGCCAAGAAATACCAGAACCAGGGCGTTGCGCTCGCCGACCTGATCAACGAGGGCAACCTGGGATTGATACGCGCCGCGGAGAAGTTCGACGAGACACGCGGCGTCAAGTTCATCAGCTACGCCGTCTGGTGGATTCGCCAGGCGATCCTGCAGGCGCTGGCGGAGCAGTCGCGGATCGTGCGCGTGCCGCTCAACCGGGCGGGCGAGCTGCACCGGATCGGCAAGCGATCGAGCGCCCTCGTCCAGGAATTGGGGCGAGAGCCGACGGTGGGCGAACTGGCCGAGGGGCTGGAGGTCAACCCGGACGAACTCTACAAAACCATGTCCATCGCCATGGCCCACCTGTCCCTCGATGCGCCTCTCGTCCCCGGCGAGGACAACAAGCTGCTCGACTACCTGCCCGACGACGTCCGGCCGGGGCCCGAGCAGGAGGCCTTCGAAAAGGCGCTCAAGATCAACGTCGAGGCGGCGCTCCAGACCCTCAAGCCCAGGGAGGCCAGGATCCTGCGCCTCTACTACGGGTTGGATGGCGAGGAGTCCCTGACCCTGGAGGAGATCGGCCAGCAGCTGGGGGTCACCCGGGAGCGCGTCCGCCAGATCAAGGAGCGCGCGCTGGCCCGCCTCAGGCATGTCTCCCGGGCCCGCTCGCTAGAGAGCTTCCTGGGCTGACCCCGGGCTCCCAGAGGCCTGATCTTCCTTGACATAGCTGCACTTCCCGAATATCGTTCCACGCTGTCCTAAAAAGCGGCGAACCCCGCTACGGAAATCCGCACCGGACGCGGAACCGGTGCTAATCTGACGACGATATGGCGGAACTGCTGACGAAATCGATGAAGACCCCGGTTGCCAAGCCGGAGGAGGTCGAGCGGCGCTGGTACCTGGTCGACGCCGACGGGGTCGTGCTGGGCCGGATGGCCGCCGAGGTGGCGAAGGTCCTCCGGGGCAAGCACAAGGCGATCTACACTCCTCACGTCGATTGCGGGGACGGCGTGATCGTCGTCAACGCGGCCCGCGTGCGGCTGACGGGGAAGAAGGCGGACCAGAAGACCTACTTCCGGCACAGCGGCCATATGGGCGGAGCCAAGCACGTGCCGTTCAAGCGGATGATGGAGCGGCGCCCCGAGTTCGTGATCCGGCGAGCCGTCCAGGGTATGCTGCCCAAGACCACCCTGGGACGACTGATGCTGAAGAAGCTGCGCGTCTACCCGGGGCCGGAGCATCCGCACGATGGCATGGCCACCTTGCCACTCAAGGTCAGAAGCTAACGACGAGAACCTACTCTTAATTAGTCAAGGACGATGATCGGTAAGAAGCTAGATGACGGTCGGGTACACGCGGTGGGTCGTCGGAAGAGTTCCGTCGCCCGCGTCTACCTCAAGCGGGGCAAAGGGGAGTGGCATATCAACGGGCGCTCGCTCGCCGACTACTTCCCGCGCAGCGCGTATCAGACGCTCATCGAGAAGCCTTTCCAGGCGATAGAGAGCGTCGGTGAGTACGATGTCATGGTCAACGTGAGGGGCGGCGGCTTGACGGGCCAGGCGGGTGCCATCCAGCTCGGCATCGCGCGCGCACTGCTGGTCGAGGACGAGGACCGGCGGTCGGTGTTGCGTCGCGAGGGTCTGCTGACCCGCGACCCCCGAAAAGTTGAGCGCAAGAAGTACGGTCAGCCGAAGGCGCGGAAGCGGTTCCAGTTCAGCAAGCGTTAAGCGATGCGATAGCCTCTGGGGTGAAGAGCATATGGCAGTAGCAATCGAAGAACTTCTCCAAGCCGGAGTCCACTTCGGACATCAGACGCGCCGGTGGAATCCGAAGATGCGCCACTACATTTTCGCGGAGCGCGGCGGCATCTACATCATCGACCTCAGGAAGACACTCCGCGAGCTGCAGCGTGCTAAGGACCTGGTTCGAGAGGTCATCCACCGCGGCGAAAACGTGCTCTTCGTCTGCACCAAGACGCAACTGAGTGGGATCGTCCGGGCCGAGGCCGAGCGCTGCGGAGCCTTCTACGTCACCGAGCGCTGGCTGGGCGGCATGCTCACCAACTTCCAGACGATCAAGAAGAACATCCGCCGGCTCAAAGAGCTCGAGCGCGGCGTGGAAGAGGGTGCGTTCGAGTTCTATACCAAGAAGGAGCGGCTGCTGTTGGAGCGGGAGCGGGAGAAACTCGACCGCTATCTGTCGGGCATCAAGAACATGACGCGGACGCCGGGCTGTCTCTTCATCGTGGATTCTCGTAAGGAGGGCATCGCGGTGGCCGAGGCGAACAAGCTGGGCGTTCCGGTCATAGCGATCGCCGATACGAACGCCGATCCCGACCTTCTGACGATCGCGATCGCTGGCAACGACGATGCGATCCGCTCCGTCTCGCTGATCACCGGCGAGATCGCCGACACGGTCCAGAGCGCGATGGCCGAGGTGCCGGAGGAGCTGCGCCGCGCCGTCGCCGAGGAAGAGGAAGAGGTCTTCACCTACTCGAGCGACGCCGCAGTGTCGGTCGGTGAGCGTGACTCGGGTGGCCGGAAGTCGCGAAAGAAGAGGCGGCCGCGACCCGAGGTTCTCGCGGCGCACCGCCCGCCCGGCGAGGCCGAAGGCGCCGAAGGCGGTGAGGTAGAGGGCCCGGCCGAGGAGAACGAAGGAGGGCCGCCGGAGACTGTGGAGGATGCCGGCGAAGATACCAGCGAAGGGTAATCGCTGGCAGGGCCACTTCGGTGGCCCTTTTTGCAAAAACGAATGGAACTGGCCAGAGAATGAGCGAGATAAAGGCAGGAGACGTCAAAGAACTCAGAGAGCGCACCGGCGCTGGCATGATGGACTGCAAGCGCGCACTTCAGGAGACCAGCGGCGATATGGACGCGGCGGTCGATTACCTGCGCAAGAAGGGTGCGGCGGCGGCGGATAAGCGCGTCGGCAAAGATGCTAGGGAAGGCGTAGTCGAGTCGTACATACACCATTCCCGCAAGGTCGGTGTTCTCGTGGAGCTCAACTGCGAGACCGATTTCGTGGCTCGGACCGACCAGTTCCTGGAGCTGGCTCGTGACCTCGCCATGCACGTGGCGGCGAGCGATCCGATCGCCGTGGCGCGCGAGGACGTACCCGAGGACGTGGTCGAGCGAGAGCGTGCGATCTTCCTCGCCCAGGTGAAAGAGACAGGGAAGCCCGAGCATATCGCCGACAAGATCGTCGACGGCAAGTTGCGCAAGTTCTTCGAGGAGCGCACACTGCTGGAGCAGAAGTACGTCAAGGACACCGAGGTAACGGTGGCCGACCGGATAATGGAAACGCAGTCGCAGCTCGGCGAGAAGATCGCCGTCGGCCGAATCGTCCGTTTCAAGGTTGGCGAGTAGGTGGCAAAGAGCTCGAAGCCGCAATATAAGCGAGTCCTGTTGAAGCTGTCCGGCGAATCGCTGGCGGGCAGCGAGGGCTTCGGCATCTCCCTCCCGGCGATCGACGGCCTCACCGAAGAGATCAAGGCGGTCCACGAAGCCGGAGTCGCTCTGGGCCTGGTCGTTGGCGGTGGGAACATCGTGCGCGGCGCGGCGGCAGCGGAAGGCGGGATGGACAGGGTCTCGGCCGACTATATGGGCATGCTGGCGACTGTGATCAACGCGCTGGCGGTCCAGGACATGCTGGAGAAGAAGGGCATCGAGAACCGTGTGATGACGGCGATCCGTATGGAGGAGCTGGCAGAGCCGTACATCCGCCGACGCGCGCTGCGACACCTGGAGAAGGGCCGGGTCGTGCTCTTTGCAGGCGGGACCGGCAATCCGTACTTTTCCACGGATACGGCCGCCGTGCTGCGGGCGATCGAGATGGAGGCCGAGCTGATCGTGAAGGCCACCAAGGTCGAGGGCGTCTACTCGGCCGATCCGATGGCCGAGCCGACCGCCGAGTTGATAACCGAGATATCGTTCTTGGAAGTCATGACGAGAGAACTTGGCGTGATGGACGCCACGGCGATCTCGCTCTGCAAGGACAACGACCTACCTGTAGTCGTGCTGAACATCGAGCGACCGGGCGCCGTGCTTGCGGCGGTGAGCGGCGACCGGGTCGGCACACTGATTTCCGGGGAGGTGAGCTGATGCCAGTAGCGAAAGAGACCAAGACCCGGATGGAGAAGGCCCTGGACGCGGTTCGGCGCGAGTTTGCCTCCGTTCGCACCGGCAAGGCATCGCCAGCACTGCTCGAACACGTGAGGGTCGAGGCGTACGAGACGCACATGCCGCTGGAGCAGCTGGCAACGATCAGCGCGCCGGAGCCGCGCCTGCTGGTAGTACAGCCGTGGGACAAGAACTTGATGGGCGCGATCGAGAAGGCGATCCAGAGTTCCGACCTGGGTCTCAACCCCTCCAATGACGGGAGCGTCATCCACGTTCCCATCCCGCAGCTGAACGAAGAGCGGCGCCAGGAGCTAGTAAAGGTGCTCCACAAGATGGCTGAGGAAGGGCGGGTCTCGTTGCGCACAGCTCGCCGAGTAGCGAACGAGGATGTCAAGGCCAAGATGAAGGAGCATGAGATCTCCGAGGACGATGGACATCGAATGCTCGATGAAGTACAAAAACTGACCGACGAGTACGTCGAGAAACTCGACGCCCTTCTGAAGGCCAAGGAAGAAGAAGTACTCGAGGTCTGAGCCAGGAAGCCAGAGTGGTCGGGGCGCAACCGCCAGCCCTGCCGCGCGCGCGTCTAATAATGCCTTCTGATCGTCTCCAACAAATCAAGGAGAGTCCAAGCCGGGTGCCGGCCCACGTCGCCATCATCATGGACGGCAACGGGCGCTGGGCCGACGAGCGTAGTCTGCGGCGCAGCGAAGGCCACCGGGCGGGCATGAAGTCGGTCCGCGATGTAGTGGAGGGCGCAATCGAGGCCGGCATCGACGTCATCACTCTCTACGCCTTCTCCCAAGAGAACTGGCTGCGACCGAAGCGCGAGATCGCCTTCCTGATGTCGCTGCTGCAGCGCTACGCCAAATCCGAGGTGAAGGACCTGGTCGAGAACGGCGTCGAGGTCCACGCGATTGGCGATATCGAGCGTCTCGATGCGCCGGAGCGCAAGGCCATCGACGCGATTATCGACACCACGCGTGGCGGCGCGAACCTGCAGCTCGTGCTCGCCATCAGCTACGGTAGCCGGAACGAGATCGTGCAGGCGGCGCGCCGTCTGGTAGGGCGCGTCACAGCCGGCGAGCTGCAGCCGGAGGAGATAGACGAATCGGCATTCGCTGCTGAGCTCTATACATCTCGCTGGCCCGATCCCGACTTGATGATTCGCACCTCGGGTGAGTATCGCATCTCCAACTTCCTGCTCTGGCAGCTCGCCTACACCGAGCTGTACACGACCCCGGTTCTCTGGCCGGATTTCACTCGCGAGCATCTATTCGAGGCCGTTCTCGATTATCAGAAGCGAGAGCGCAGGTTCGGCAAGGTAGCCAAGTGACGGCGCGTTCCGGCGGCGAGCTCGCGAAGCGCGTGGGCGTGGCGCTGATCGGCATCCCGGTCGCGGTAGGCCTCGTCTATCTGGGCGGCTACTGGCTGGCCGGGTTCCTTGCCGTCCTGGCGGCGCTGGCGGCCTGGGAGTTCTGCCGCATGTACCGCGATCACGGTGTGCCGGCCGCCCCGCGAGTCGCCGGCGTGCTGGCGGCGTTTTATGTGCTGCTGGCTGAGGGCGTAGCCGTCGCGGACTTCGTCAGCGTGGCTGTCGTCGTGACGCTCGTCGTGGCTGCGACGCTGTCGATCCGCTGGCCGGCGGAGTCGCGTCCCGGCGCTGCCGTCATCACGACCGTGTTCGGTGCGCTGTACACGGGGCTGATGCTCGCGTTCGCCGTTTGGCTGAGCGAGATGGAAGATGCTTCACACCTCGCTGCTACTGCGGTCGTCTTTCTGCCGGTAGCCATCACCTGGCTGGGTGATACGGCCGCCTACTTCACCGGGAAGGCGATCGGCCGGCATAAGTTCGCGCCGGTCATCAGCCCGAAGAAGACGTGGGAAGGTGCGATCGGCGGGGTTCTGGCGACGGCTGCGGGCGCCGTGCTCTACCTAGAGCTCACCCGCTCGCTGGTGCCGTGGACGATGAGCCTCCTCGAAGTGCTGGGCTTCGCGGTGCTCGTCGCCGTGGCGGGGCAGGTGGGCGACCTGTTCGAATCTCGGTTCAAGCGTGAGTGCGAGGTGAAGGACAGCTCCGACCTGATACCGGGTCACGGTGGCGTCCTCGACAGGCTCGACTCGTTGCTCTTCGTCTTCCCGGTCGCCTATGTCTACCTGAGCGTGGTCGGTATCCGATGAGCGCGCGGGGCGTAGCGGTTCTGGGCTCGACGGGATCGATCGGTCAGACGACGCTGGATGTGATCGCCGCCCATCCCGATCGTTTCCGAGTCGTGGCTCTGACGGCACACAGGAACGCCGAGGCGCTGCTCGAGCAGATGGACCGGCATCGGCCGGATCTGGCCGTGCTCGCCGATGGCTCGCTCGACACTGCAGCCGGCGCCGGCGGGGCGAGGGTGAAGAGCGGTTGGGATGCTGTGCTGGAGGCGGCCTGCCACCCCGATGTCGAGATCGTGGTCAACGCGCTAGTGGGGGCGGCGGGACTCGAGCCCACTCTGACGGCGCTCGAGGCGGGCAAGCGACTGGCGCTGGCCAACAAGGAGTCGCTGGTGGTCGGCGGCCCACTGGTCATGCGGGCGTTGGAGGAGAACGGCGGCGAGTTGATTCCGGTGGACAGCGAGCACAGCGCGGTGTTCCAGTGCCTGGAGGGCGCTGATCCGGCCACCGTGCGCCGCATCGTACTGACGGCCTCCGGGGGACCTTTTAGGGATCGCGATCCGTTAGACCTGGTAGGAGTGACGCCGGGCGAAGCGCTTCGCCACCCGACCTGGAACATGGGAGCGAAGATCACGATCGATTCGGCCACCCTGGTGAACAAGGCGCTCGAGGTTGTGGAGGCGCACTTCCTGTTCGGGCTGTCATACGAGCAGGTCTCGGTCGTCATCCACCCACAGTCGATCGTCCACTCGCTGGTGGAGTTTCAGGACGGCTCCGTGCTAGCCCAGCTGGGCTACCCGACGATGGCGACCCCGGTGCTCCACGCGCTGAGCTATCCCGAGCGGCTGGTCACCGAATCGCGGTCCCTTGATTTAGCGGAGGTAGGTACGCTTACTTTCGAAGCGGTGCCCGCCGGGCGCTTCCCGGCATTCGAGCTGGGACGCGAGTCGGGGCTGCGCGGCGGCACGGCGCCGGCCGTATTCAATGCGGCCAGCGAGGAAGCCGTTGCCGCGTTCCTCGCCGAGCGACTTCGGTTCACAGCGATACCGGAGGTCATCGGAGAGGTCCTGGGCGCGCATTCGGTAGAGGAAGTGACGGCGCTGGACGTCGTCCATCGTGTCGATAGTTGGGCGCGCGAAGCGGCGCGATCCAGAATCGACGAGGGATCGAACAAAACACCTCGGTTGGCATAGATGGTCTCGATCATTGCGTTCATACTCGTCTTGGGTGTCCTCATCGTCGTTCACGAGTTGGGGCACTTCGTAACAGCGAAGCTCGCCGGTATCGCCGTTCCACGCTTCTCCATCGGTCTCGGACCGAGGGTCTGGGGCTTCAAGAAAGGCGAGACGGACTACGTCCTCTCCGCACTGCCCATCGGTGGCTACGTGAAGATGGCTGGCATGGGTGAGGATGAAGCGCTAGAGCAACTGGAAGGCGGTAAGTCGGACCTCGAGGTCCCGCCGGAACGTCGCTTCGACTCGAAGTCCGTGCCGGTCCGTGCGGTGGTTATCTCGGCCGGCGTCTTCATGAACTTCGTGTTCGCGATTTTCGCCTACTCGGGGCTCGCCCACCACTACTCCTGGGCTCCGCTGATCGGCGAGGTGACCGAGGGGATGCCCGCCGCGGAGGCCGGCGTGCTGCCCGGCGACATGGTCCTCGCGTTGGACGGCCAGCCGATCGAGCAATGGATCGAGTTCGCCGGCTATGTGAGCCAGCGGCCCGACGAGAGCGTGACTCTTCGCGTCGAGCGGGGTGGTCGGGAGCTTGACCTGGAGACGAGGGTCGAGGGCGTGACTGTCGTCGACTCGGTGCGCGGCGACACGCTCTTACTCGGTCGGGTCGGCGTGGTCCACGATCGGGACAACGCCCCCCATGCATTGGGGCTGGGTGGCTCGCTCGTCGCTGGAACGCGAGAGACCGTCGCCCTGTCGGGGCTGATCTTGCAGTTCATAGGCCAGCTGGTGACCGGCGGGGCATCGGCGCGGGATATCGGTGGCCCGATCCTGATCGGCCAGCTATCGGGACAGGCAGCGCGTGCCGGTCTCGCGTCCCTGTTCAGGCTGATGGCCTTCCTCAGCGTCAACCTCGCGGTGCTGAACCTGCTGCCGATCCCGATCCTCGACGGCGGGCACCTGGTGTTCCTGGGCATAGAGGCGGTGCGTGGGCGGTCGCTGTCGCTGCAGGCGCGCGCCCGGGCGAGCCAGGTCGGCTTCCTGCTGATCATGGCATTGATGGTCTGGGCGCTGGCGAGCGACGTTCTGCGGGCGACGGGTAACTAGAATCGACGCCTAGAACAGTCCGAGCTGCGGTGATGCGACGGCCGCGGCGAGGGCGGTCACATCGAGTCCTGCCAGAGGTTCGTCCTGGGGCGCGACGCGGAGAAGCGCGGCGTAGCCTTTCTTTCCCAGAGCTTCACCCACTACATCGGCTGCCAGGTCGGGCTCGTTGCATTCCTGGCTCAGGTGGGCGAGAACCACACCAGCCAGCGCCGGGTGGTGGAGCTCGACGCTGAGCTGTGCCGCCGCTCGGTTGGACAGGTGGCCGTGCCGTCCGGCGATGCGGCTCTTCAGCGACCATGGGTAGGGGCCGGTGCGGAGCATGATCTCGTCGTGATTGGCCTCCAAGACGAGCAGATCGCAGCGCCTGAGTGCGTGGCGCACCGAGACCGTCGGCGTTCCCAGGTCGGTGGCGATCCCCACCTTGAGGCCGCTGGACCTTTGGCGCACGGTCACGGCCACCGGGTCGATAGCGTCATGACAGGTCAAGAACGGCTCGACTCGCAGATCCTCCAGGTCGACCGGCTCGCCGGCGCGATAGAAGCGGACATCCTCTGTGCCTTTCAGCAGAGCGGAGCAAGAAGTCGCCGTGGCGCGGGCGATGTAGATGGGAACGTTCCAGCGGCGGGCGAAGACGCCCATCCCCTGGGTGTGATCGCGATGCTCGTGGGTGATGAAGAGGGCCGAGATGCTATCCGGGGTCACGTCGACGGAATCGAGGCGACGCTCAATCTGCCGGCCGCTAAAGCCGGCGTCGACTATGATTCGTGTTTCGGATGTCTCGAGAAGTGTTGAGTTGCCGCGACTGCCGCTGCCCAGTACGTGTACCCTGAAGGTCATCCACCCCGCCCTTTGCGCCAGCAACTTTCCAGGTAGCGCCGCCCGCGCTCGCCCAGTTCAACGCCGCGCCTGGCCATGACTCGATCTGCAGTATCCAGGAACTCGGCCAGGCGATACTCACCGAGCGCTTCGCCCTCTCCCCAACTGAACGGTTCTACATAGCGAGGGGGCATGGCGCTCCCGTATAGGTTAGCGCCGGAGCCCACCACCGTGCCAGTGCCGAGCATCATGCCGATCCCGGTCTTCACATGGTCGCCGAAGAAGCACCCTAGCTTCGTTCTCTCGCTGTCCAGCACGCCCCCCGGCGTCCACACGCGAACTGGGCGATAGTTGTTCTTCAGGTCGCTGTTCGTCGTCAACGCGCCCAGGTTGACCCACTTGCCGAGATATGAATGGCCGAGGTAGCCGTCGTGAGCTTTGTTGGTGTATCCCAGAACCACGCTGTCAGCCATCTCGCCGTGCAGGTACGAGCGCGGCCCGGCGCTGATCCGTTCGAACGAGCCGCCCAGCAGACGCGACCGGGTGCCCACCACAGCGGGTCCCTCCAGCCGGGTGCCGGCGCGGACCTCGACCTCGTCGCCCAGTAGGATCGGCCCGGCTCGCGTATCGAAGACGATTCCAGGCTCGATCCGCACCCCGCTCCCCAGGATCAACCGGTGCCGTCCTTCGACGAAGACGCCCCTGCGCGTTCGCTGCCCGCGCCTTCCCGCCACGCTGGCCAGGTCGCGTCCAAGCTGGTCGGGTGTCTCGAGCAACAGGTCCCACACCCATTCCAGGAGGCGACCTTCGACGGCAAGCTCGGCCTCCGGCCGCGCCGTGACCTCCAGGCCGTCTAGGAATCCGGATTCGGGCCGCTGGCCCGCGGGGACCAGGAGTCCCACGGGTTGGCTGTCGATGACGTAGACGCCCGCGCCGGCAGGCACGGCCAGCTGCTCTCCGGCATCGACGACGGCGCGCGAGCACCAGAAGAGGAGGTCCCTGTCTTCCGGCAGGTCACCGAGACCCAGCACTTCGGGTGTTCCGGTCTCGTGGAAATCTGCCAGGTGTTCCGAGGTCAGGTATCCGATACACTCGAGCCCCAGGGCCCGCTCCGCCCGCTCTACCAGCTTCATCGCACCAAAGATCAGCTCCCCCGCCGGTCGTGTGAGGGCGAAGGGTTCCCAGCGCCGGGCCTGCAGATCGTCGAAGAGGATCAGTCCGGTGTGAGGCACGATCAGGTCGACCCGTCCCTGAGGTGATCCGGAAGGGTCGCGAGAAGCTTCTTGAGGTCGACGGCGCGGTCGCGCGGAGCTACGAAAGTGATGCCCGAGGCGCGTACCACCACCACGTCGGAGAAGCCGAAGGCCACGATGGGGCCGTCCTCCGCCCAAACCAGGCTGTCTCGACAGTCCACCGCGTGAGCGTCGCCAACCAGCAGGTTACCGTCGGCATCGAGATCTCTCACTCTCATCAGCGCCACCCAGGCGCCCACGTCGTCCCAGTCGAACTCCGCGTCCACTACCGCGATGTTCGGACTGCGCTCCATCAGACCATGATCGATGCTCAGTGTAGGCACGTTGCCAAAAAACTCGCCCACCCGTCCGTCGCTCAGAAGCTCGAGATCGCCGGCCAGCTCGGGCGCGTGTGCGGCGAGCTCGGCCAGAAGCACCTGCGGGCGCCACACGAACATCCCCGAGTTCCAGACGAAGCCGCCCTTCGCCAGGTAGCCCTCTGCAGTCTCCCGGTCCGGCTTCTCGACGAAGCGACGCACCTCGGACACACCCTGAGATAACGGGTCGCCCACCTCGATGTAGCCGTAACCGGTCTCCGGCCGGGTCGGCTTTATGCCTATCGTCAGCAACCGGTCCAGGTTCCCGGCGGCGTCCACCGCCTTCTCCAACGTCGAGACGAATGTCTCGAGCGGGCGGATCACATGGTCGGAGTGCAGCGAGACCATCACGACCCGCTCGGGCCGTTCGGCACGCTCTAAGATCTCCTGGGCCGCCCAGGCGAGCGCGGGCGCCGTGCCCTTGGCCTGCGGTTCCAGAAGCAATTGCGAGGGATCGAGGTCGGCGAGATGACGCTCGAGGTGAGGATGAAGGTGCTCGCCGGCGACGATGAGCACGTGAGCGTCGGCAGCCAGAGCACGAGCGCGATCCACCGTCTCCTGGATCAGCGGCCGTGCACCCGCCAGCGGCAGGAATTGCTTTGGTCGGGACGGTGTGCTAGCGGGCCAGAACCTCGATCCGATTCCGCCTGCCAGCAGAACGACCCAGCGTTCGAAACCGGCGTCCTCGCTCACGCCAGACCTGTCGCGTCTTCTGATGGTTTGGCTCAGACGAGCTTGGCGATCTGCTCGCGGTTGTGCCGCAGCTCGTACAGCAGTCCGCCGAACGGCACTCCCGCCTTGACGAAGGTCACGAGGATCATGTCGGGCGATACATCGGTGATGATCGCCACGCCGTCGGTGTACTCGACCACGGCGGTGACGAGTCCGTCGTGACGGGCGGCCGAACCGAGCTCGCGAGCGCTGTGCAGAATATTCGGCGCCATGGCGGCGACGGCATCCGCATCGCTCTCCGCAGGCCCGACCCTGTCGATCAAGAGCCCGTCCTGGCCGACGATGAAGACGGCTTCAACCTCAGAGCGATTCGAGAGACGACCGAGAAGATCCTTGAGTGTTGGCATTCGGCTCCTACGGTCTGGTCGGACGGGGGGTGCGGGCAAGCTACCCGCGCGAGCCCACAAAGTCAAGCGTTCTCTAGGGTTCGCGGCTTGACAGCCACGCTCGGCCCGGGTAAGCTTGGCCCGTCAATCATGGTGAATATCAAGCGTCCTCCGGCCCGTATGACAGTCGCCCTTCTGCTCACGTTGGGTGCGCTGCTCTCGTGTGGCGACAGCCTAGATACTTCCTACCCACCCCCGGAAGTACCGTTCGACGCCACGCTGTACGACCTGATCGCCGGCCCCATCGACCGCTCGAGCGCTTTCGATGTCGTAGCGGCCCAGGGGCTCAACCTGCCACGCACCGTACGCGTCGATCAGAGCGAGAACTGGGACATAGCCTTCGCGGCTATCGAAGGGGAGCCCTTCTTTCTGCCGCGCGGCTTTTTCGAGACGTTGGCGCCTTCCGCCGGGATACTGGAGATGCAGGGCGACTTCGAGAACATCACGCTGCTTCCGGGGGATTCGGAGTTCTATGAGTACGAGGAGCCCGTGCCGGTGAACCCGGGTGCCACCTACGCGATCCGCAGTCGACCCAATCCCTCGCTATCGCTGCCCTGCCACATCTTCCTGAAGATGGTCGTCGACTCCGTCGGCGGGGACCCGATGCGCATTAGCTTCCGCTTCCTCTGGAATCCCAACTGCGACGACACCACCGTTGCTACCGGGGACGGGACGTAGCGGCTCGGTAGGCTATGCTCGACCTCAAGCGAATCCGGTTCGAGACCGATGCGGTCGGGGAGCAGCTTGCCAAGCGAGCCGACCCTGACTTGACGGGATCGCTCGGCGAGGTCGTGCGGCTGGACGAAGAGCGGCGCCGGATCATCCAAACGGTCGAGGAGCTCAAGGCGCGCCGCAACGAGGCGTCGAAGGAGATAGCCGATCGGAAGAAGGCGGGCGAAGACGCTTCGGACCTGATCCGCGACATGCGGGAGGTTGCGGAGCGAATCTCCAGCCACGACGCGGAGTTGGCCGCTAGCGAAGGACGGATCGAGCAGCTGCTGCTCGAGATACCGAACACACCACAGCCCCACGTACCCGCCGGCGACGAGTCGGCGAACCTGGAGGTCCGTTCGTGGGGCGAGCCTCTTGATGCGGTGGACTGGCGGCGGCCGCACTGGGATCTCGGCGCCGAGCTCGGCATCCTCGATCTGGAGCGCGGCGCCAAGCTGTCCGGTTCCGGGTTCCCAGTCTACGTGGGCTTGGGCGCCCGCCTGCAGCGTGCCCTGATCAACTTCATGCTCGACGTCCATGTCCGGGAGCACGGTCACACCGAGGTGCAGCCCCCGTATATCGTGCGGAGCGAGACGATGCGGGGAACGGGCCAGCTGCCGAAGCTGGCCGATGATGCCTACCACGTAGAGACAGATGATCTCTGGTTGATACCCACCGCCGAGGTTCCACTCACGAACCTGCACGGCGGAGAGGTGCTGGCCCCTGACAGCCTGCCGCGCCATTTCGTCGCGTACACCGCCTGTTTCCGGCGCGAGGCCGGCGCCGCCGGTCGTGACACGCGGGGCATTCTGCGGATCCACCAGTTCGACAAGGTGGAGCTCGTACGACTGGAGCGC
The DNA here is from genome assembly GCA_039589115.1 of Gemmatimonadota bacterium. GTDB lineage: Bacteria > Gemmatimonadota > Gemmatimonadetes > Palauibacterales > KS3-K002. The sequence goes on along the minus strand of JBDHHZ010000001.1, from coordinate 15,820 downwards.
CCCGAGGACTCGGAGGCGGCGCTCGAGGAGCTCACCGGTCATGCCGAGAAGATCCTGCAGCGCTTGGGCCTCACCTACCGGGTCGTACTACTCGCGGCCGGCGACATGGCGCAGTCGAGTTCGATGACCTATGATCTGGAGGTATGGTCGCCGGGCGTCGAGCGTTGGCTTGAAGTTTCCTCGTGCTCGAACTGCACCGACTACCAGGCGCGGCGCGCCGACATACGCTTTCGGCGCGAGCCTCGTGGGAAGCCGGAGTTCGTTCACACGCTCAATGGCTCGGGACTCGCGTTGCCGCGAACGATGATCGCCATCCTCGAGAACTATCAGCGGGAGGATGGGAGCGTGGAGCTCCCTGAGGTGCTGCACCCGTACATGGGCTGCACGAGGATCGAGCGGGTGTGAGAGCTCGTATTTGGGCCGTGGGCCTCTCGCTGCTGTTCGGGGCCGTTCTCGCCTGGTATCTGATCAACACACAGCAGCTGGTCAACGCCGTCAACGTCGACGCGGCGGCCTTGTCGCGTATGTACGCCCGGGTTTTCCAGGGCTTGAGCGATCCCGCCCAGGAGAGCAGCGTCGAGGTCTTGTTCGACATGCTGCAGCTGACGACTCCCGAGGGCAAACGGAGGGTGCTGCAGTACGCGGCGGATCTCGACCGGCGGAACGAGCCGATAGTCGAGGAGGGGATCGGCTTCGAGATCCACTTCGGGATGCCGGCCGTTGTCGAGCGGCTGCGCTGGGTGGCCTGGGCTCAGGCGGCGACACTCATCGTCATCGTTCTCACAGGCACCTGGATCTTCCGCTCGACGGTTCGAGCGGAGCAGGAGAGGGTTTGGGCCACGATGGCGCGGGAGACTGCCCACCAGCTCGGTACGCCGCTCAGCTCGTTGGCGGGTTGGGTCGAGATCATGAGGATGCCGGCGAGCGAGCGAGCCGGAGTCGCATCCGATGAGAGGATTGCGGGTGAGGTCGATGTCGACGTCGAGCGGCTGAACAAGGTCTCGCAGCGCTTCGAATTGATCGGGCGACGCCCGCGCTTGCAGACGGTGGACGTCGGCGACGTGTTGCAGCGTCTCGAAGGCTACTTCGCCAGCCGGCTGCCCCGTCTGGATCGCTCCATCGAGCTGTACGTGCAGGTGGCCCCCAACCTTCCGCCGGTTGCTGGCAATCCGGTGCTCCTCGAGTGGGCATTCGAGAACATCATCAAGAACGCGGTGGACGTATTGGCCGGTCTCGGGGGCCGCATCGGAGTGAACACTGCGCTCGCAGAGGATGGTCGCCGTGTCACGATCCGCTTTGTGGACGACGGGCCGGGCGTCACGCCCGAGCTGAGGAAGCGGATCTTCGAGCCGGGCATCTCGAGTAAGGAAGGCGGCTGGGGCGTCGGCCTGACGCTGACGCGCCGGATCATAGTCAGTACGCACCGCGGGTCGGTCACGCTCGGCAAGCGACGAGTCGGTGCCGAGTTCATAGTCGAACTACCGGTGATGTTGCCGGAGCGAGTGGATTGACGCGTGCCGTCGGGTGACCTGAAGACCGGGGCGTATCTCGAGTCGCTTAACCCCGATCAGCGACGGGCTGTGGAGTATTTCGAGGGCCCGCACGGAGTCGACCCCAACCTCATCATGGCCGTCACCTTCACGAACAAGGCGGCGGAGGAGATGCGGAACCGTGTGCACGGCCTGCTCGGGTCCGAGCCGTCCGGCATGTGGATCGGCACGTTCCACTCGATGGGTGCGAGGATCCTCCGGCGCAACGCCACCCGGCTGGGCTTCAGCCCAGGCTTCTCCATCCTCGATGCCGATGACAGCCTGCGCGGCATCAAGCGTGTGATGGAGGACCTCAAGGTGCCGAAGCGCTGGAGACCGCAGGCGGTGCAGGGCGCGATCTCGGCTGCGAAGAACCAGCTCGTGTCGCCGCAGACCTTCGCCGAGACAGCGCTCGATCCCTTCGCTCGCACGGTGGCCGATGTCTACCCCACATATCAGAAGCGCCTGCATGAGGCCAACGCCTTCGACTTCGACGACCTCCTGATGAAGCCTGTCGAGCTGTTCGAGTCCGAACCCGACGTGCTCGAGCGATTCCGCCGCCGCTTCAAGTTCATTCTGGTAGACGAGTACCAGGACACGAACCATGCCCAGTACAGGTTCATCGAGCTGCTGGCACGGGAGCACGGCAATCTGTGCGTGGTCGGCGATGACGACCAGTCGATCTACGGTTGGCGAGGAGCCGATATCCGCAACATCCTGGAGTTCGAGCGGGACTTTCCTGCCGCGCGTACGATTCGTTTGCAGCGCAACTACCGCTCCACACAGGTCATCCTGCAGGCTGCGAACAAGGTCATCGAGGAGAACATCAACCGGAAAGGGAAGACGCTCTTCACCGAGAGAGAGGGCGGTCCGACCATCACGATGATCAAGGCGGCGGACGAGATCGACGAAGCGGAATGGATCGCCGGCGAAATTATCGCCCAGCTGGCGAACGGATCGGAGCTAGTCCATCGCAGCTTCGTCGTCCTCTACCGGACCAACGCGCAGAGCCGCTCGCTGGAGGAAGCCTTCCGAGATGCAGACCTGCCATACAGGATCATCGGGGGCGTGCGGTTCTACGAGAGACGTGAGATCAAGGACGTCCTGGCCTACCTGAAGCTCATCTCGAACCCGAAGGACACGGGATCGCTTCTCAGAGTCGTCAACTATCCGCGCCGGGGCATCGGAGATACCACACTGACGATGCTGCTCACCAGGGCGCGTGAGGCGGGGGTCACGCCGTTCGAGGCCGCCCGCACGGCCCGGGCCATCGGCGGTATGCGGCCGGCGGGAGCCGCGGCGCTCGAATCGTTCGCCCAGATGATTGATCGCTACCGCGCGCTCGCCTCGCACGTGAGCGTGCACCAGCTGCTCGGCGAGCTGATCGTCGAGCTCAAGCTGCTGGATAGTCTCCGCGAGGAAGGCTATGAGGGGATCGACCGGGCGGCGAACGTGGAGGAGCTGGTGGCGGCAGCCTCCGAATTCGATGCGAAGCTGATGCTGGAGGCGGAGGATCTCGAGGACATCGGCGAGATTACGGAACTCGATATGTTTCTCCAGAAGGTCTCGCTCGTTGCCGATGTCGACAACCTCGATCCCGAAGCCGATGCGGTGACCTTGATGACGCTGCACAACGCCAAGGGGCTCGAGTTCCCTGTCGTCCTCATATCGGGCCTGGAGGAGGGCCTGTTTCCACTCTCGCGCTCACACGACAGCCTCGAGGAGCTCGAGGAGGAGCGCCGGCTGTTCTACGTAGGCATCACTAGAGCCCAGATGAAGCTCTACATGACGTACGCCAAGCGCCGCCGTCGCGCCGGCGACTGGATGACTTCCGTCCCGTCCAGCTTCCTGCGACCCATACCGCGGGAGCTGCTGGAAACGCGCGAGACGGACCGCTACGTGGAGAGAGTATCGAGCCGCCGGACGGCCGCGGACTGGACGGACTGGCCGCTGCGGGTGGAGCGCGAGAGCGGGCACGGGGAGCTGACCTACGACTATTCGGCGTCGCAAGAGACCGTCCCGCTGGACGGGCTCGCCGAAGGTAGTCGCGTTCGGCACCCACGCTTCGGCGCCGGTACGGTCGTTGGCCTGGACGGCCACGGTTGGGAGCTGAAGGCGACCATCGAATTCAACGAGGTCGGCAGGAAGAAAGTCGTGGTGCGATACGCCAACCTCGAGCTCGAGGAGTAGCGAGACATGGGGATCGACCGTTCCGACGTCGAGAAAGTCGCCGAACTGGCCAGGCTCAGGCTTGACGAGGACGAGCTGGATGGCCTGACGCGGGACTGCCAGTCGATCCTAGGGTTCTTCGAGGCGATCCGCCGCGTCGATGTGGAGAGTGCCGAGCCCGCCGGCGCGCTGGACCACGCAGCACCGACCCGGGAGGACGGTGTCGATCAGGATCCACTGACCGAGCCGCTAGATCGGATGGCGCCGGCCTGGCGCGAGGGTTACTTCGTTTTGCCGCGTCTGCCGGCGCTGGACGCCGAAGACTTGGGTGGCGACGGAGGGTAGGGGGAGGGAGCGAAGCCGGAGATGGCAGGATCTGCGGACTTTACGGTAAGCGAGCTTCGAGAGGAGCTGAGATCGCGGCGCCTGAGCGTCGTTGATCTTCTGCGTGCGACCGTCGAGGCGATCGCCGATTCGGACGCGCAGGATCCCCCGCTGCATGCGTTCCTCTCGGTTGGTGGAGAGGAGCTGTTCGAGTTGGCGGCGGCCCTCGACCGCGCGCTCGATGAGGGCGATGAAATTGGTCCTCTCCACGGTATCCCCGTCGCGGTCAAGGACAACATCTGCACGCATACTCTGCCCACGACGTGCGGTTCGAGGATCCTCGAGGGACACGTGTCGCCGTACGAGGCGACGGCGATCCGCAAGCTGCGGGCGGCGGGCGCGCTGATCGTCGGGAAGACGAATCTCGATGAGTTCGCTATGGGCTCGTCGACGGAGAACAGCGGCTTCGGTCCAACGCGAAACCCGCTGCACCGGGAATGCGTGCCCGGCGGTAGCTCCGGTGGATCGGCTGCCGCTGTAGCGGCCGGGCTCGTGCCGCTGGCCCTGGGCTCCGACACCGGCGGCTCCGTCAGACAGCCGGCCTCCTTCTGTGGCGTCGTCGGGATCAAGCCCACGTACGGCCGGGTCAGCCGCTACGGGTTGGTGGCCTTCGGGTCGAGCTTGGACCAGGTCGGCACCATCGGGCGCACGGTCCGGGACGCGGCCGCGGCTCTGAACGTCATCGCCGGAGTCGATCGCTTCGACTCCACCTCGACCGATATCCCTGTGCCGGATTTCGCCGCAGGCCTCGACTCGGGGCTCGAGGGCCTGGTGGTCGGCGTGCCGCGCGAGTACTTCCCCGACGACCTCGATGCGCGGGTGGCGGCTGCGTGCCGGTCTGCGATCGAGCGGCTGGAGAAGCTGGGCGCAGAAATCAGGGAGATCTCGCTCCCCCACACGCCCTACGCGGTGCCGGCCTACTACCTGATCGCCAACGCCGAGGCCTCCAGCAACCTGGCGCGCTACGACGGTGTGAGGTACGGACGGCGGTCATCCGACGCCGAGAGCACTGTGGCGGTGTACCGCGAGACGCGCGGCTCCGGGTTCGGCCGCGAGGTAAAGCGGCGGATCGTGCTGGGTACGTACGGGCTGTCCGCCGGCTACTATGACGCCTACTACGGCACGGGCCAGAGAGTCCGCCGGCTGATCGCGCAGGACTTCGAGCGAGTCTTCTCCGAGGGCGTCGATGTGGTCTTCACTCCGACCTCGCCCTGCACGGCTTTCCGACTCGGCGAGCGGGTGGACGACCCGGTCCAGATGTATCTATCCGATGTGTTCACGGTGACGGCGAACTTGGCACGCCTGCCGGCCGTCTCCGTCCCGATCGGGGCGGTGGATGGCCTGCCGGTGGGCGGCCAGTTCCTGGCCGGCCATTTCGACGAGCCGTCGATGCTGCGCGCAGCACACGCGCTCCAGGAAGGGAGCGCCTAGGTGCCCGCGCCGCGGACCCCCGGTTACGAGACCGTGATCGGTCTCGAGATACACGTCCAGCTGAAGACGGCCAGCAAGATGTTCTGCGGCTGCCGGGTCGAGTTCGGGGCGCCGCCCAACACGCATGTCTGCCCCGTCTGTCTGGGCTTGCCGGGCGCTTTGCCGACGGTCAACCGTCAGGCCATCGAGTTCGCCGTGCTCGCCGCGCGTGCCCTCAACTGTGAGCTCCATCAGCGGACGGTGTTCGCGCGGAAGAACTACTTCTATCCCGATCTGCCCAAGGGCTACCAGATCACCCAGTACGATCAGCCGCTGGCCAGTGGCGGCCGGTTGGATGTGCCGAGCGAATCGGGCGGGGAAGAGGGGCGGGTGGAGATCCGCCGGCTGCACGTCGAGGAGGACTCCGGTAAGTCGCTGCACGACCGATTCCCGAGACAGACGGCCGTCGACCTCAACCGGGCGGGCGTACCACTCGTCGAGATCGTCACCGAGCCCAGCCTTCGCTCGCCCTCTGAGGCGCGCGGCTTCCTGGTCAGACTGAAGCGGACGCTCGAGTACCTGGAGGTGAGCGACTGCAACATGGAAGAAGGCAGCTTGCGCGTGGATGCGAACGTCTCGGTCCGTCCCACCGGCAGCGAGCAACTGCTGACCAAGACCGAAGTCAAGAACATGAACTCGTTCAGCCAGCTCGAGAAAGCGCTGGACTACGAGGCGGCCCGGCACATTGCCATCCTGGTATCGGGCGGCACGATCGAGCATCAGACGATGCTCTGGGATCCGGCACGCGGCGAAGCGCGTCCGATGCGCGGGAAGGAAGAGGTGCACGATTACAGGTACTTCCCCGAGCCGGACATCCCGACGTTGGAACTGGACCAAGCGACGGTTGCCCGGCTGGCCGACCCTCTCCCGGAGTTACCCCGGCAGAAGCTGCAACGCCTGATGGATGAGTACGGTTTGCCGTCCTATGACGCGGAGGTCTTGAGTGCGAACCGTGACCTGGCTGATTTCTACGAGAAGGTCGCCGAGGCGGCGACCGACCCGAAGGAAGCATCGAATTGGGTGATGGGCGAAGTACTGGCCGCGTCGAACGACCTCGGTGTCCCTGTGACCGAACTGGGTGTCGAGCCGGTCCAACTGGCCGAGCTCCTCGAGCTGATCGCTGCGGGCACGCTGTCGCACAATCTCGGTAGGCAGGTGTTCCGCCGGATGGTCGAGACGGGAAATAGCGCTGGGCGGATCATCGAAGAAGAGGACCTCAGCAAGGTGAGCGACAGCGATCAGCTGAAGGCCTGGGCGGCGGAGGCGATCGCGGAGAACCCCGGCGAGGCCGAGCGTTACCGTAACGGCGAAGAGAAGCTGCTCGCCTTCTTCATCGGCCAGGTGATGCGGAAGTCGCAAGGAAGAGCAGACCCGGGCCGCCTTCGCGAAGTATTGGGGGAACTCTTGAACGACTGAATTGTGAAAGTGCGACCGTCGTTGGGAATGGGATTTCGGGAGGTAGGGAGCGCTAGTTGAGTGAGGGAGCAGAGGAGTGTGGGAGACTTCGAGTTGAGAGGCGACTCGCCGGCGGTCCGTCACCTCTAAACTCGCAGGCTTCCTTGCTCAATTGCTCCCTCACTCAACTAGCGCTCCCTACCTCCCATTAGCTCCGTGCCCGCGCCTTCTTCTTTCGCCCTACCAGCCGGCTTTCTTTGGGCTTGATGAGCTTGGCCTTCAAGTGGACCAGGTCGATCCACATCCCTTCTGCCGCCAGCCGCTTCTCCCACCAGCCGGGGAAATCTTCAGGTAGGCCGAACTCGTCGTCGGCCAGCTTCGTGAATAGCTTCTGACGCTGGACCTTCCGCCGTCCGAACTCCCGGTTCAGCCGCTTGGCCAGGCTCAACGTTCGCTCGCCGGTCGGATCGAGGAAGGCGGCCATAGATTCCTTTCGCTTGATCAGATAGTCGGCGGCGAAGTCGAAGGTATAGCGTACCCAGTTCGCGACCTCGTCGTCGTCTACGTCCCAACGAGAGTAGTCGAGCACGCGGTCGAACATAGCTTGCCAGCCGCCGTGATCGGCCAGCTCGATCATCCCCCTGAAGATGAGCCGGTTGGTCTGGAAGCTGAACACGGCTCGGTCGAGCACGCGATCCATCATGGCGTCGTTGTGCCGGTGGTCGAAGTCCTTGAGCAGCTGTGAGGCGGCTCGCAGGTAGGCCTGCCCCAGGTGGACATCCATGCGGTGCTCCCAGTAGGAGTGCCCGATGGTCTGGGTGTTCGCAGAGGTGAGGAGCTTGCGTGGCAGAAAGTAGTTGTGAGCGATGGTGTCGCCGGCCAGGTGTGTCAGGTAGCCGAGGGCGCAGGCGCGCGTGCTATCGTCATCGGCGGTCGCGTACAACTCCTCGCCCACGTGCCAGTGATGGCAATTGCGGCCGACCGGCGCGTACTTCTTGCCGAATGTGATGTCAGCGGCGATGCAACCGTAGAGAAAGTCGAGTGGATAGCGGCGCAGAATATCGGCCACAGCCGCGGGCAGAAGCGCCAGAGCGGCGAGCAGTTCCGTACCGACCAGGATGTGCATGCCAGGGCCCCAGGCCCAGGCCGGTTCGGGGAGTAGCAGGACCGCTAGTCCCGCGATGCTCAGAATCTGTGGCCAGCGCATGCAGGATGTCAGTCGTGAAGCCTTCTGCGGTCCCTGCGGAGGGTCCCTCGTACGTGCTTGAGCTGCTGACGGGCCATGTCCCCAAATTCCTCCCGAGCGGCCTCGAGGCTGGCGCCTAGCTCGTCCCGGAACTCGCCGGCGATCTCGCGGCCTGCTTCCCGGATCTCATCGAGTGCCGCCGCGCCGGCCCGTCGGACGCGCCGGTAGCGTCTGCGCGCCACCTCCGGCAGCCGGCGGCGGCGCCGCTCAGGGATCCAAATTCCGGCCAGGCCGGCGCCGACGAAGGCGCCGATAACGAAAGCGAGGAAGTACTGAGCAGGTTCGCGTCGGTCGATTTCCCCAGAATCGGCTCCCGGGGGCCTCACCTTCGCGACCATGATGCTGTCACTCCTCCGCCTCTTCTACGTCGGAGCCCTCTTCATCGTTCCGCCCGCCGCGGCGCAGCATTCTCGCGCCGGTCCGGATACCGCGGAGCGCCGACGTGGCCGTCAACACCGTGTCTTCGACTTCACCTTGAACGACATCGATGAGCGTGGTCAGCTCTTGAACCCGCTCCTCCGCCGCGTCTACCGCATCTGCAAGCCGGTCGTTGGCGTAGGACATCGTCTCGCTGACGCGATCGACCTCCTTGCGCACCGACATGACGATGAAGTTCAGGTTCTCGCCGATCGCTCGCGCACGGTCGAGAGCGGGCCGCGCATCGTGCCCGATAGTCGTCAGCGCCTCATCAACTTTGCGTATGCTTCGCGTGATACGGCCGATGGCACGAGCCAGTACGATCATGCCGATGCCGAGGACAAGCACCGCCACGATTCCTACCACGCGAATCGTAATGGCCAGCCAATCCTCCACGATCACCCCTCCTCCTGTCTAGCCCCCGCCGGCAGCGGCGGCGCCCGCGACCTGCCGGTCGAGTTCGCCCGCCCGCTCGAGTACCGACCGGACCAAGAACGGCCCGATAAGATCGCTGATGCCTACTGCGATGACCACAGTTGCGAAGAAAATGCTGACTGCGGCCTCGAGTTCCGGCCCTGTTGGAACGTAGATAAGTGCGAACGAAATTGCCATGGCCAGCGAGATGCCGCCCTGCGGCGTAAGCGCGAGACCGAAGCTGCCTGGCACCAAAACATCCGGCCGGCGCAGCCGGGCGGCCACCAGGCCGCCCATCCACTTGGCCAAGATCCTACTGGCAACGTAGGCGGCGACCAGCGGGACTATCCACCAAGAGGCGAACTGCAGCAGCGCCCCGGCCAGAACGAGCATCACGATGTAGATCGGTTGCTCCCATTCCGAGAGCGCCTTGTACACGCGCCGCCGCATCGGCGACAGGTTACCGATCATCACGCCGATGATCATACAGATGAAGAGAGGAGAAAGCGCGAGATAGAACGCCGTGCCGGCGGCGAAGAGCACCAGCCCGATCAGCAGCAACAGCAACTCTTGGGAGCGAGGGCGAATGCGCGTGAGAGAGAGGAATAGTATCCCGAAAAATACGCCGAGCAGTACGGAGATCACGAACCACTCGATGAGTGAGAGCGTCTCACCGCGCCCCAGCATACCGGTGTGATGTGCGGAGTGCGTCAGGCCGAGCGCGACTATCCCCACAGCAGCGTCGAGGCTCGCAACATAGAAGAGCAGCCGGGTCATCCGACCGCGCGTCATGTAAGTATTCGAGATGAGCGCGATAGCGGCGGGCGTCGACACACAGGCCGTCGCCGCGGCCACCAGTATGAGCGCGCCAAGTCCGAGCGTCGACCAGGCATCGGTGACCAGGTAAGCGACGAGGAGCACTATGCCGAATGCGATTGCAGCTTGCAGCCAGGCGAGGGCCAGGTAGCGAGGCGGGAACTGACGCAGGTGGCCTCTATCGAGCTGCAGCCCGAACAGCAGTCCGATCCAGCCGAGCCCCAGCGCCAGCAGTGGCGTGAGCTGCGCCACCGCTACTCGCGAGATAACACCCAGGATATGTGGGCCGAGCGCGAAACCGAGAAAGAGGAACGGCCCGCCGATGGCGATGAAGATGCGCGGCCCCAGCGGCCCCTGGCGCTTCGAAAAGGTGAGGCCGGCGCCCAGCAACCCGATCAGCGCCAGAAGCAAGACGACCAGCAGCGGATTCACAGCTCGGATTCTTCGCCAAGCTCGGGGGCCACGCCGACTGCCCGGATGACCGGGATGGTGAACGTGATCCCGGTGCCCGGCTCTGCCAGGCTACCGCACACGTCCTGAATGACGTCGAACGCTGCCTCGACCTTCTCGTCGTCGTCGATGACGCTGAAGATCGTATAGTTCTGTGCCCGGGAGCGGGAGATCAATGTCTGTATCCCCGCGAACAGGGGGATGTCGTGCGTCAGGACGTGGGCCATCCCCTCGCTGTTGATGACCGTGGCACCAGTGATCCCCAACTCGAGGAATCCGGACAGGATGTCATCGAGCGCTTCAGGTTGGTTGATCACTGCCACGAGTAGCTGCATGGGATGCCCGTTCGCCACAGTGCTACGGATGAAGCTCGTCGAATTGCCGTATCTTCTCGATCACTTCCTCGGCTGTAGTTGCCGCGAACAACTCCTGGAGAAAGTCCGGCTGCCGCATGAGCCGGGCGATCCTGGCGAGTAGCTTGATATGCGTGCCGCTGCTGGCGGGTGGCGACAAGAGCAGAAAGAGCATGTGAACCGGCTTTTCGTCCAGCGAGAGGAAATCGATCCCTTCGCGCGACAGTGCGAGCCCGATGACGGTCGAGCTGAGTTCCGGGTACACGGCGTGCGGTATCGCTACCCCGCCGCCGATACCGGTCGTCTGAGCCGCTTCCCGCTCGAGTAGCGCTTCCAAGACGGGCCGCTCGCTCTCCACCAGCCCGTTCTCGGCCAGGACGTGTACCATGTCACCTAGCGTGCTCTCGACGCCCTCGGCCTGCAGATCGAGGATGACCAGTTCCGGGCTCAGATAATGATGTAGCTTCATGTCGTCTCACTGTTTGCGAACCGCCCTTCACATAGGCACGCCCGGCCGACGGTGTCAAGCGTGGTGGCTCCGATTGACGGCTGGGAGCGTGGCAGTGTAAGTTGGCCAACCATGAGCAGCTTCATAGTTGAAGGCGGACGGATCCTGCACGGCCATGTGCGGCCGGCGGGGAACAAGAACGCCGCTTTGCCGATGATGGCGGCGGCGTTGCTCACGGATCAGCCGGTCGAGTTGACGAATGTACCGGATATCCGGGACGTGCATACCATGCTCGAGCTGCTCGAAGCGCTCGGCGTGCGCTTCGAGTGGACGGGCCCCGGTGCGCTGACGCTGAACGCCGCTGACATTCACTCCGCAGCGCTCGAGGCCGACCTGGTCGCCCGGATTCGTGCCTCGATCCTGCTGGCCGGCCCGATGCTGGCGCGGATGGGCCAGGTGATGTTGCCGCCGCCCGGCGGCGACGTGATCGGTCGCAGACGGCTGGACACACATTTCGATGCGCTGCAAAAGCTCGGGGCCGAGGTGGAGCTGGGTGACCAGTTCGTGCTGCGCGGCAAGCTCCGTGGGAAAGAGATCTTTCTGGACGAGCCGAGCGTGACGGGCACGGAGAATGCCATCATGGCGGCCTCGCTGGCCGAGGGGACGACGATCCTGCGAAATGCGGCGTCGGAGCCGCACGTCCAAGACCTTTGCAAGTTGCTGAACGCCATGGGTGCCCGTCGAGCGGTTGAGCGGCGCGAGCGGCGCGGTGAGTCCGGACCATATAGAAGTCGGGTCGTTCATCGGGCTTGCCGCCGTAACGCAGAGCGAGCTGACGATCGGCGATGTAGAGCCGGATCACCTGTCGAGCATACTGCTCATGTTCGAGCGGCTGGGGGTTTACTGCGAGCTGGACGGCCGGGTGTTGCGTGTCCCTGCGGAACAGTCGCTGGAGATCCGCATGGACATCGGCCAGCAGATACCGAAGATCGACGATGGGCCATGGCCGCACTTCCCGGCGGACCTCATCAGTATCGCCCTGGTGATTGCGACACAGTGTCGCGGCACTGTGCTGATTCATGAGAAGATGTTCGAGTCGCGGATGTTCTTCGCCGATAAGCTCACCGCGATGGGAGCGCGCATCGTACTCTGCGATCCCCACCGCGCCGTGGTTGTTGGACCCGCCATCCTCCGTGGCTCCGTCGTCGAGAGCCCCGACATCCGGGCCGGAATGGCTATCCTGATCGCCGCCCTCGGTGCCGAGGGACAGAGCTGCATCAACAACATCCTACAGATCGAGCGCGGCTACCAGCGCATCGATGAGCGCCTGCGAGAGCTGGGCGCGTCCATCGAACGAATCGAGTGACAGCCGTGGAGCGGGAGATCTCTCTCGACGGTCTGCGTGTGTTCGGGCAGGCCGACTGGGGCGCCCGATTCCCGGGCCTCGTGCAGGGTATCACCGCGCGTGCCCCCGAGCTCGACTTCGGTCTCCAGGAGGCAGCCGAACGGCCGGAGGAGGCGGCAGCGTCTCGGACACCGGCCGACGGTTGGTCGCGCCTGCAGGCGGCCACGGGTGTAGGCCGCGTGGCCCGCTGCCGCCAGGTGCACGGCTCCGCGGTGGCTGTCTACGAGAATCTGGGCCCGGCCGGTGTCGAGGTCCTCGGCCACGCCGATGCCCTGGTCACGGGACGTGCGGACGTGCTTCTGGCCGTGACCGTCGCTGACTGTGTCCCCGTCTTCCTGCTGGACCCGGAGCGGCGCGTTCTCGGTCTGGCCCACGCCGGCTGGCGTGGAGCGGCGGCTGGCGTCGTCGAGGCGACGTTCGAGGCCATGTGCCGCCTGGGAGCCGAGGTCGCCTCTTTGCACGCACACCTGGGTCCGGCGATCTGTGGGGGATGTTACGAAGTTGGCCCCGAGGTCCCGGCCGCCCTCGGTGGAATGCCCGAGGGGACCCGCTTGGTGGATCTGCGGGCCCATATCGCCGACACCGTCGCCGCCTCCGGGGTCGATCCCGAGCGCCTTACGGCGTCCAGCCGCTGTACGCGCTGCGACGCGGCGGCGTTCTTCTCCTACCGCGGCGGGGATCGCGGACGGCGGATGTGCGCCTTCCTGGGCTGGCCCGCCGGTTGATTTCCCGCTGCACCCAGTCTATATTTTTTGCCGCTGTGGGTTGAGGCGCCAGGCAACTAGGGCCGCAAGGCCTTTGAGCAGTGGGGACGCAGTATTTACCCCACTTTTTTATTGCTGGGGCCCGTCTGGCCGCGAGGCGGGAATGAGGCATGGGGCAGAAGTACAGCCAGGCGAACGAGGAACTGGAAGCTGTCGCGGAAGCCGTCCTCGACCGCCTGGGTTACGAACTGGTCGAGCTGGAACTGGCCGGGCACAAAGCCCGCCCGATCTTGCGGCTACGCATCGGCCGGCAGGACGCCGAGCTGGACGGCGGCGTCACGGTCGACGATTGCGCCCAGGCGAGTCGCGAGTTGGAGGGAGTTCTGGACGCCCGTGAGGATCTGGCGTCCGGGTACATCCTGGAGATTTCCTCACCCGGCGTCGAGCGGCCGCTCCGGAAGCGACGCGACTTCGAGCGCGCGGTTGGGCGCCAGGTTGCATTGCGCGGCTTTGGACCGCTGGCGCACGGCGCGAAACGGTTGCAGGGCTCCCTTCTGGGAGTCGATGGCTCGGGCGGCGAGGAGCGAGTGCGGTTGCGGTTGGCGGACGAGAGCGAGTTGGAGATCGAGTTGTCCGCCATCGCCAAGGCGAACTTGGTCTTCGATTGGGATGAGACCGGTAAGAAGCAAGCGAGACAGAAGCGCAAGAGAACGGATGGCCAACGCAACACAGGTTCTGGAAGCTTTCCGCGTGATGACGGCCCACAAGTCGTTGTCGCGTGATGAGCTGCACGACTTGATCAAGGATGGAATCCACGCCGCACTTGCGAAGCGGTTCGGTCCCAACGTGCAGGCCGAGATCACCATCGACGAGGAGAAGGGCAAGATCGCCATCGTCGTCCTCAAGGAGGTGGTCGCGGAAGTCCTCGATTCGTCACGCGAAGTGAGTGTGGAAGAGGCTCGCTGGGATGACCCCGATTTCCAGGTCGGCGATCTCTTGGAGATCCCCGTGGAGTTCGGCGAGTTCGGTCGCACGGCGGTGCTCGCGGCGAAACAGCGGATCATCCAGCGAGTGCGCGAAGGAGAGCGAAACCGCATTCGCGAGGAATTCGCCGACAAGCTCGGCGAGCTGCTCTCCGGTGAAGTGCAGGCGATCGAGCGCGGTAAGCTGGTCGTGATGTTGAACGTGCTCCGAGAGGCGGAGGCGATCATCCCGTGGCGCGAGCAGAACCCGCGGGAGCGATTCCGACAGGGCGAGCCGATCCGTGCCGTGCTCAAGAAACTGGAGGAGACGCCCAAAGGGCCGCGCCTGATCCTGTCACGCGCCGACCCCGGTTTCGTCGCCGCGCTGTTCAAGCTGGAGGTGCCTGAGATATATCAGGGCATCGTCAAGATCGTCGACATCGCGCGCGAAGCCGGTGGCCGGACCAAGATCGCCGTCATCTCTAACGACGATTCGATCGACCCGGTAGGCGCCTGTGTCGGCCTCAAAGGCTCGCGCGTTCAGGCGGTGGTCTCAGAGATGAGCGGCGAACGGATCGATATCGTCCCTTGGCATCCCGATCCGGAGATCTACGCCAAGCGGTCGCTGGCGCCGGCGAAAGTTGCCAAGGTCATATCCGACACGGAACGCAAGGTCGTCACTGCGATCGTCGACGAGGATCAGCTGTCACTCGCCATCGGTCGCAACGGACAGAACGTCCGGCTCGCTTCTCAGCTCATCGGTTGGCAGATCGATCTCTACTCGAGCCGCGAATGGATGGAGCGCGGTGCGCAGAGCACACTGTTCCGGGGCAGCGAAGAGTACGAGGGCGCGGCCGACTTCCCGCTGGAGGAGCTGGACATCGCGCCGGCGGTGCTGGCGGCGCTCAACGAGGCGGGCTACGAGACGTTCATGAACATCATCGATCTCGAACGCGACGATTTCCTGCGGATCTCGGGAGTGGGGCAAGAAGAGACCGACGTGCTGATCAAGTTGATCGAGGAGCTCACCATCGTCGAGGAGCCGCAGGAGTTGTCGGCCGAGGCTCCGCCGGACGCCAAGCCTGTGGCAACGGGCGGTCCGTTCAAGGACGATGAGGAGGATGAGGAAGGGCTCGAGGCGGAAGCCGCTGAAGCGACCGCTGAGTCGGGTGACGAGCCGGCGGAGGAGCCTGAGGCCGAAGCCGAGGTCGACGAGTCGGCGGAGGAGCCTGAGGCCGAAGCCGAGGTCGACGAGTCGGCGAGCGAGCCCGAGGATGAAGCTGAGGCCGGCGACGACGTCGGCGAGGCGCCGCTAGCCGTGGTAGCCGAGGCCGATGCTGACCCGGCGGATGTAGAAGCGGAACCGGAAGGTGAAGCGGACGAGCAGGTCTCCTGAGGCGGCCGGCCGCTTCCTCAACGGGCTCGGTCTGGCGGCCAAGGCCGGGCGCATGCGGATCGGCCTCGACGCAGTGCGTCGGTCGATTCGCGCCGGTGAGGCCACTGTGGTGGTAGTCGCGACGGACGCGCCAGAGAACGTGCGCAGAAAGCTGTCCGGGCTGCTGAGCTCGCGGGATCTGCCGGAGCTGTCCGTCCTGGACGGCGACCGCTTGGGCCGTGCGGTTGGGCGTGAGCGAGTGGTGGTCTTGGCGATCACCGAC